>JAFRLO010000008.1 GCA_017431165.1 Eggerthellaceae bacterium
CCTTGCTGCGCGTGACGGTCAAACCGTCCTCTTCGTATTGCCACGGTTTCGAATGTTCAAGCTTGCGATACTCTCCCATGCTCATTTAATCCCCCTCTGATTGTTTCGTTAAGGAACAAATTCCCGATGCCCCAATGGAGATATGTGTTTTGGCGTTGATTAATACTGGTCAAATAGCAACTACCTACGTAATAACCCATATGAGTGAACAGGTTGAAACCACCCCCTATCGAGGAAACGAGTCCTCAATCGCGATCGCCTTTGCAAACGAGCACGAGAATCGCGAAGAACAGGGCAACGGGAGCAAGCACGTACATGCCGAGCTGGTGATAACCAATATCGGCAATCAGCGCACCCAAAGGCCCGAGCAAGAAATTCGATATCATCATGAAGAATCCGGTTCCCGCAAGGGCATAGTCGACCTTGCTGCGCTCAACGGCAAGCAAGGGCACCAACGCATAAATCCCCATCGGAATGCCGCCGCAGCAGATGCCAAACGCGACGGCGTAGAGCCACACAGGCCACAACTCCGGCCCTTCGGTGAAACCGATAGTGAGCTCCAGCACTGCCACTACCAACAAGGGAATGACGATAAACCACTTGCGAGCTCGGTAGCGATCGGCCAAAATGCCGAACCAAATTCCGAAGGGCGCCGTCGTAACCGCCAGCACCATCGGCACGATGCTCGAAAGGGTCAAGGACATGCCCTTCATGGTCTGCAGATACGTGGGATAGTACGCAAGAATCGTACCGAACAGCAGGCCATAACCAAGAAACGCGAACGCTACGAGCCACGCGCTGAGCACGTGCGGTTTTCGTACGGAACGCGCATCGACAGCATCGACCGATTCCGACGAAGCCGGCGCTGAAAGCCTGAAGCTCAGAATCATCCACGCAGTCGTCGCAATCTCGAGAACGAGGGAAAGCACCCACAGCGAACGGTATCCGAACGCCTCGTACAGAAGGGGCGTTGTGATGAATGCAAGAATGATGCCGGGGAGCGTCCAGCATGACCACACGCCCATGACCAGCCCCATCTTTTCCTGAGGAAACAGCCGCGGGATGACATTCGGTCCGACTACGGCCGCGAACGCCATACCACATCCTTCCAAGACGCGCGAAAAGAGAATCGTTGCCGCGCTCTGGGCGAAAAGCCCGATCAAGCTGCCGATGATGCTGATGCATCCCGCCAAGATGAGCGTCGTCTTCACGCCAAGTTTGCGCATGATCCACGCGGCAGGAAACGCGAGCACGATGCCGACGATGGCAAACGAGGCAACCAGATATCCGGCGCTCGCCGGGTCCATGGCAAATGCAGCTGCGAGCACGGTGATGATGGATGCAACTTTATTCTGCAAATAGGTAGTCGTAGAGCAAAAGCAGAAAACGGCGAAAAACGAAATCCACGATTCCCTTCCGCTCAGGGACCTGTCTACGACACCCCAGTTTGCAATCTTCGAAGTAGGCATAATCGCCGCCTTTTCAAAACTTGATTGTTTACGAGCATTTCCAAGAAGAGGGAAAGGGCGCATAAACCGAGAAATGCGCCCTTCACTTGGGAGGGTCTGCCCGAAGGCATGTTCAGCTGTATTTGGACAGCTGACAAAATTTGCTTGCATGCGAGCCGTGCGGAGCGCATGACATGCTCGCTAGTTCGCGTAATACTGGTGGCTGTAGGTGATCAGCTCGTCCATCGCAGCGTCGACCAGATTCATCGTCGCGGCATTCGTAGGGAAGTTCATCGTGGTCAGATGCTTGGTCGGCCCAAACGTGTCAATGATGCGATGAACCGTTGCCCGCACGTCCGCTTCGGTGTTACGCGTGCTATCCGTACCCGGCACGCCGACATCGAAATGCAGCACATCGCCATAGCGTTGCGCAAGGCCTTCCCAATCGTTCATGGCCTGTAGCGGGTTAATCGCATCAGCCCCCACGTCAATCAGGTCGTCCACGAAAGCATCCATCCAGCCGCAGCTGTGGTGAATGTACAGAGCGCCCTGCGCATGAATAGCCTCGGCAACTCGACGGTGGCACGGCTTGAGGAATTCACGATACATTTCGAGCGACATCATCGGGCCTGATGCGGTGCCCAGATCATCCTGGAAGAAATACTGATCGGGATGATAATACTCGCCAAGCTTGTTAATAGCTGCAATTTTGTAGTCGGTGATGGCTTCCAGAAGCGCTTTCACCTCGTCAGGTTCTTCGTAGAGCGCCACGAACGCCTGCTCCATTCCCATGAGCGCATGCACGCGCTCCCAGGGACCGGTTTCCATGAACATGCACAGGTACTTGTTTTCATGATCGTGTTCGGCCAAGTCCTTTTCTGCCGCAGCCGCCCAATCGATTGCGTCGAGATCGGGGAACGGCACGACCTCGCGCCAATCGCAGATATCCTCGAGCACCATCGGCATGTGCAAGTTGGGTGCAAAGCCCAGGCATGCCTCGTCCCAAACCCAGTTGCATCCTGCCCAGTCTTTTCCTTCAGGCGGCGCAGGCCTTTCATGGAGCGCACTCGAAAACACCAGATCGTTGTAAATGCCGACGATGGGAATCCAAAGGGGATCACCCTGCACACGCCCGAACACGCGGTCAGCATTCTCCCTTTCCGAAATGACCATATTCGTCATGATTGCCCCTTCTTCTCGTATTCGATACAGTTCTGAGAGTGGATCGCTTCGTTAAGGTTGCTCGCACATGAGAGGAAGGAGTGCGAGCCCCTTTGCATCAAGTATCCAAAAGAGCTCTCGCGGATGGAAATGCAAAAAGGCTATCTCCCTATACCAAATCTGAATAGCAAATCGAAACAATGTCTAAACCCATAAACATCTGGGCTTTTATAATCAAATCAAGAGCGATGCATCGTATGCTGAGGGCCAATTGGGGGGAGGTTGAGGTCCTATGAGGATTTCGCATCTGGAAGAATGCATTGACCTGGCGAACACGCTCAATTTCACCAAAACGGCGCAGAACTTCTACTTGACGCAACCGGTCTTGTCCAAGCATATTTCAAACCTCGAGCAGGAACTCGGTATACAAATCTTCGTGCGCGATCATCACGGAGTGTCCTTAACTGAAATGGGAGCGATGTTCGTCGAAGACTCGCTCGAGACGATCAGGGCATACAATCGCTCGATCGACCATATCGCCAAGGAAAAGGCTCTGCGCAGCGGCGTGCTCAAAATTGGGTTTCTTGCCGGGTTCTTCAGCCGCTTCATGGGCGAGATACTGAACGAGTTCCATAAAGTATATCCAAACATTGAGCTGGAGCTCATTGACATGGAACCAGTGGAAATCCTCGACCGGCTCGACGACGGTTCCATCGATCTCGGCTTGGCATGCGATGCGCGCGAGCGGCCCAAAGACGTGGAAGCCGAATTCCACATCGAAAAGCTGTTCACGGACACGTTCATGGCAGCGCTCAACGGCAAAAACCCTTTGAGCATGCAAGATGCGCTGCACGTTTCCGACCTGTCGGGATATACGGTGCACCTGCCCCCGGAGTGCATCGTGCCACGCATGCACTGGCTGCTGTTCAGCCTGCTCGACGCTGAAGACAAGGGCGTGACCGTCCTTCAGGACATCCACAGCCTGAACACCCCCATCATCCTTCTGCAGTCGGATTGCGACATCTGCATCGTCTTCAAGCACCAGACCCGCTTCTACGATGGGAACAACTTCGTGTACCTCCCCATCGAAGAGCTGCAAGGCAAAATTGATTTTTCCGCGCTTTGGCGCAAAAGAAATGCGAAAGACGCGCTCGATTACCTCGGCGAACTTGCCGTCGATGTGATCCGGAGAAGAATA
>JAFRLO010000009.1 GCA_017431165.1 Eggerthellaceae bacterium
AGTACTACCTGTTCATGAAGAAGGATCATCCGCTGTCCGCGAAGCTCGGCGTTCCGCAGAAGCTTTCCTATCTGCTGATCCCGATCCTGATCATCCTGCAGTTCTACACGGGCATGGCTCTGTGGGGACCGACGATGGACTGGGGCATCTTCGCTGTCGGCACCGACTTGGTCGGTGGTCAGATGAATCAGCGCGTCATCCACTACTTCCTGATGTACGTATTCATCATCTTCATCTTCATCCATGTGTATCTTGCTAACGTCGAGGGCACCGCTCCCACGAAGCTCATGTTCTTCTGGAAAGAGCATGGCGGACTGGTGTACGATCCCGAGAAGCATGTCATCGTAGGTGAGGACGACCTGTCCGGAAACATCCGTATGCTTGAGGATGATGAAGTCGCCGAATTGATTGAAGAGGCGAACGAAGAAGCCTAACGCTTGAGCGAACACCGCATGCGTTTTTACGGAGCCCGGCATCGTCGGGCTCCGTTTTCTGTTTTCGCTTCGCTATAATGTGACACTGACCCAACGATAAACCATAAGCGTTGATGGGGAAGGAGGCGGCATGGGTCAACCGCTCACAGACGAACAGATTGCACGAGAGGAAAAATTCCTTGAAGGCATTCCGCGCATTAACATAGGCGCGTTGTTCCTCCCACCCATCTGGGGTCCTGCTCATGGATTCTGGGTTACGATTCTTTTCTACCCCGCATGGCTGTTTGCCGATAACTGTTTCTATTCCGCGTATTCGGTGCATAATGCTCCTTCGATCTTACTTGCCATTATCGTCTTTATCGTGCTTGTGGCGGCAACCGTTGTCTTCTCGATATTAGGTCAGCCCATTGCCGCCCATCGTGCGGCGGAACGGGGAAAGACGAAAGAGGAGTATCTGAGCACGCAACGCAAATGGGCGATTGGCTGTGTCATCGCTGGTATCATCATGATCGCGCTCGCCACGTATTACAATCTTTTCATTAGGGCGCCTTTCGCATAAGCGTGTGATGTTTTAGGAGTTCTGCTAATGATTGATCTGCCTGACAATACATCGATGCAAGGCGAAAGCGTCACTTCATCGAGGAGATGTGCCGTCATCTGTGTCGGCAATAAGCTCATGCTCGATGAGGGCATCGGACCTGCGGTTTACGATGCGCTTCTCGAGCGCTACGAGATTCCCGATGATGTTTCCTGCTTCGATGTTGGTTGCATGAGCCTTGATATGCTTCCCGTAATCCGCGACTACGACTTCATCGTGACGGTAGATGCGGTCGATGGTACGGGTGAAGCACCTGGTACGGTGTTTCGGTTCCAGCCTGACGATGTGGCGCGGCATGCAGGTGCGATGGCATCGCTGCACGATATGAAGCTCATCGACCTGTTCGATTCAGCTGCGTTATTGGGCTATGAGGCGCGTGGTGTGTGCCTCGGCATGCAGGTGCTCAATATGGAGCCTGCCGAATATACCATCGGGTTGACCGAGCCGGTCTTTAATGCCTTGCCTCTGCTCGTTGAAACCGTGGAGGCGGAGCTTTTCAGCGAAGGCTTTGTCTTGCGCAAGAAAGACGAAGCGACGGATTGAGAGCACACCTCGTAATCACTGCGATTTCTTAGCGCTTGGGCAAATGTCGTTAAGCTCGCAGATGTCGCATTTCGGGCGACGCGCAACACACACCTCGCGCCCGAAACGCACGAGCTGATGATTGATCGGTTTCCAATCCTTCCTGTCGAAAACCTTAAGCAAGTCGAATTCAGTAGCTTGCGGCGTGGGCGCATTGCTGAGCTTGAGCATATGCGTGATGCGGAAGACGTGCGTGTCGACGGCGATGCCTTCTACGTCGTCGAAAGCGACGTTGAGCACGATGTTGGCGGTTTTACGTCCGACGCCGGGGAGTTTGGTAAGTTCGCCCATTGTGGAGGGGACGTTTCCTTTGAAATCCTCAAGCACCATGCGGGCGCATTCGATGACGTGTGCTGCCTTTGTGCGGAAGAATCCTATGCTGCGGAGTATTTCCTCGACATCCTCTTGTTTAGCTTGGGCGAGCGCTTCTATGGTGGGGTAGCGTTCCCACAGTACGGGAGTAACCTTGTTGACGGCCTTATCGGTAGTCTGCGCCGAGAGGAGCACGGCGATAACCAGATGGAAGGGGTCGCCGTCATAAATAAGCTCGGTTTCGGCCTCACCGTAACGCTCGTTCATCCGTAAAGCTACAGCGGCTGCACGCTCGCGTTTCGATTTCAGTGATTCCCGTGGCATGTATGTCCTTATGAGTGTTGTAGCCTTTTTAATGTGGTGCCATTATAGTCCGACTCTTCTAAGACAGGCATATCGAAACTCAGATTCGCCCATCTATGTGCTTACGCTATAATGCGCATAGCCTAATAGAGACCGGGGTGGTGAAGCAACTCTATGCAAACACCCCCTATATAACCGCGAAACGCGGGTTTTCGTGCTGTATGGATCCGTGCAAGCCATGCGGTTTAGGATGGATAAGGATGCTGATCGATTCGCTTGCATACACATTAGAACGCTCCCAGGCGCTCGATGCGTTTTGGGGCAAGCTCGATGCTGGAAGCGATGCGGCTTTAGCTGTCGCAAGTTCTGCGCGCGCTTTCCTCGTCGCAGCTCGTTTCGCAAGATGTCCGCAGCCTACGCTTGTGGTCATCGCAGGCGAAGATGCGGCTGCATCGTTTTCACGGATGCTCCGCGCATACCTTTCCGATGAGTACGTGCTGCGATTTCCAGCGCGCATGGATGTGCCTTTCGGCTCGAGGAAGCCTGATGTGAACATCATTGCCCAGCGCATGAGGGCTGCGTGGGCGCTCTCTTCCGGGAAGCCTTGTATCATCGTAGCATCTGCTGGCGCGCTCGTGCGGCTTTTGCCTCCGCATGCAAGCCGTGCGCATGAACCTCTTATCCTTTTTGCCCAAAGAGAGCTTTCGGATATGTGCATGAAAGATGTTGAAGAATTCGACGATGTCCTTCGCACGCTTCAGGATCGTGGATACAAAAACACCGGCGAGCTCGATGGGCCAGGGACGTTTTGCACGCGAGGCGGTGTCATCGACGTATTCCCAGGGAACCTCGCTTATCCCATCCGACTCGATTTTTTCGGAGATGAGCTTGAAGAGATCCGGCGAATCGTGCCCTCAACCGGACAGACGATTGCGAATCTTGCCCAAGTCGAAGTCTTTCCCGTTGTGGAACATTCTTGCTCCCAGCGCGCAATCGAACGAGCTAGAAGAAGCCTCGAATCACGCGCTCGGACGAATCAGGCTTTCCGAGAGCTTCTCGAAAAGCTCGAAGGCGGCATGGTCTTCGAGGAGTCGAGTGCGCTTTTGCCCTATCTGTACGATTCTCTCGAGACCCTTGGTTCCTATCTTGCGAAAGATGCACTTTCCGTGCTTATCGAACCGCGCTCGCTTTTCGATGATGCCGCGCATACTTATGCCGACATAGAGGCAAGGCTTAAGGGTACAAGTATCGTCCCTGAGGGAATCATCTGCCAACCTGCATCGCTCGATTTCGGGAGCGTGCAGCGTGCGACCTACGTGTCCATCATGCGCGTCGGGGGTGCGGCGGATGATGAGCTTCCTGTAAAGAGGGTTGAGGTCGCGGGTTCTCCCGAGAAGCTCTTCGGGAGATTGAGGGGCTTTTTGGATGGAGGTTTCACCACAGTATTGTCCGTCCCGAACCATCGGGCACGAAAGGATATCGAGCTTTCGCTTGTGGATTACGAGCTGCCGTTTTTGGAGGTGCTAGATAGTGCTGAGGATGTGAGTTTGGCAGCGCTTGAATCCGAGGACGAGGCCGCATTATCTTTTAAGCGGCTTCGCCGCAGCGTGGTCAACGTCGTCGATGTCGATATCCCCTTGGGTATGGTCATTCCCAAGGCACGTATCGCGCTTGTATCGTTATCAGATACACAAGGATCGACGCGTACTCGCACATCAAAGCGGATCGACATCACGAAGATCACCTTCCCGTATAAGCCAGGTGATTATGTCGTGCATGCGGCTCATGGCGTCGCCCTATTCAAGGATCTGGTGTGCCGTGAGATCGATGGGACGATGCGTGACTATTTGCTGTTGGAATATGCGCAGTCTGACAAGCTCTTCGTGCCTGTCGAGCAGCTCGATCGCGTGACGCGTTACGTGGGTCCTGAGGGATACAGCCCACGTCTGACGAGGCTGAACACATCCGACTGGTCCCGAGCTGTGCGCAAGGCGCGCAAGGCTACGAAAAACCTCGCCTTCGATTTGGTGGACGTGTATTCGAGGCGCGCTTCGGCGCAGGGATTCCGCTTCAGCCCGGATACGCCATGGCAAGTCGAAATGGAGGATGCGTTTCCATTTGAAGAGACGCTTGATCAGCTCCGTGCAATCGCCGATGTGAAAGCAGATATGGAATCACCGCAGCCCATGGATCGGCTTATCTGCGGTGATGTCGGTTTCGGGAAGACGGAGGTCGCGATGCGTGCGGCATTCAAGGCCGTGCAGGATGATAAGCAGGTCATGGTGCTCTGCCCGACGACCATTTTGGCGCAGCAGCATTACACGACGTTTTCGGAGCGCTGCGAACCGTTCGGCATCCGCGTGGATGTGCTCTCGCGTTTTAAGTCGTCCGCTCAGCAGCAAGAGACACTCGAAGGATTCGCGTCAGGGGATGTTCATATCCTTGTCGGGACGCACAGACTGCTCTCGCGGGACGTCAATCCGCACGACCTCGGTCTTGTCATCATCGACGAGGAGCAACGCTTCGGTGTCGGTCATAAGGAACAGTTCAAGAACCTGCGTGAGTCCGTCGACGTCCTCACGCTTTCTGCAACACCGATACCGAGAACCTTGCAGATGTCGCTTTCCGGCGTACGCGATATGAGCTTGATTAACACGCCGCCCGATAACCGCAAGGCCGTCAAGGTGCATGTAGGGGAGTGGGATCCCGATATCGTTTCCGGGGCCATCAGGCGCGAGCTCGAGCGTGGTGGACAGGTTTATTACGTGAGCAATCGCGTTCGAACGATCGATGATGCGGTTCGCCGTGTCAGCGAGGCGGCGGGCGAGGCGCGTATCGGAGTGGCGCATGGCAAAATGAGCAAGGAAGAGCTCGAACGCGTCATGGAGGAATTCAGCGTCGGGGAACTTGATGTTCTCGTTGCGACGACGATCATCGAGAGCGGCATCGATAACCCCCATACCAATACGCTTATCATCGAAGATTCCCAGCGTCTCGGTTTAGCGCAGATGTATCAGCTCAAGGGGCGTGTCGGCCGTTCCGCTGTGCAGGCGTACGCATATTTCATGTTCCCCGAACAGATACCGCTTACCGAGCAAGCGCAAGCGCGCTTGGTCGCAATCGATGAGCATCAGGAGCTAGGCAGCGGGATGAGCATCGCAATGCGCGACCTCGAGATCAGGGGTGCCGGCAGCCTGCTCGGAGCAGAGCAGAGCGGGAATATGTCTGCGGTCGGATTCGATCTGTTCGCGCAGATGCTTTCATATGCGGTGCAAGCAGCACGCGAAGGGAGCGATACAGACGCAGATGCCCTTCCACCTGCGCTTTCCGATATCACGGTTAATATTGCCGGACGTGCGTTTATTCCCGAGGACTTTATTCCCGATGTCGATGTGCGTGTCGTATGGTATCGGCGCATCGCCTCCGCGTTTACCGAGGAGGATGTTGACGATATCGAGCGGGAGCTTGCTTCCGGCGGCAGGGAGCTTCCCATCGAGACGAGGAATTTGCTCGATAAAGCACGCCTGAAGGCGTTTGCATATGAGCATGGTATACAGACCATTTCGGTGGTAGGCGGCAAGCTTATCATCGAGCCGGTTGACGTGCCGCGTGCTTTGAGCACTAAGATGCGGCGCTACGGGGGAAGATTCACGCCATCGAGCCGCAAACTTCGTCTTCCCCTCAAGTATTTCGGTACGATTGAACCGGACGGGTTACTCGCGCGCGTTGCGGGCTTTGTCCATGAGCTCATCGATGAAGATGCTAAGGAATAAAATGGCGGATAGTGCCTCTAGGAAACATTTTGTGTTCGGCGTGTTCTGCACGCTGCTCGGCGGCGCGCTCTGGGGCTTTTCCGGGGCTTGCCTGCAGAGATTGTTGGGCTCATACGATATCTCCCCCTTGTTCGTCACCGTGGTGCGTATGGTGGGGTCGGGCATCGTCTTTCTCATCATCCTGTTCATTACCAAACGAGATGAGTTGAAGGCGATATTCAAAGATGCGCGCATGGTAGGGCGTTTCATATTCTTCGGTGTGGTCGGCCTTTTCTTCTGCCAAATCACCTACATCATGACCATCATGTACACGAATGCAGGTACGGCAACCGTTCTCCAATGCACGGGTACTATCTTCATCATGCTCTTCAGCTGTATCCTTGCTCGCAGGCTTCCGTTCCTTCGTGACTTCATCGGTCTCATACTCGCCGTGACTGCGACGGTACTCATCGCGACGCAGGGCGACCTTTCGACACTATCCGTGCCCCTTGAAGGCCTTATCTGGGGCCTTTTGTGCGGTCTTACGGTAATGACGTACGTGATGTATCCCAAGAAGCTGTTCGCACAATGGGGGAGCCTTCCCGTGACGGGACTCGGTATGTTGTTCGGCGGTATCGCAGCAGCGCTGCTGTATTGTGCCGGACCGCTCTACGGGCAGCCCCTGGCGCTTCCAGATCTCGATGCTGAGGGAATCTTTCTGTTCGCGCTTGTCGTCGTAGTCGGCACAATCGCAGCTTTCGCCTTGTATCTGCATGGCGTATCCATTGTCGGCTCGGTGAAGGGTGGTCTGCTCGGCACGATCGAGCCTGTGAGTGCAACTGTCATTTGCGCTGTGTGGCTCGGGACGGTGTTCACGGGCTACGACATAGCGGGTCTTATCATGATGATCGTCATGATTGTGCTCGTTTCCGGGAAAGAAAGCGAAAAGGACCAGGGCAAAAGCGCATGATTCGGGGAGCCTTTCCCGTAAGCAGCATGATATAAGGCGTAATCAAGCTTTTCAGACGAAGATCTCAGCTGTCACGTGCGAGAGCGTGATAGCTTGTGTGGGGCAGATGGCGCTGCAGTATCCGCATCCTATGCAAGATGTCGGATCGTAGCTTATTTCCGAGGTACCGAATTCGGTGCGCAGTGCATGGGTCGGACACTTTTTCGCGCACGGATGATCGCTGCATGCACATGCTGCCTTGTTAAGCTTTGCAATCGTGAGAGGGATGCGGTTTGCAATATCAGGGTCGGCTTTCACAGAGCGTTTCAATAGCTCGAGGTTTGGTGGTATGACGCGGGGTTTGTACGCGCTTTTAAGTGCAAGGACGCTTGTTTGCGGATCTGCTGTAAACGCACGTGCGTGCATACGCTCCTGCAAGGTGAGCAGATCGTCGACTACGGTTGAGGTGCGCTTTCTGCGCTCTCCGCTTGCGAGGTCCTTCAGTGTCGTTCCGATATCTTCCGCAATCTCGCGTCTGTCACCTTCATCCATCCCGCCCAAGTCGTGCATGAGGCTTTCTCGCTGCGGGATGCGGCTTTCGAAAGACACATCTCCACCCGTGACTTGTCGTGCTTTCCCGAGCGAATAATCCCACATGGAATATCCGCGAGTTCCGACTTGTGTGCATGTTGCGCACATAGACTCATCGCAGCAGATGGTTATGGGGATGCGATGCGCAAGCAAAGCAATCCAAACTTCAGGGGAAAGCTCAGCAAGACAGGTAAGTACGATGACATTGCCTGCAGGTTCGTATACATCATCCGGAAGGGCTTCCATGCAAGTGATGTAGACAGCACCTGTGCGCTCTGCGCTCGACATCGCGTGCGTGAGCACATCGAGCGATAGGATGTCGGTTGCGACGAACGCATCGCAGATGCCTGCGCATAAAGCACACGATGTGCAGGCATCTGCGTTTATGCGTGGAACTTCTCCTGCGTCCAATGAGATTGCTTGAGCAGGGCATACGATGCTGCACCGCTCGCATGTGCTTCCCAGGGGTCGTACACACCAACGTTCGTCTATGGCTATACGGTTCGGCATGGCAATCGCTTATGCGCCCAGTCGGGAAACTGACCTATTTCGAGCCGAAGACGATGTCCAAGCATGCATCGATGCGTGCAAGAACATCTTTGCGCTCCAAGAGTTCTATCGATTCGAATAATGGCGGTGACACCATATTGCCAGAGAAAGCAACGCGAAGTGGTTGAAGGAGGTTGCGAAGCTTCATATCGAGCGGCTCGGCCAAATCCTTGCACTTTTGCTCCAATACCGCGCATTCCCATGCGTTGCCCTCATCAGCCAATACCGCACGGCAGGCATGCAGCGCTTCTTCGGCACGTGCACCTTCTTTGCGCAGGATCTTATTCACGCTCTTCTCATCAAGCCACACGCACGGTCCCCAGAACATGTAGGCGAGCTTGCTCTCGCACTCCGTAAGCGATGTCTCGCGTTCCGCAACAAGGGGATAGAGAGCTTCATAGAAGGCTGGATGTGCGGCATAGTCATCATCGAAGGCGGCCCATTGCTCCTCGGTGAGGGGTTCGGGTTCTGTGGACGGCTCATCTGGTTCTGGTGTCGGAATGATGGCGGAATGCATGTACGGATAGCCTTCCGAGAACGCGCGAGCAAGCCAAGGCCAGCTCTTACGTACCCATTCTGAAGCACCCATCTTCTGGATGTACTGGCCGTTCATCCAGGAAAGCTTCGTCTCATCGAAGACGGCGTCCTTCTTCGTCACACGATCAAGGCTGAAATTACCACAGATCACATCGCGCGACATGATCGTCGTCTCGCCGTCAAGCGACCAGCCCAATAACGCGAGGAAATTCACCATGGCATCGGGTAAGAATCCGCGGTCGCGGTATTCTTCCACGCTCGTTGCTCCATGGCGCTTCGAGAGCTTTTTCCCATCGGGACCTAGAATCATGGAAAGATGGGCGAAGGTTGGGACCGGTTTTCCGAGCGCTTCGTAGATGAGCACTTGTTTCGGCGTATTGGAGAGGTGGTCATCTCCGCGGATGACATGTGTGATCCCCATGTTCACGTCATCGCACACCACTGCGAAATTGTAGGTGGGGCTCCCATCGCTTCGGACAAGGATCATGTCGTCCATGACTTCTGCAGGAAAGCTCATATGCCCATATACCGCATCTTCGAATTCGATGGGTCCATGGTTTTCTGGGACGGCGAGTCTCCAGACGTGGGGCTCTCCGGCATCGATGCGCGATTGCGCTTCTTTCTCGTCGAGTGCGCGGCATGTGCGATCGTAGCCTGCGTAGCCACCTTCGGTCTTCTCTGCAAGCGCGCGCTTCTGGTCGAGTTCTTCTTTTGTGCAGAAGCACGGGTACGCCGCGCCCGCGGCTTTTAACTGCTCGAGTGCATCAGCATAGGTTCCCATGCGTTGCATTTGGAAATACGGGCCGGCTTCGCCGCCGACCTCGGGACCCTCGTCCCAGTCGAGCTCGAGCCATTTCATGGCATTTAAGATAACCTGTACGTTCTCCTCGGTCGATCGCTCGGGGTCGGTATCCTCGATGAGCAGGATGAATGTTCCACCCGTCGCTCGTGCGAATGCCCAGTTATAGATTGCCGTCCTCGCGCCGCCGATATGCAGTCGTCCCGTTGGTGATGGAGCGAAGCGGACGCGAACGCCGGAAGTCGGTTGTGCCATTGCGGTTCCTCTCTTGCTTTTCCGATTCTTCTTCGGCTTGCGATTAGCCTATGGAGTCATAGGGGCTGTAGTATACGGATTGCTGTGCCTCGGCCTGGATTTCGCGAGCACGGACGCGTGCGCGACGCACGCATTTCGATCCTATGAGGATGAAGATGATGCTTAACAGCGCGGAGACTAGCGCCCAGATTCCGGCGATTGCGACCCAGAAACTTTCAGGCAGCATGCAGATCAAAAGCGAGTTCTCGGAAAACGTCCATGTTCCTTCCTTGAATAAGAAGGAGTGGAACAAGGCGAATAATCGGTCGAAATCGACGAAAGCGAATATGGCGAGCGCGATGAAGCTTACAATGACGATGCAGCCTGAGATGATGAGCACACGCCCGAGGTTGCGCTGCTTGGCGACCAAGCCGGTGAGGAGCAGAAAGACCACGGCGACGCATGCGATGATCGCAAGCACTTCGCGTGCGGTCGTAGCGATCTTGTAACAGTCATCAAGATGCGTGAAGGCGCGTTCGTCTAGGACGTATGCGTCCGGCGCGGCAGCGAGACGGGTTCTCGTTGTCTTCGCATAGGGTGTAGAGGCATCGTCGTTGATCTTCGCCAAAGCATCATAGAGGCTGTTCTTGCTATGCATGCCGAATGCGTATTCATGTGTTTCCGTGGCAGCGGAAGAGAGCTGTGCTCGGCTGAACGGCGAATTCGCGACATCGCATGTCACGTATGACACCGCTCCCGTTAAACGCGGGAACGATGAGACTGCGAAGAATCCAGCGGCTATCATCGTTATGGAAAGCGTGATAGTCGCTAAGAAGCAGATGATGAAGCGGAGTACCTTCATAAACAACACCCATATATCTCGTTGGTATAGCCTATAGAGCCGTCTGAGCCGGCCTGAGGCGCTTTTCGGCTAAAACAGCAACGCCTGCTGCACGAATCATTCGACGATGCCATTATACGCTGGCAGATGATGCGCTTCGCCGTAAAGTCGATTGAGTGCTCTGCCTTTCCGTGAGTCGCCCAGGTCAGCTTGCTATGTGTGGGACGTTCGAGGAAAACGTCATCGAAGACTTTGTAACAAAAGCGATAATCGGCTTTCATGCGCAAACGCGAACATGTATCATGCTCCTTGAAAGACAAAGACAGACTTCGAGGAGAATGATTAATGAACGAACGTCAGAATTCCTATCTTTTCACGTCCGAATCCGTCACCGAGGGTCATCCCGACAAAATTTGCGACCAGATATCCGATGCCATACTAGATGCCCTCCTTGCTAAAGAGGCGATGTTGGAAGAATCGGGATATATTTCGCCGACAGGTGTTCCTGCGAGCTTGAAAAACGTCCGATGCGCTTGCGAGACGCTCGTCACCACTGGTCTTGTCGTCGTTACCGGCGAAATCCGCTCGGAGTCCTACATCGACGTTCCCGAGATCGTGCGCGGCGTCGTGCGCGATATCGGCTACGACCGTGCGAAGTTTGGATTCGACGCTGATACATGCGGCGTCATCAACGCGATCCACGGACAGTCTCCCGACATCGCTCAAGGCGTTGACGAATCATGGGAGGTTCAGCATGGCATGGCACAGGAAGATTCGTACGACTCTATCGGCGCCGGCGACCAGGGCATGATGTTCGGCTATGCGTGCAACGAGACGAAAACGCTCATGCCCATGCCGATTTATCTGGCGCATCGTTTGTCTGAACGCTTGAGTGCGGTCCGCAAAGACGGCACGCTTCCGCTCTTGCGTCCCGATGGGAAGACGCAGGTTTCGGTGCGCTATGTTGACGGCAAACCCACGCAGGTTGAAAAGGTCGTCGTTTCCACGCAGCATTCTGAGAAAGTCGAGTCCGGCGAGCTGTATGACCAACTTCTCGAGCATGTGATAAAACCGGTGTTTAAGGCGGAAGGCGTTGTTCTTGCCGATGATGCCGAGATTTATGTGAACCCGACTGGACGTTTCGTGGTCGGTGGCCCCATGGGCGATTCAGGCCTTACCGGTCGTAAGATCATCGTTGATACCTATGGTGGAATGGGTCGTCATGGTGGCGGAGCTTTTTCGGGCAAGGACTGCACGAAGGTCGATCGTTCCGCGGCATACGCGGCACGTTGGGTTGCCAAAAACATCGTCGCGGCTGGGCTTGCGGATCGTTGTGAGATCCAGCTTGCATACGCCATCGGCCTCGCGAAGCCGATTTCGATCATGGTCGATACCTTCGGTACGGCGCATGTTGACGAGGCGATGATAGAACGTGCAGTCAACGAGGTCTTCGACCTCCGCCCCGCAGCGATCATCGATGAGCTCGAGCTTCGCCGTCCGATTTACCGTCTGACTTCCAATTACGGGCATTTCGGCCGTGAGCTGCCTGAGTTCACATGGGAGCGTACTGACAAGGTCGATGCCCTTCGCGCCGCTTGCGGTCTGTAATCTGGATAGTTAGCTAGGTGCCCGATTGGCGAGGCTTGCATCTGTCATACTTGATATTCCCACCCAGGCGCTTGATAGCCCCTATACGTATGCGGTTCCATCCGACCTTGACGATGTTGCGGTCGGTTGCGCCGTATATGTTCCTTTCGGGCATCGTCCGGCAATCGGTTTCGTAATCGATTTGTTCGACGGAGATGCCGCAGACCTCGGAATCAGGAACGTCAAACCCATACAGCGCGTATTGAGCGCTCCGTATTTCAACGAGGACGGTGCGGCTTGCGCTCGTTTCCTCGCGCATCGCTACATCGCTCCTCTCTCGTCATGCATTCGTCTGTTCACACCCCCTGGAGGGGTTGCCCGTTTAAGAAGCGCGGATGGCGCATGGCATGTCGATCAGCCGTCAGTCGGGCAGGTCGATGATAGATGGGTGATGCGCGGGGAAGGATTCGACGAGTTCATCCCTCGCAGGACAGCTGTGAAGCAGCGGGCGATCATGTCTGCGCTCTCGAAAGGCGAAGTCCGCGTAGCGGAACTGACGGCTGAGTACGGTTCTGTTTCAAGTGCGCTTAAATCCTTGGTCGCAAAGGACGTTATCCGAATCGAGCATCGGCGAAGGTATCGTGGCGATGCGGCAACCATCGCTGCCGATGGCTCTGTCGAGGGCAATCCCGATAATACCAGACCAGCTTTCGCACCATCGCCCAAACCTGAGCTTACGGATGGTCAGACGCATGCGCTTGCAGCCATCGACAATGCGATCGCGAGCTCTGATGGACGCGTGGTGCTCATCGATGGGGTGACGGGAAGTGGAAAGACCGAGGTGTATCTTCGCGCCATCGAGCACGTTTTGGCAGAAGGCAAAAGCGCCTGCGTCCTTGTGCCTGAAATATCCTTGACACCCCAAACCGTCGCACGCTTCCGCGGACGCTTCGGGTCGATTGTCGCCGTTATGCATTCGCGCATGAGCCAAGGCGAACGCTACGACCAATGGGATTTCATCCGCTCAGGAGAAGCGCGCGTTGTGGTCGGTGCTAGAAGCGCGCTTTTCACTCCCATGAGAAACCTTGGCCTCATCGTAATCGATGAGGAGCATGAGGGATCGTACAAGCAAGATAGCGCTCCACGTTATGTTGCCCGCGACGTGGCGGAATGGATGGTCAAGCGAGAAGGTGGCACGCTCGTCTTAGGTTCGGCGACGCCTTCGATAGCGTCGTTGTACAAAGCTTCCAAATGCGATACGTGGTGTCAGGCATCCCTGCCAAAACGTGTGAACGGTCGCGATCTTCCCGAGATTCAAGTCGTTGATATGGCGAAGGAGTTCTCTTCCGGTCATCGACTGATGTTCTCGCGTTCTCTTATCAATGCCTTGGAGACGGAGCTCAATGCGGGCCATAAAGCGGTTCTCTTGCTCAATCAGCGAGGATTCGCTCGGTTCCTTCTGTGTCGCGACTGCGGGTATGTTCCGACCTGCCCATCGTGCTCGACTTCACTGACTTTCCACGAACGTGGCAACTTGCTGATGTGCCACCATTGCGGATATAAGGAGTTGGCACCGGCGCGATGTCCAAAATGCGATAGTCCGTATCTCAGGCGTTTCGGTGCGGGTACGCAGCGCGTGGAAGATGAGCTCCGCGCGCTGCTCGAGAGCTTTACCGGCGAAGCGAAAGAGGCGCCCATCATACGCATGGATGCCGATACAACATCGAAAAAGGGCGCACATCAAAGCCTCTTAGAATCGTTTGCTTCTGCGCAGGCGGCGGTTTTGCTTGGAACTCAGATGATCGCTAAAGGGCTCGACTTCGATGATGTAACCGTTGTCGGCGTCATCAACGCTGATACGATGCTCAAGCTCCCTGACTTCAGGGCAGGGGAGCGGACCTTCGATCTTATCGAACAGGTCGCGGGCCGTGCAGGGCGTGCTGCGCTTCCCGGTACGGTGATCGTGCAAACATATTGTGCTACGGACAACGCCATTTGCACGGCGGCAGCATACGATCGCGATGCATTCCTTGCCGAGGAGTTGCATAAGCGCAAGCTGTTAAACTATCCACCATTCTCGAGGCTTACCAATGTGTTGGTTTGGGGCAAGGATGAGCGGGCTGTACGTATGCAGGCTCAAAGCATCGAGGCGGGCTTGCGTGATTGTTTCGAGAGAAGTGACCTTGACTCATGGGAGGTGCTTCCGGCAACGCCGTGCGTACTTGCTCGTTTGCGTGCGATGTACCGTTGGCATGTTGTTATCAAATGCGCTCCTGAAGCCGATGTTTCATCGGTTGTCGAACCATTCTTCCGCGCACGCACAAACGATTCGTTAACTAACGTCGCAGTCGATGTAGATGCCTACGACCTTCTTTAGTTAGTTCGACAGGCATTCTTATCTTAGAAAACAAGTTCGTATCACCATGAATAGGGAGTTCATTATTCTTTTCATTGTGATATAATATCATGTTGCGTTTTTATGCCCAATTTTTGTATGCATGCGTTTTGAAAGGAAGACAACGTGGCCCAAGCTTCCAAGAAAAAGGCAACAACCGAAGAGACAATTGAAGAAATCATGACCGAGGAAACTCAGACGAAAACCAAGAAGAAGGCTGAGGATACCTCGGAAACAAAGAAGAAGACAACAAAAACCACGCGGGCGAAGAAAGCATCGAAGAAAAAGGTCGCAGAGGAAGCAGCAGAGGACATCCAGGCAAAGGATGAGGAGACACCTGTTGTTGAGCCCGCTCCAGAAAGCGCTGTAGAAGCGGCTGCCCGCGTCGCAAAGGAGATCGAGCAGATCATCGATGCGCACGATGTTGCCGACGAGCTCGATGACGATGCGAGCGTAGTTGAGGATCTAGAAGATCTCGAGGCTCCAGCCGTTATAGACGAGGATATCGTCGAAGATGGTCCGTCTGTTGAAGACGAGAAGCTTGCAAGTGAAATCAGCTCTGAGGAGGATTTGCTTGAGGGCATCCCCGAAGAGGAATTGAAGGCTGCTTCCAATGTCCAGCTTCCCAAGATAACCTCCTCGCGTGTTGCGCGGTCCCGCGCACATCGTCGTACAGCCGACACGGGCGTCACGATGCTCACAGGCGATCCCGTCCGCATGTATCTCAAGGAGATCGGCAAGGTGCTCTTGCTTACCGCTGACGAGGAGATAGACCTTGCGATGAAAATCGAGGCCGGCGTCGCAGCGACAGAGGAGCTTGAGAAAGCTGAGGAAGAGGGTCGCGAGCTCGATCGTCGCGAGAAGCGCCGCTTAAGCCGCATCGAGCAGGTCGGTCTTGACGCGAAGCAGCAACTCATCGAGGCGAATCTGCGCCTAGTCGTCTCCATTGCCAAGCGCTATGTGGGACGCGGCATGCTTTTCCTTGATCTCATCCAAGAGGGCAACTTAGGTCTTATCCGCGCTGTTGAGAAGTTCGACTACACCAAGGGATTCAAGTTCTCAACCTATGCAACGTGGTGGATTCGCCAAGCGATCACGCGTGCTATCGCTGACCAAGCGCGTACCATCCGCATTCCCGTGCATATGGTGGAGACCATTAACAAACTCGTTCGCATCCAACGTCAACTTCTCCAAGAACTTGGTCGTGAACCTACCCCCGAAGAAATCGGACAGGAGATGGGCCTTCCCGCTGAGCGCGTGCGTGAGATCCAAAAGATAAGCCAAGAGCCAGTGAGCCTTGAGACTCCAATCGGCGAGGAAGAAGACAGTCAGCTCGGTGACTTCATCGAAGACGATGCAGCGGTTGTTCCGCCTGATGCAGCGAGCTTCAGCATGCTCAAGGAGCAACTCGGGAAGGTGCTTGACGGACTCGCAGAACGCGAGCGCAAAGTCATCTCGCTTCGTTTTGGACTCGAGGATGGGCATCCTCGCACGCTCGAGGAAGTCGGTCGCGAGTTCGGAGTCACGCGCGAACGCATCCGTCAGATCGAGAGCAAGACGCTTGCGAAGCTGCGCCATCCTTCTCGTTCGAGCAAGCTGAAGGATTACCTCGAGAGTTAGGGAATTCTCTCGTTTTATCGATTAAGCGGGTGGCATTTTGAAGTGAACCCCGATAGTTGGACTGGAAACAAAAGTTTCCAGTCCAACTTCCATATCGGGGGTGAATCATGAGGCATCCGGAGGGAAAGAGGGCCGAGGCGGCC
>JAFRLO010000010.1 GCA_017431165.1 Eggerthellaceae bacterium
GCTGCGCGTAAACAGCTTCGCATTGTATTCTCGCTCGAGTAAGTCAATCTGTTGCGAGAGCGCTTGCGGCGTGATGTAGAGACGCTTTGCCGCTTTCGAAATGCTGCCGCTGTCGGCAACTGCGACAAACGATGTCAGATGGGTATCGTTCATTCGGCTTCCCCTCCCTAAACCAGAATGCAATACGCTAGATGAACATGGCCATGTATACCGGGAGATAGAGAACCTTCCCGTCTTCCTCGACGTTGCCGTCGTAGAGCACGATTGCCTGTTCGATGCCCCAGTTCTCGACGCTCAGGGATTTCGTGAGCGCGCTATGCCGCTTGTACGACTTGCCGGACTTCACCTCGACGGGGACCACGCGCTGCCGGGGACCCTGGACGACGAAGTCGAGCTCGCCCACCCCGCGGTTCTTGAAGTAGAAGGGCGCGTGTCCGTGCGCGAGCAGCTCCTGCGCGACCGCGTTCTCGTATATGGCCCCGAAGTTGATGTCGGGGCGCCGGTTCACGATGTCGCGCACGACGTCCATGCCGCACTGGTACGTGAGGATGCCGACGTCGTTCGAGAAGAGCTTGAACTTTGTCGACTCCTGCGACATCGACAGGGGGTAGCGAGGCTCGCTCACGTTGTAGACGGGGATGGAGACGTTCGCGTCGGCGAGCCACATGAAGTCGTTCTCGTAGCGGTCGACGTGCGAGTCGCCCGCGATGCTGCCGGCCTTGAAGCGCTTGTCCTGGCGGCTGATCTCCTCGGGCATGAGGTCGAATATGCGGCGCACGACGCGGGCGCGGCTGCGAGCGTATTTCGAGATGTCGAGGCGGTACTGCCCGACGATGGCCTCCTGCTGCAGGCGGGTTTCGGGCACGCTGTCCGTGCGGACGAACACGTTGACCGGCTCAGGCATGCCGCCCGATATGAGGTAGCGGTGGAACAGCTCCATGAGCCGCGCATGCACGAACTCGTCGACCTTCTCCCGCTCGGCGAAGCACCTGCGGGCCTCTGCTACGATTTCGGGCGCGAGCCCGTTGGCCCAACAGTACTCCTCGAAATCAAGAGGATACATCGTGACCGTGCTCATGAAGCCCACCGGCGCAGACCGGATGCTTTTCAGCTCGACTCCGAGCATCGACCCCGACAGCACGTATTCGAAATCGCCGCGCTCCATGAGGAACTTGACGAGCGTGAGCGCGTCCGCAGCCTCCTGAATCTCGTCGATGAATATGAGCGTCTTGCCCGGTACGAGAGGAACATCGGCATACGCGGTCAGGCGCATGAAGAGCTCGCGCGCGTTGGCGGCCGTCGACACAGCTTCCCGTGCCACGCTATTCTCCAGAAGGTTCAGCTCGAACAGGTGCTCCCAGTTTGCGCGTGCGAACTCCCGGACGAGAAACGTCTTGCCGATCTGGCGAGCCCCGGTGACAAGGAGCGCCTGGTGGGTCTTGCCCTCTCGCCAGTCCTCGAGCTGGTTCCATGCTTTCCGTTTTAACATTATTACACCTATCACCTGCGTAATGTCAATTTGCAAGCTGATTATGAACCATGTTTTGTCAATTTGCAATCTTGTTTGCAGGTATTGAATGTCAACTTGCAAGTCAACGAATGCGATTGGTCGGCAGCAAAACAGGGACATCGCCTGTTGCTCGCTCCGAAACCGCCTTCAGTGCAGCGACGCGGGTTGGGAGTACCGCTTCTTCCTGTTGGAACCGCGACGCCTCGATTCCCCCGCGCAGTGAAAAGCCCTGCCTGTTTTACCAGGTCAGGGTTTAGTTTTTTTGGTCGCGGGGAGGGGATTCGAACCCCTGGCCTTCGGGTTATGAGCCCGACGAGCTACCAGACTGCTCCACCCCGCAATGTATGGAATTCCGTATTCGGTTCTCAAAGCCGTAACGTGGGTTATGAGAAGAAGGATGCTAAGAAGCATGCCTCGCCAAAGACCATTGAAAAGGCAGTCAACCCTCTCCGATCCTATGGATTTTCTATGGACAATAGAAAAATTGGACCCTTTTTGGACCCTTTCCTCATTTTTCCAGTAAATCAAAGGAAACAGGTCAGAGGTACGAGCCTCTGACCTGCGGTTTTAGTGGTGGAGATGAGGGGATTCGAACCCCCGACCCCTACGTTGCGAACGTAATGCTCTCCCAGCTGAGCTACATCCCCTTTTTTCGAGCAGGCATCATTGTGCCTGTGTTCGCGCGCTTTGTCAAACGCGCTTCCGTGAGCGCGCTATAAAACGACGTGCTCTTCCTCGGTATCCTCCTCGGTTTCACCCGTATCAACCTGCAAAGCCTCTTCCAAGTCGACTTCGATCGATTCCTCGGGCGTCTCGGTGATGAACGGCGCGAAAATCGGCTCACCGTCCTGCAGAAGCTCGACCGTACCCGTCAGCACATCGACGTATTGATAGGACTGCCTCGACGTGCGACCGCGCTTGCGCTTGAGCTCCATGATGAAAAGCTGTGGATGAATCTGCATGAGCGTTCCCTCGCTCTCGACGATTTTGGAACGGCCCATGTTCGCACGAACCTTCAGCTCTTGGCCCATATAGCCCTCGAGCGTCTCGCGGATCGTGTCGATGATCTTGACTTGCTTCTCTAAATCCATGCGACTCCCTTAATCTTTAGCTCATATATTTCCAACCGATAATTTTATCATCCTTGTCAAGTGTGACACGAGAGGCAAAGCCATTGAAACCAACAAGTATGACAACGTGGATTCTTATGCTTGCATCATCGCATCAGCGGCCATGCCGAGTGCGATGAATTCCTCATGCGAAAGCGTCTCGCCGCGGCGCTTTGGATCTATGCTTGCACGTTCGAACAACTCCCCCGTGCGCCCTGAAAGCTGAGAAATCGGACCTTGCGCCCCCGATAGATAGGTCTTGAAGGAATTGGAAATCGTCTTGCGCCGGGTTGCGAACGCTGCATCTGCCATACGACAGGTGAGTTCTACAAGCCTTTGATCGAGTGCATCGCCCGATGCATTGCACGGGGTTTCACGGTCAAGACGCACAACAGCGCTTTCTACACGCGGCGGCGGATAGAAGTTCCCCGCACTTACCGCGAAACGTCCATGCGGCTTGGCATACATGCCGAGCTTGACCGTGTACGCGCCATAATCTTTCGAGCCGACCTTGGCCATGATGCGATCGGCGACTTCCTTTTGCACCATGACCGTTGCGCTTTGGATACTCTCGAAACGCTCGAAGTAATCCAGGATAAGCGTAGCGGCAACCGCATAAGGCAGGTTGGCAACGAAGCGCGATGGCGCCCTCCCCTCGAAATCCGAAACCCGGAGGTCAAGCGCATCCTTGCAAAGAAGCGTGAATTCATCGCCCCATGGCGCGCATGTCTTGGCGAGCACACTCGGTAGATCTTTATCGCGCTCCACGGAGATGACCGAACCTGCATGCTTAAGCAACGCGACGGTCAACGTACCGATGCCAGGGCCGACCTCGAGTATGCAATCATCGGGGCCCACGCCTGAAAGCTTGATGATCTTCTTGATGATCGCATCATTGACAAGGAAGTTCTGCCCAAGCGCATGCTTGGTCTCCAAGCCGAACTCGGCGAGCACGCTTCGCGTTACGCCAAGCGCTGCAAGGGGCGATTCGGGCTTTGAAGAGGCGCCCATTAGAACTCCTTGAGCTCCTCATCAACATCGTGCAGGCCATCGAAATCCTCATCGATGAACTCCTCTAGGCCATCTTGCTCATCTTCGTCGGCATCCCCTTCGCTTAAAACGAAGATATCGGGATCATCGATGATCTCTCCCGATGCATCGATCTTGCCAACCCAATCGAGAATCTGATCAAGGACGAAGCCCGCGCAATAGAATGCAGAGCTCACGCACGTTACAAGCGGGTCATAGCCGAACGGGTCGTGACCTTCTCCAATGATGTGCAAGGTTAACGGACGGGTCTCTTGATGACGCGCATCGGTGAAGAAGAATGGCTGCAAGCGATCGAGCAGTGCTTTGAATTGAGCCGGCGGACCTGCAAAGTACACAGGACTTACCACGATGATCTCATCAGCCGCCGCGATCAAGTCGAGCACCGAGGCCATGTCGTCGTCGATGACGCAATCGCCGTTTTCGCAAGCGCTGCACCCGATGCATGGATCGATGTCTAGGCTCGCAACCGATGCGATGGTGACAGCGTCGTCTGGGTATTCTTCCAAGCACGTGTCGAACAGCTGCTGGGCAAGCGAGGCGCTGCGACCGTTTACGCGCGAGGAGCCCACGATGATCAAGCGGTTGTAGGCCTCTTCCTCAGGTACGGATGCCTTCATGTTGGAAGCCTGGGCGTTCTTGCGCTTCGGCGGCATGGCCTGCTTCGTCTTTTGACCTTTGCTTTTCTGGTTACCCATGCGTGACTCCTCATCAATCCTTTTCGATAAGCTTGGCAGGGATGCATTGCCAATCAAGCGGATCGCGATCCAACAATCCCTTGGCATTATCCATAAGCTGCCCAAACAGCTCTGCCCGCGCATCTAAAGCCTCATAGCCGAGCGTACGTGCGAGCACATCTGCAGTATACACGGTGTGTTGGGGACCGCACACCACACCACGCATAGGTTCAGGTGCCATGTACGGCGCATCAGTCTCGGTCAGAAGCCTGTCTTTGGGCACTAAGCGCGCGGAGGCGCGCACGTAATCACTCGCCTTGAAGGTTAAAGGACCGCCGAATGCCACGAAGCAGTCATGCTCAAGCCACGGCTCAAGCGTTTGAGGATCGAGGTTGAAGCAATGCAAGAGCACGCCCGATGTGGGAAACCCCTCTTCAGTAAGGATGCGAAGCGCCTCATCGTGTGCCTCGCGGATATGCAGGCTGATCGGCAATCCGAGTTCGTGCGCCATTCGGATTTGCGTCCGGAACACCTCGACCTGCACGGGCCGCGGAGAGAAATCGTAGTGATAATCGAGCCCAATCTCCCCTATCGCGCATACGCGTGGATCTGAAAGCAAGGTTCTTAAGCGCGAAAGCGCCTCCCCATCGAAATCCTTCGCATTATGCGGATGGCAGCCTACAGCGATCCTCATATGCACGCCATCGTCCCATCCCTCATGCGATACGCGCTCGCGGATCTGCTCCTTCGTCATCGCGACTACAGGATCGTCATCGGGCAAAAGAAGCGTCGAAGCGACCAGATCATGCGCGAGAGGAATAGCCTCAGCTTGATAGGCGGAAAGATTCTCGAATGCCGTTTCGGCATCCTCGCATACATCGCAGATATCGCACACGAAATCGACGCCCCACACAAGTGCTTTCGCCAGGGCGAGCGCCGGGTTGGGAAGCATCTGGATGTGCGCATGCGTATCGGAGATCGCCGCACCTATCGAAGGTGCGGCAACCACACGGTATTTGCCATGCTTGCGCTTCTGGTAGAACAGCGCGTCGTTAAAGATCGGCTCGTTATAATCCACAGCGGTATGCTTACAGCGTGGTCTCGGCGATGTCGAGGCGCGGGAAGAGCGGTTCGCCCTTTTCGACCGGATTGCCTGCAGGCAACTGCCCCCATGCGCTCGCAGCTTTGATGTCTTCGATTTCGGTGATGTCACCTAAGCCCAGACGCTTGAACACCTCTGCCGACGTGTTCGGCATGAATGGAGCCATGTACAGGGCGATGACGCGGATGGCCTCGAGCAGGTTGTAGAGTACGGCTGCCAGCTCATCGCGCTTGGCAGGATCTTTCGCCATGCGGAACGGCTCGGTCTCGTCGATGTAGAGGTTCGCGCGGTGCGCGAGCTTCTGAACTGCTTGCGCGGCACCCGTGAAATCGACGCGCGCCATGCATGCATCGTATTCCTCATAGAGCCCATCGGCGATTTCCTTGAGCGGATTGGCTTCCACGATCCCTTTCGCGCTTTCCGGCACCTCGGGAACCACGCCATCGAAATACTTGGAGTTCATGCCCGGAACACGGCTCGCAAGATTGCCCCAGGTATTCGCCAAATCGGCGTTGTAGACCTGCACCATGCGCTCCATTGAGATGTCACCGTCATAGCCGAAACGAACATCGGTCATGAAGTAGTAGCGGTATGCGTCCACGCCGAAGA
Source organism: Eggerthellaceae bacterium (assembly GCA_017431165.1). GTDB lineage: Bacteria > Actinomycetota > Coriobacteriia > Coriobacteriales > Eggerthellaceae > SIG42. The sequence goes on from JAFRLO010000010.1 coordinate 6,055, forward strand.
TCTTCACGAGGTCGGCGGGCATAACGCCGTTGCCCTTGGACTTACTCATCTTCTCGCCCTTGGTGAGCAAGAACCCATGACCGAAGATGGTATGCGGAAGCGGCAGGCCGGCAGCCATGAGCATGGCTGGCCAGATAACGCAATGGAAGCGGATGATGTCCTTTCCAACGAAATGGTACTGCATCGGCCAGCGCGCCTCGAACTCGCCGGGACGTTCGGGATCGGCGTAGCCGATTCCTGTGATATACGCGAGCAGCGCATCAGCCCACACATAGGCAACATGACCTTCATCGAACGGCAGGGGAACGCCCCAGTCGAAGGTTGAACGCGAAATCGAGAGATCCTTCAAGCCGCTCTTCACGAACGAGACGACCTCGTTCTTGCGAATCTCAGGACGGATGAAATCAGGATGCGTATCGTAGTATTCAAGCAGCTTGTCCTCGAACTCGGACAGTTTGAAGAACCAGTTCTCCTCACCGCCGGCCTTCTGAACCGGACGCTTGCAGTCGGGGCACACGAACACACCGTCCTCGTTCTTCTCGAGGTCGCTTTCGGCATAGTAGGTTTCCTCATGAACGCAATACCAGCCCTCATAGGCACCCTTGTACAGATAGCCCTTGTCATACAGATCACCCCAGAACTTCTGGACCGAACGCGCCTGACGGTCTTCTGTTGTGCGCACGAAATCGGTATAGGTGATGTTGAGCAGATCCCACGCATCACGGAACGCCGGCTCCATCGAGTCGCACCATGCTTGCGGATCCATGCCGTGCGCTGCGGCCGTATCGGCGACCTTTTGGCCATGTTCGTCCATGCCGGTCACGAAACCGACATCGCAGCCGTTCATCCGCTGATAGCGCGCAACCGTGTCAGCGGCTGTCGTCGTGTATGCCGTGCCCAGGTGCGGGGACGCATTCACGTAGTAGATAGGCGTTGTGAAAGTATACGTTGGCTTGCCCATTGCTTCTCCTTGAGGTATTTGTCCGTAAACGATGTTATGATACGCCACTTCACGCGGCGTTTCCACTCACGTACCGCAAACCGTACCTCACATCACGCAAAAGACCCTCGGGAACAATCCCGAGGGTCTTTGCATGAACCGTAAAAACGCTTTATTCGGTGCGATTACGCCAAAAGATCCGTTAGCTCGGTAATCGACTCGAGTTCCTCCAGGCGATTGACGGTCTCAATGACCTTGTCGGCCTTCTCGCGCGTAAGCTTGCCCGCGACGTTCTTATAGAACTTATCGAGGATCTCCTCTTCAGTCATCGGGTTGTGGTAGATGTTGCCCTTCACGTTCTCGGACCGGGCGAAATACACGCTTCCATCCTCCATGATGACCTCGACATTGCCACTGACGTACTCATCGGGCGGCAGGCTCGGCGAAATCTCGATCTTATCGATCAGGTCGGCGATAACCGGGTCTTTTACGGCCTCGAGGGTTGCCATGTGCTCGGGACGCACATCGTGCTTCGCCAAGGCGCACGCTACCGTGAAGAAGATGCTGAACGCAGCGGAGGGCTGGAAGTCCTCCGTTACCTCCCACGGCGTGCAGCAGAAGCCCGCAGCGGTCTTCGGCGTGGTATGCGCGATGATCTTTTTGATCTTGGCGGGATCGGGATTATGCTTCTTGACGATCTCCATCGTCGCATCGATATAAGGGTGCGTCACGCGGCATGAGCTCCATGGCTTGATGACGATATCTGCATAGAACACCTTGCCCAGATCCTCGCATAAAAGCTCAGGTTTCTGGGCGTCGCCGCAGAACAGGAAGAAGTAGCCCTTCTTGCCACCGAATGCGTCGTATGCCGCCGTGAGCCCGCGCTTTGCCAGATCAACGGACAGGAATGCGTTGCGCGCCGCGAATGCCATGGGGAATTTGAACGCCATCGTCTTGTCGTTGACGTTATCCATGGAGCTTCCGAGCGTGTTCAGGTCGATGCCGTATGCATTGCGCATTTGCTTTTCGTTCAGACCTGAAAGCTTGCCCACAATCGTCGTGGCGCCGAGACCATTGATGGTATTCGTGTTATCCCATCCCGCATATACGTTGAAACCACTCGACGCACCCAGACGCGCCGTCACGTCATCGCCAAGCGCAAGCGCCGTGATGAAATCCTTGCCGCTCGCACCCACGCGTTCTGCCGCAGCCAATGCGGCAGGCACCGTCGTGCCGGAGATGTGGCCTGCGCTGCAAAGCTTGCCCTTGTTCTCGCACTGCACCGCCTCGAAATCCCAGGAGCGCATCTCGAAACTGTTGATGAACGCCGCCTCGGCAGCAGATAGCTTCTTGCCACGGAACAACGCGGTCGCACCGTTGTTTTGATCCTCGTAGCCCTTCACCAAATCGAAGAGCTCGTCGCACATCGGAGCGCCCGTGCCAATGGCCATGCAGCCGATGCCGTCAAGCAGGCGTACCTTCAACCTCGAAACCGTGAAATCGTCAAGGTCCTCGAACTTCGTCGAAACCACGTACGAGCTGATTGTCTCTGTCATGTTCTCGCTCATAGGCAACCCCTTTCTCCTTGATTGTGAAAAGGCGGATTATTGGTTGGAGATGACGTAGACCTTGCCCGTCATCTCGCTAGCCTTACGTGCCAACTCTAGGAAATCACCGTACTCGATGCACTGCGCCAGGCAGACATGCGCGCATGCGGCATCGCCGCCAGCCGCGATACGGTCGGCGCACATGTCGCACAAAGACGTGAGGATGGGCGCATTGTCCCAATTCCAGTGCTCTTCGTCGATTTGGAACGGCGGCACTTCGAGCATCTTGATGCCCCACTTGCCCAAGCCGATGCCATGCTCGTTGCGGCAGGCGATCTCGCAGCTATGGCAACCCGTGCAATATTCGTAATTGATAAGCAATGCTGGTTTAGTCATTTTGCTTCCTCCTTGCGCATCCGATTAGCCATCGAGGCCTTGGGCCTTGTAGATCTTGCACATCATCTCTTTGTAAATCGAGCCGAAGCCCAGAGGGTTCACGCAGAAGTGAGGCAGGAGCAGGTTGACATTTGACTTCCATACGCCGAACAGGTTAGGCTCTGCGCCCTCCTGCTCCGGATACCACCAACCATGCTCGCAATGGACGACGCCTTCCTTGATGACCTCGGAAACCCATGCCTTCATCTGGCATTTGCCGAGCCAGTTCTCGATCGTGACCCAATCACCATTCTGGATACCGTATTTCTCGGCATCGGCAGGATGGATGGTGACCTTCGCCCACGGATCGATCTCGCGCAAAGATGCGATCATACGATGCTCGGAATGGAACGACGTGTACTTGCGACCGCCGGTGGTCAAGATCAGCGGATACTCCTCCGCCAACTCCGGATGACTGTACTTGCTGTAATAGGGCTCGTGATAGTACGGCAACGGATCCTCGCCCCACATCGGATACAGAAGCGAGTACAGCTCGATACGGCCGGACGGGGTGTTGAAGCCCGGTTTTCCATCGCCGCGGGAAAGCCCCTTCTCGTACTTCTTGTAGGTGTACTCGCCCTGGTAAACGCCCATATGGCGCAGCTCATCGAACCCGAAGTCATACGAGGCATGCAGCTGCCTGTCGAAGAAATCGACGGCATCCTTGTAATCCCATGCATCAGGGTTCAGCCTCTTGCCAAGCTGGATGCAGAACTCGATGTCGGAACGGACACCCGGATTGTCGATCGCCTTGTTGATGGCCGCGACGAAGAACGGATTGCGTCCGTAGTGCGGCAGCACCACGCCGTCAAGCTCGGGGAAGGTCGCCACGGGCAAGAAGACGTCGGCCAACGCGACCGCGGTCGGTGTGAGGAACAAATCGCGGCATACCGTGAATTCCATCTTCTTGAGACCCGCATACCAACGCTGCGGCTGCACGTTGTTCGTCGGCGAGATGATGTTCGTGCTTTGAAGAACCGCCATACGCAACTTGATCGGCTCGTCGGTTTCGAGGCACTCGAGCGTGATATCAGGATTGCATACCCACTGCGAACGATCGGCAGCCGGGAAGTTCTTCGCTCCGAGGCGGTTCTCGAATTGGCCTGGAGCCAGATTCGAACGCGTATCGACGCGCCACTTGCCCAAGAACGTAGAAGGCTGGCCGACAGTTACGCCGCCGGGAACGTCGACATAGCCGCAGATAGCGAGCATGGCGAGCGCCGCATGGCTTGCCTGGCCACCCGTCGTGGTCTGGTCGAAGGTCAAGCCCCACATGAGAGAGGACGGCTTGTTGGTCGCGAACTGGCGGGCAACCCGATAGATGAGATGCTCGGGAATCTCGCAAATCTCGGCAGCGCGTGAAGGCGGATACTCGCGGCAGCGCTCTGCGAACTGATCGAAACCGTAGCACCACTTGTCGACGAAATCGTGATCATAGAGGTCCTCATCGATGATGACGTTGAGGAACGCAAGTGCGAGCGCCGCATCGGTGCCGGGACGTAAGCGGATCGCCGTATCGGCATGGGCGCCGAGCCATGTGATGCGCGGGTCGATCGTGATGATCTTGGAACCGCGCTTCATCAAGTCGATCAGCGAGTGGCCAAAAAAGCCGTCACCGTTGGAGGTTAAAGGCATCTTGCCCCAGCTGATGATGTATTTGGGCACCTCGTAACCGGGATGATCGTAGCTATCCGGGAAATACGATGCGAAATCGAGTTCCGGATATCCCGTGCCGAACACGAACTCGGCGACTGCGCAACGCGGGCCATAGCAGGAATAACCGCTGATGCCCATGAGCGTCGTCGACGTACGGAACACGCCGAATGCCAACGGCGGTGCATACAACGCGGCTTGACGGCCAGTGCCTTGGATGACGACGATCGAGTCCATGCCGTACTTGCCTTGGATCTCGCGCGCCTTCTCGGCAATCAAATCGAGCGCATCATCCCACGTGATGGGCTCCCATTTGTTCTCACCGCGCTCGCCCGCGCGCTTGAGCGGCGTGGTGATGCGCTGAGGATGATTGAGATACTCGGGCAAGGTCAGACAACGAACGCACAGACGGCCATTGGTCACCGGGTGCTCCTCGTCGCCGTCGACATTTACCAATTTGTTGTCGACCACATGCAGTTTAAGGCCGCATCCGACCGGATGGCATCCGGGGGCTGACCAGGCGCATGTCCTCACCCAATAATCGTTGTCAGTACCCCACTTCCATTGATCTTTCATCTCGCTTCTCCCCCCTGTTCTCTCGCGCTTCTGATCTCTTTGAAAAGAAACCGAATCTGTTGGTTCGATTGTACAATGTGAGGCGGTCGCGCACAATTGAATACGCTACAATGTCTGCGGCAAATATCTGGTGCGTCACCGTCTGAAAGGATCGCCCTTATGGCTATCGTCGATATCCATGCGCACGTATATCCCGAGAAGATCTCCGAGAAGGCCGTAGCTGCAACAGGCCGTTTCTATAACGTCGAGATGTCCGGCAATGGTGCACCCGAATTCCTCGCCGAAGTGAATCGCACCACGCCGATTACCCATACCCTCATCTGCTCGGTGGCGACCACGCCCAAGCAGGTCGCAAGCATCAACACCTTCATCTCTAATTCATGCGAAGACAACCCGACGCTTTTCGGGCTGATGGCCATGCAGCAGGATGTGGAAGATCCGGAGGCTGCCATCGAGGAAGGCATCGCGCTGGGTCTCAAGGGCATCAAGATCCATCCCGACATCCAGCAGGTGAACCTCGACGATGATCGCCTCATGCGTGTATACGAGATTGCGGAGAAGAAGGGCCTTCCCATCATCATGCACACGGGCGATTACCGTTACGATTACAGCCATCCACGCAGGATGAAACGCGTTTTGCATGAATTCCCGAACCTCATCGTCGATGCCGCGCACTTCGGAGGTTGGTCGATCTACGACCTCGCTACCGAATTCTTGGAGGATGAGCGCTGCTTTGTGGATACATCGAGCGCGATGATGTATCTGGGGCGTCGCCGTGTTCGCGAGCTGATTGAGCTTTACGGACCCGACCGCGTGATGTTCGGAAGCGATTTCCCCATGTGGGACCCGAAACGCGAGTTCGACTTCCTCGCAAGCCTGGAATTGTCTGCCGCTGACTTCGAGAAGATCACGTGGCGCAATGCCGAGCGCTTCCTGAATATGTCTATCGATTAACGCTTTTCGACTTTTTGATCCCATCAAAACCATCGGCCGAAAACGATGGCGATTCGCTTTGTCTTTTAAGTGTCCGAATATCACCCCATACGCGTGCCCATACTGCGATTAGGATGCTTTCAAACGTGAAAAGCAAGCCGAAAGGAGCGATGAGCATGTCTAGCGCACTGCATACGCTGTATGGAACAACGAACGATTCCGACAGCGTTCCGCGTGCGCTTCTCTTAAGTCTCGCCCCCACCGGTCCCGTGTATTCCGATGACGGACGGCTCATCTTAAGTGAAAGCTTTTGCGACTTCGCGCAGATTCGCAACGCCACCGAGCTCGAAGATGACATCGATTCCTTACTCGCAGATGATACCTACGTGGAGACATGGCGTATCTGGGATTGCTATGAGAATGATTGGGCAGACTTCGATCTTACCGTTCACAGGTTCGAGAACTTCGACTTGGCGATACGCCGAAGCGAATCGGGCATGTGCGCATGGCGCGGCGCAGTAGATACGCAAGGCCGCGTGCTCTCATCACGCGACGTGGCGGATTGCGAGCAGAAATGCTGGCAATGGAAGCGCGTGAAAAGGCTATCGGTATGAAAGGCGCTTATTCGCCGAGGAGCTTTCGTAAGTAGTCGCGATACTCTTCGGCGAGTTTGCTCGGCTTGACGATGGTGACAAAACCGTCCATCCCTGAAACCCAGCCAAAGAACTGCGGGCTCACACGAACCGATGCGCGCACATCGGCGGCACCGTCATCGCGCGCTTTCACGACCGCATCCTTCCCGAATCGGTCGATAACTGCAGGCATGAGGTCACGCTCAACCCGAAGCGTCACGTTGGTCACCGGTCCATCGAAGTGCCCGAAGTACTGCGAATCGCGCACGTGGTATTCGTAGTCCGTCATCAAATCGTTGCGCACCGCCTTCTCATCGAGTTGGCGAAGCCCTTGCATGCGGTCAACACGGTATTCGCGGACCTCATTATGCTTATCCGACCAAGCGGTAAGGTAGTATCGGCTGTCGCTGAACGAGATGCGCATCGGAGAGACCACGTAACGCTCCCCGTCGTACTCCGCATGGGCCTTCCCGTCGAGACCGATCTTCCAATATGTGAACGAGACCTTCTTTCTGGCATGCATGGCATCATGGATCTTATCCACGCTCGATAGCATGGCGTCGTTATGCCCACGCACACGGCTGTCAACATGGATGCGGCGTTCAAGCTTCTCGCGTTGGGAGTCGGTGGCAAGCCGCCTGATATTGCGGCCCAATCGATCTGCTTGGCTTTGGGTGATGAACGGGCAGCTCTGCACGGCATCGACCATGAGCATGAGCTCATCTAAAGAGAACTCGCGCCGCTCGAGGTAATATTCGACGGGGCTGCGCTGCACCGTGCCGATGGACATGCCGAATTCGCGAAGCGCATCGAGGTCGGTATAGATGGTCTTCCTGTCAGCGGATATGCCCAATTCAGATAACCGGCTGATGATATCCGACATCGACAAGCCGTGCTCATCGTCGGTTTCGTCTTGGAGCATTTGCATGATGAAGAGGATTCGGAGTTTTCCATTCGAGTTGCCAGCCATGATCATTCCTTACTTGCTCGTATTCGGTTGCCAACATAGAAATGTTTCCGCCTTGTCTTAGTGTACCTTGTCCCACTCGTAAATACGCTCTCAAAAGACTGTAAATTTACATTGGGAACACAGTTTTTCTCGAATACGGGCACATAGTCGAAGTTCACGTGCACCAAGCAGAAAACCTTCCTATAATACGTAGTTGGCCAACATGCATTTCAGGTAGCGGCACACACCCCGTCGTTTATCAAAAGAAGGAGCGTATCACCGTGTTTGATATCATCATCGTCGTCGTTGTCATCGTAGCAGCCTTCGTGCTCGCACTCATGAACGGAAAGAAGAGACGAGAAGTCACCGTCGAAAGAGTCAGGATCGTACGCGGTGGCGCGGAGGCATTCGATGAAGAGGCTTGGGCTTGGCCGGAGGGAACCGGCGATATCGTCGAGCTGCATCCACTCGACACCTTCTTAGGTGGAATGGTGAAAGTCATCCAAATCAAGAACAACACGATCAAGTTCCAGTCTTCCGTGCCGGTTGAGATCGAAGGCCAGAAGACCATGCTATTCGAGCTTGCCCGCTTCGAAAATCTCGTCATCACCCCCACTGAAGGAGATACGACGCCGATCATCCTGTCGTACGAGACGATGCTCGATCCCAGGGAAGAGCAATTGACGCCGGAAGAGCAGCGTAAGAGGACCTACGCGAAGATCATGGCCATGAAAGAAGCGGAAGATGGGGCCAAAGATCAACTCGATGAGGAAATCGAAGAGGATGATGATCTGGGCGATCAAATCGAAGAGAAGTTCGATGACCTCAAGGATTCTATCGAGGAGAAACTCGATGGCTTAGAGGATAAGGTCGAGAACGCGATCGACGACCTCAAAGAGAAGATCGAGGACGTCTTCGACGGCGACTCCAACACAGACGCCAAGTAGGCATAACTGAGCACCACATATTCGAGCACCACCTAGCATATATAAAACGCAGGTAAGGAGATTCATGGAAACGAGGGTTTGGAATAAAACCTTTATCTTGCTCTTCGCATTCGAGATGTTCGCCCAAATCGGTGCGAACACCATCAATCCCATCGTTTCGAATTACGCCGTATGGTTGGGCGCCTCATATGCGATTGCAGGCTTTTTGGCAGGCATCAACGCATTCGTATCTTTCGCCGTGCGCCCTTTAGCTGGCATCTTCCTGCGCCGCTTTTTACGTAGGAAGATCCTTTTGGTAGCGACAATCGCATTCGTCGCATCTGCCATCCTGTGCACCGTCTTCGCCTCTCTGATCACGTTGGGCGTCCAGCGCGTCGTATTCGGCGCGGCGTTCGTATTCAAATCAGCCCTCGTCGTCGCCTTCGCCTCATCGGTCGTCCCCAAAGAAAAGCTCGGTCAGGGCGTAGGATATATCGGCCTTGCGAACGTCTTAGGTGCAGCACTCGGCCCGGTCGTCGCATCCTTCGTCTCCAACGCGATGGGCTACCCATTCACCTGTGGCGTGGGCGTTGCGTTCTTCATCATCCAATTCATCATCATTATCATGGTGAAAGATCCGCACGAAGCAGAGCAGGAAGAGACATTCGCTAAGCTTCGGGAAGAGAACGCTAAGAAGTCTACCCGCGAGATTGTCAAGGCCGAAACGCGCCTTTCGAGCATGTTCCACCTAAAGACCGTGCCGCTAGCTCTCACATTCATCTGCGAAGCTTTCCCTTACGGCACGATCCTCATGTTCGTGTTGCTGGTATCGGAAGAACGCGGCACCACCGGCGGTGCATTCTTCTTCGCTGTCTACGTCATCGTTTGCCTGCTCTTAAGACCCCTTACCACACGCCTGTATGACAAATACGGCTTCGCAAAGGTGTTCTTACCCGAAGGCATCCTCATGTGCGCAGGCATCATCATTCTTGTGTACGCCGACTCCGTGGCAACGTTCATCATCTCAGCAGCGATATTCGCAGCAGGCCAAGGCGCACTGTATCCCAGCGCACAATCCGAAGCTGTTCGCGGACGCTCCACGCAAGAATCCGCAATGGCTATGAACACCCTGTATCTGGGTGCCGACATCGGTATGTTCATCGGTCCTTTGATTTCGGGCATCATCCTCGAGGTCGCCACGTCCGAAATCATGATATGGGCGAACTTCGCCGTTGCTGCGATTTGGGTCATCACGCTCGCGTTCTACGTTCGCTGGCGTGCGAAGGATGACCTTAAGGAAGCCGAAGCGGCGGCGGCTGCCGAAGCTGGGCAGACCGAAGTCGCAGGCGAGCAAACCAGCAAATAACAACGTCTTAAAAACAAGCTGCCTTTTCGGCGATTCTCCTGAACTCTGCAGGGTATTTCCCATATACTTCAAATCAGAGATTCTCTCCCCGCGAACCGCTCGGTTCACCACGGCCCGCCATGCACGAAACAGGAGGACTGCGATGAAGAACCTGGATAAGCTTCCGTTCATGCGTACGACGAAATCATTGAAGAAGCTGATGCGCTCACGCCCGCAAAAGAATCTAAAGAAGCTGACATTGCTTCACTCCAACGACATGCACGGCGATTTCCTCGAAGAAGACATCAACGGCACGCTCATCGGCGGCGTATCGATGCTTTCGGGCTATATCGATAAGTGCCGTCGCGAAGAAGAGAACGTCCTGTACTGCGTTGCGGGAGATATGTTCCGCGGCTCGGTCATCGATAGCGAATTCTTGGGCTTATCGACGATCGAGATCATGAACATGCTCGCACCCGACGTCGTCACGCTCGGCAATCATGAAACCGATTACGGCCTCGCGCACCTGCTCTTCATCGAGAAATGCGCCAACTTCCCCATCATCAACGCGAATCTTCACATCACAACGAACAACGTTCGTCTGTTCAAGCCCCATCTCATTAAGGAGATCGATGGCATGAAGGTCCTCTTTATCGGCATCTTGACTGAAGAGGTCATCGGCCAGACGAAGAAAGACGGGCTCATCGGAACGATGATCAGCGTCGAGGACGCCGCCAAGGAAGTCGAGCGAATCTGCAACTCCCATCATGCGATAGATATCGATTTCACGGTATTGCTCACGCATATCGGCTGGGAAGAGGATCATAAGCTCGCCCGGCTTATCGACCCTGCATGCGGCGTCGATGTCATCATCGGCGGGCATAGCCACACGTTCATCGAGAAGCCCGATCTCGTGAACGGCATCTACATTGTGCAGGCAGGTACGGGCACTGATCAGATCGGTCGCTTCGACATCATGGTCGACACCGACAGAAACGCCGTCGATAGCTGGTCTTGGCAGGCCGTGCCCATCGATGAGACGCACTGCCCGCGCGACACCGAGATGGAACGCCTCATCGAATCGCTTAAATCCCAGACCGATAAGAAATACGGGCGCTTCATCACACGCCTCGCGCGCCAGCTCACCCACCCTGCACGCGAGCAGGAAACCGAGATCGGCAACCTCATGGCCGATATCGCACTCGAAGGGCTTGGAACCGATATCGTCATGTTCGGCTCGGGCTCCATCCGCAACGAGAAATTCGGGCCTTTGGTGCTCTACCAAGATCTCGTCGAGCTTTTACCCTACGACAACGGCTGGTATTGCATCTACTTAACAGGTGCGCAGCTCAAACAGGCGTGGAAGTTCATCAACCGTGACGAAGTATGGCAGGGCGCACACTGCGAGTACTACCAGTTCTCGAAAGGCATGAAAACGGTTTATAATCGCGCGACGCATGAGCTTGAAGAATTCAGCCTTAACGACGAGCCCATCGAGGACGATCGCGTCTACAGCATCGGCATCCAGTCGTTCCACTATGACAACTTAGAGGACGTTTTCACGCTGACACACAAGGAAATCGACGCCAATAAGAAAGCGTACATGTGCGCGACCTCGGGAAACGATATCATTGATGAATGGCTTAGCTCACATCAGCTTACCGATGCTCACATCGAGGGCCGTATCATCGTAAAGGACGAGTAGACGAAGCGAAAGATGAGTTAGGAATGGCCGAGCGGAAACGCTCGGCCATTCATCGTTTTATGATGCATTTCTCAGTTGCGCTAACCGATGGCTGCGAGCGGCAAAGGTTGAACATCCTCGATTGATTCCCGATTGTGCTCAAGAGAATCCCATAGATCAACATTACGCTGTAAATTGAGCCAATACTGAGCCGTCGTTCCGAAAAGCCTGCCAAGACGCAATGCCATATCGGGACTAACAGCACGACGCTCGCGAACCAGCTCGTTCGCGGTTTGACGAGAAACACCCAGTCTTGCCGCGAAAGCAGAAATCGAGAGCCCGCATTCAGGCAGGTAATCCTCACGCAGGAACTCCCCCGGATGCGGTGGACGCTCTGTTATGAAAACCATTCCCTCGCTTAACATTTCATGCACCTTAACCTTTAGTGATAATCACACAATTCAACCCCGAACGCATCTCCATCGTTAAACGAAAAGCAAATACGCCATTGGTCATTCACGGAAAGCGAATATTGCCCTGCACGATTGCCTTTAAGCTGATGCAATCTATTACCTGGAGGCATACGCAAATCCTCTATGCGCTTTGCAGCATCGATTGCGAAAAGCTTGCGGCGCGCTCGTTTTAAAACATCTGGAGGCAACGATTTCGCGCTGCCATCCGCGAAAACCGATTCGGTTTCATCGTTTGCAAATGTTTTAATCATAGTTATATTGTAACGTATCACGTGACACATGACAATAATTACCTGCATTTCCTCATGCGCAGATAGTCGAAGGCGCAATCCCCCTGTACCAATAATTACCCAGGCAGTTTTCATCGATTGACTACCATAGACTCGTAACAGAAAGCGATTCTCTCCTGAAAGGAGAAGCCATGTACGAGCCAAGCAGATTGATCGATTCCTTCTATATCAAAGGATTCAAGAACTTCGATGGTGCTTACGCACTCAAAAAGTTGAAGGCCGGCAAGCGACTCGACCTGGTTGCTGAACCAGATAACCCCTACGACCCTTACGCCATGCGCGTCGAACGCAAAGGCATCATGCTGGGATACATTCCCAAAGAGAAGAATTACATGATGAGCCTGATGGCATTCTACGGCCACGAAGATGTGCTCGAGTGCCGGATCCTGCAAGTCGACCGCGAGGCGGATCCATGGCAGCAAGTGCGCATCGGCATCTATATCAAAGATGCCCGCAAGCGCAACGAATCGTGCGCATAAGCATCCATACCATTACTTGGCAATGCCGCCTGCGTATGTCCATCATCCAGCCATAGACTCCTTTGTTCCCTTCACTCCCTCCCGCAGGCGCATATACGCAAAGAAGGCTTCCACTCTGCATGGAAGCCTTCTTTTTTTCATGAATCGATATCTTGGATGAAAAAAACCGCCCAAAAAGGCGGCCTGAAAAAGCAAGCCGCCCTCTCCTTCATGCGGCAATTCGGGGGACGATTGAAGGAGAAGGCGCTGCTATGAGAGGTCGAGGTCTATTACCAGAACACTCTTGTACGCGTTGAACGCGGTGCTTGCGGGTTGAAAGTGCGATTGGCGGATCTCCGATTGTTATAGAAGATCCAGTTCTTTTTTACGTAAATGGGTTTGTCCCTGAATCCTAAGAGTCTCAGAAGCCACATGCCTATCACCCAATCAGTCGCGTGCCCGTAAACCCACACCCATTTTTCAAGCGATACCTCTGTCACCGGAAATACCCGGCGATGAATCGGGAACAACTAAATCAAATGGAACGCGATCTTGTGAAACCAGCTGCACCGTTGCCATAACCACAAACGTGTTGAAGCTCAAGCCCAATGCCTCAAGCTTCGCCGTAGCTTGCTTTTTCAAATCGTCATCCATTCGAATGGTTGTCGACTTCATCATGGTGTATTTCCTAGTGCGTTTATGGTGCGTTTGTATTGTATTTGTATAGCATTTATAGTGTGTATTACACTATATACGATATCATAATGACATATCAAGAGCTTTATTCAAAAAAATATCGCCGGCGGATAGATTCCAAAAATCCACATAAACGCAGATGAGCGCTGCCATATCGGCAGCGCTCATCACAAGAGAAGAGAAGAAAAAGGGAGAGGAGTTGTTTTTTCCTGGCGATCGACTCTTTTCAGTCGGGGGCTACAGCACATTTGTTAGTAATTCCTAACACAACTATATGTTAGCAATTCCTAACAAAAATGCAAGAGTTTTTTGATAAAATTTTTTCCAACGGAATCTGAACCCTTGAACCACTCCCCTTTCGGGCATATTCATACCCGATTGCATTAAGAAAGCGGTTATGTTATGCGCATGCAAGAATCAGCTGAGATGTATTTGGAAACCATCCTCGTCCTGTCGGAAGGAGGCGCGTCTGTTCGTGCGATCGATGTCGCCCGCAAGCTCGGCTTCTCCCGCCCCTCTGTATCCAACGCCCTTAAGGAATTGACCCGTGACGGGTATATCGGCTACAAAGACTCGAAATACATTGAGCTCACGCAAAAAGGGATGGAAATCGCCGAGAAAATCTACGCACGCCATCTGGTGCTAACCAATCTATTGCTCGCGGTAGGCGTTTCGGATGAGATCGCACGCGAAGACGCATGCCGTGTGGAGCATTACATCAGTGATGAGACCTTCGAAGCGCTGAAACGATTGGACGTTGAGCGCATGAAAGAATAGCGCTTGGCGAATCAAGCGCAAAACCTAAGATGCCGCCCGATAATCCAGGCGGCATCTTTTAGCTATATATGCAAATAAACTTATGACACTTTCACCAGCGAGTGAAGCGGTACATCGGTGGCTTGTGCCAACAGTTCACGCGGATTCAGGAACTCAAGCTCCATGAAGCAAGCAATGCCAACGAGCTTCGCCCCGAGCTTCTCTATCAGCTTGACCTGCGCTACAAGCGTTCCGCCCGTAGCAGCAAGATCGTCCACCAAAAGGACCCTATCATCTGGCGAAAGCGCATCTTTGTGCAGCTGCAATTCCGCTGTTCCGTATTCCAGGTCGTACTCTTGCCCGACCGTCTCACGCGGCAATTTGTTCGGTTTGCGTGCCGGCACAAAGCCCGCACCCAACTCGACTGCCACCGGAGCGCCCATCATGAAACCGCGCGCCTCGGCACCAACCACCTTCGTGACACCCATTCCACGGAATGGCTCTGCAAGCTCGCGGACGCATGCTGCAAAACCCTCGGCATCGGCCAGAAGCGGCGTGATGTCCTTGAACACAACTCCTGGTTGCGGATAATCGGGGATGTCGATGATCAGTTTCTCGAAATCGAATGATGCCATCTGATTCCCTTTCAATCGATTCACGTCTTACAGTACGCCCTAGACGACCAAGAAGAACTTCACGAGGAAGA
>JAFRLO010000011.1 GCA_017431165.1 Eggerthellaceae bacterium
ACGAAGCGGCCGGTGGGGTTGATGAAGAACCGGGTCTGGGGCGTCAGCAGCTCCTTCGGGACGATGGGGGCCACCACATGCTGCAGGATGCCGTCTTTGATTTCCGCCTGGGAAACATCCGCGGAATGCTGGGCGGAGATAACGATGGTATCCACGGCCACGGGACGGTTGTCCTCATAGCCGCTTGTGCGGCAGGGATTTTTTTATGCAGCAACAGGTAAATCTTGTACCGCTATGCGACTTATGTAGGGTGCCGGATGCATCTTGCGATAAGCTTGCGAGCGTGCGCTTGCGCAAAGCAAGCCAAGAGCTCTATGCGTTATCCATTTCCCGAACCAGACGGAGGATTCAATGTACGAAGAATACACGACGCCTATTCCCGATATCGGAGCGTATGCCAAGCGTCTCGGTATGGAAGACCGCTACGATGCGACGGCTAAATACCCTATGGGTGAACCGAACAAGGAACTGCTCGACGCACTCGTCGATGCGCACCAGACGCACATCCCCTTCGATGACCTGGATTCGTTTGATTTGCGCAGGGAAGTGTCTTTGAAAGTGGACGACCTGTTCAATAAGATCGTAATGAGCCGCCGTGGCGGTTTCTGTTTCGAGCTTAACGGCCTGTTCAGCCTGTTTCTCCGCGACATAGGCTACAAGATGTATCCCGTTTTCGCGCGTACCATCTACCAACATGAGGATCCATGGCCCATTCTGCACCGTGGAACCGTTGTCGATTTGGGTGATGAGTTCGTGTATTGCGATGTGGGATGCGGTAGCCCTATGGCATGCTGCTCGATTCCATTACGCGATGGAGCGACGGTGCATTCGCGCGGTCAGGTATATAGCATGCAGCCTTTGCAGGGCGGCTGGTGGCGTATCAATTTCCACCACGATGGCTCCGGTCCGATCGAGCGTACGGTGGAATTCCTCAATGCGCCGGTTGAATTCGCGGATATGATCGCGCTGGCCAGGCATTGCTGCACCGCTCCGTCAAGCCCGTTCACCTTCAAGCGTTTGTGCAATCTGCGCAAATCCGATGGCTATTATGCGTTGACCGACAACGAGCTCACTATCAGCTCGGGCGGCGTCAAGGAGAGGCGCTTGATTTCGAGCAACGAGGAGATCGTCAGGGTGCTCGATGAGTATTTCAACATCGGCACGCCTGAGCTGACAGAACACTTCCTTGGGAAATGACGCAGTCCGACATCGCAAGCATCATAGAAAGCCTGCGCGCGCACGCGGCATGCAGCCGCGATGACGCGCGCTTGGTCGTTTTCGGAAAGCTGCACGATGCCGAGCTCCGCGCATGCAATTTCAAAGGCGCGGGCGCTTGTGGCGTACGAGAAATAGCACCGCATGGATTGTTCGTTGCGGAGTCTCCCCGGGCTATCGAGTGCGCGCTGCGTGCAGGGGCTACGGCATTTGCGGTGCTTCTGGATGAGAGCGTCGCTTTATTGGCGGAACCGGACATCTTGCAAGCGGTGCACCATCTCATTGAAGCATGTCCGCAAGCATCCTTGTTCCTCGTTGGTACAAAGGACTTCTGCCGGATAACCGAATACCCTGTCAGCCGAGGTGTCATGGCGGTGTTCGCCCGGCCAAAGCCTCAAAGAGCTGATGAGCTTCTTAAGTCGCTTGAAGAGAAGGACGCGCCTAAAAAACGCGTGTGCATCATCGAGGATGTGACCAATTACGCCAATATGGCGGCTATTTTCAAATCCGCTGCCGCATTCGGTGTCGATGGGGTGCTCATCACGCCTTCTTGCCATGATCCATGGTACCGTCGATGCGTGCGCGTATCCCAAGGCTCCGTATTCGAGGTTCCATGGGCGTATATCGATGCACTAGAGGGAGGCGGGCACTGGTCTTCATTCGGAATCCCTCTTTTGCGCGAAGCGGGCTATACGATCGTGGCGCTCGCATTGGAAGATGATGCGCTTCCGCTTGATGATGAGCACTTCAAGGCATGCGAAAAACTCGCATTCGTTTTAGGCACCGAAGGAGAGGGGCTGGACGGGCATACGATTGCCGCATGCGACTACGTCGCCATCATTCCCATGGCGAATGAGGTTGATTCGCTTAACGTGGCCGCTGCGAGCGCAGTAGCGTTCTGGGAGCTCTGTTGAATGGATACAGGTTCCTGTGATATCATATCTGGTTGGCAAAGACACATTCGAAGTGCAGCAAACACTCAGGATAATCGGGAGGAATAGCTCATGTCAGGACATTCAAAGTGGGCAACCACAAAGCACAAGAAGGCAGCCATCGATGCGAAGCGTTCGACGCTGTTTTCCAAGCTTGCACGTCAGATCACGGTAGCGGCGAAGGTCGGTGGCGACCCCAATCCCGATAACAACGCGCAATTGGCTGCAGCCGTCGAGCGCGCTAAAGCCCAATCCATGCCGAAGGACAAGATCAAGGCTGCAATCGACAAGGGCTCGGGCGCAAGCAAGGACAGCGCTAACTACGAGGAAGTCGTATACGAGGGCTATGGTCCTGCTGGCGTTGCTGTCTATTGCGAGGCTCTGACCGACAATCGCAATCGCACCGCAGCCGATGTCCGCAGCGCATTCAGCCATGCAGGTGGCAACCTGGGCACCAGCGGTAGCGTTGCGTTCCAGTTCGAGCGCAAGGGCGAGATCATCGTCGAGAAAGTCATCAAAGGCGATGGCAAGAAGGTTGCCGACCGTGATAACGCCTCCGATGAGGACGAGTTCATGTTAGCCGTTGCAGAGGCTGGCGGAGACGATTACGAGGACGCCGATGAGGAGTGGATCGTGTATACCGCCGCAACCGAACTGATGGCGGTCAAGAAGGGACTTGAGGAGCAGGGTATCGAGGTCAAGGGTGCCGAGATGACGATGATTCCGACGACGCCTACGGCTGTTGAGGTCTCCGACGCCAAGAAGGTCATGCGTCTTATCGATAACCTTGAAGCGCTCGAGGATTTGCAGAACGTCTACCACACCATGGACATGACGGACGAGATCGCTGCAGCGCTTGAAGAGGATTAAAGCGATTCGATAACAATGAGAGGAAGGCGCGCCGATATCGGATCGGCGCGCCTTTTTGTATAAAAAGTGATGGTCGGGCTAAAAAGTATCGCGCAGGATGTTCGGGTGTGATACTATATCAGCGAACAAATGTTTGTAATAGTTCGAATGGAAGGGAGCGTTGCGTGGCCGAGCGAGTGTGCCGCACCATTTTGGGCATCGACCCTGGTCTTGCGCACACGGGTTGGGGAGTCGTCTATCAAGACGGTCCCCGCATGTCGTGCGTTGCATACGGATGCGTCACGACGCAAACCGATGCCCCGCTCGAGCAGAGGCTCCTGAAGATCTCACAGCAGATCAGCGCTGTCATCGAGCGATTCAACCCGACATGTCTCGGTATCGAAACGGTGTGGTTCGGTGAAAACATCACGGCTGCATTTGCAACGGGTCAGGCACGTGGTGCAGCTTTAGTACCGTGCGCCGCTGCGGGCTTGCTGGTTGGCGAGTTCACGCCGAATCAGATCAAGGCATCCGTAGTGGGGCAAGGCCATGCTACTAAAGATCAAGTCCAGTACATGGTCCAGCATCTCCTCTCTTTGCCCGAACCTCCCAAACCCGATCACGCCGCCGATGCCTTGGCGGCTGCCATCTGCTTTATCACACACGATGGGCAAATCCATGTTCAGCAGCGCTACGAGCAAGCAGTTTCGCGTGCAATGGGTGCTCGGTAGCGCAGAAAGGAAACCGAAGTGATAGCGTTTTTGAATGGCGTCTTGGTTGCTCGGAGACCCTCGTCGATTTATCTGGATGTGAACGGAGTGGGTTTTGAGGTGCTAATGCCCCAGACGAGCATCGCTGCGCTCCCGGAAACTGGCTCGCAAGTCCAAGTCATGACGTATCTTCAGGTTCGCGAAGACGGAATGAGCCTCTTCGGATTCCTCTCCTTGGAAGAGAAGGCCCTGTTTGAAGAGCTGATCGGCGTATCTGGCATCGGCCCGAAGCTTGCGCTTGCCGCGTTATCGTTCTATAGTCCGTCTGAGCTCGTGGCCGCTATCGCCGCACAGGATGTCACGCGCATTTCCAAGATACCCGGCGTTGGAAAGAAGATGGCTCAGCGTATCATCCTTGAACTCAAGGGCGTAATCGATGGGGGCATGGATGGCCTTTTGGGTGATGCATCTTCGGGCGCATCGGATACAGGCACGTCTTCCCAAAGCAGTGCGCTCAAAGGTATCACTGAAGCGCTTCTGAGTATGGGATTTACATCCGCGGAAGCAGAGCTCGCGCTTTCTGGCGCACCCGAGGGCGCTTCGGAGAGCGCCATATTGCAATACGCGCTCAAGCGATTGGGCTCGCAGGTATAGAATAGGATGCGTATGGGAACCGATGTGAACATAGAGGGCATGATGTTTCAGGCGAGCGATTGGGCAAGCGCTTCGGCGGGCGCTAAGCGTGGGTCGCTCGATAATGGAAACAGTGCGCATGCTCATCCTCTAACGCCTCAGCTAACTGAAGATGATCTCGCGCTCGAGCACAGCCTGCGTCCACGCTATCTGGATGACTATCTGGGTCAGACCAAAGTGAAGGATTCGCTGACGATCCTCATTCAGGCCGCTCAGCAACGTAACGACACGCTTGACCATATCCTCTTCTCGGGTCCTCCGGGCTTAGGGAAGACCACGTTGGCTTCTGTAGTCGCAAACGAGCTGGGCTCGAATATCCGCACCACCTCCGGTCCTGCGATTGAACGTACGGGCGACCTCGCTGCGATTCTGACGAACCTTGAGGAGGGCGATGTACTCTTCATCGACGAAATCCATCGCCTAAATCGCATGGTTGAGGAAGTGCTGTATCCAGCACTCGAGGATTTCGTACTTGACATCGTCGTCGGCAAAGGACCCGCTGCCCGCTCAATCAGGCTCGATCTCCCGCACTTCACGCTTATCGGCGCAACGACGCGTACGGGTCTTTTGACTGGTCCGTTGCGCGACCGTTTCGGTATCGCATTCCGTCTGCAATACTATTCGGCGGAAGAGCTGGCAGCCATCATCACGCGTTCTGCATCGATTCTTGGTGTTTCCATTGATAAGGAAGGCGCCCTTGAGATCGCCAAGCGTGGGCGCGGTACGCCTCGTTTGGCGAATCGTTTGCTCAAGCGCGTACGCGACTGGGCTCAGGTTCGTGGAGATGGGGAGATCACCAAAAAGGTCGCTAAGGAGGCGCTCGAGTTCTTTGAAGTAGATTCGCTTGGTCTCGATGCAACCGATAATCGCATCCTCGAGTTTCTTGCAGTGCGTTTCGGAGGCAAACCGGTCGGTCTTTCGACGCTGGCGAGCGCGCTTTCGGAAGATGCTGGTACGCTTGAGGATGTCTACGAGCCGTATTTGCTGCAGCAGGGCCTCATCATGCGCACGCCTAAGGGTCGCCAGGCAACCGAGCGCGCGTTTGAGCATCTGGGAATACCGATGCCGTCGTAAAGGCCGAAGCATCTTTCATAGGGAAAGTGGCATAAACACATGCTTCAACAAGACTATCTCATGCGTATGATCTTGCAATTCGCCGAGGCGATTCGATTGAGCCTGCAGAAGTCGAACGGCCAGCATGATCCTCGCGCTGCTGCAGAGATGCTCGAGGCCGCCATCGGCGAAGCAACCGATATCGATGGGGGCATCCTTTTAGGTCTGGCACCGGAATCCATGGTGGGCATCATGCAGGTCTCAGGCACCGATCCTCATCTAACCGGCTACATCGCGCATAGCTTGCTCATGTCATCGCTGTATTTGAAGAAAGCGAACGAGCCTGCTTTGGCGCAGCTTCGCGAAAAGCAAGCACGCGCCGTTGCCTTTGCATATGGGATCACGCTTCCAGAGGTCTATTCCGAAGCAGACATGGAGGCATTCTTGGATTCTCAGGAAGAAGAGATCTCCCAGCTCGCAAACTCGTAAATAGCGTGCTTTCCCTCTGTCTTTGAACCCGCGCTCCCTTCAAGGTGTTTGCCGAATCGCAATTGGCGTTTTATACTTGAATTGCTTCAACTGCGCAGGAAGCGATTGAGCTTTCCGCCGTCAATTCGCTCTTGCATCGTTTCGGGTTGCATGCTTTCCCGCATCCTTCAGGCGCTTGGTTTTGTGCGTCAGCATGAAAGGGGACCTCATGAACATGATGTCTCGCCGCGCGTTTCTGAGGCTGTCCGCGCTAGCGGCTGGCGGTGCTGCGCTCTCTTTTCTCTCTTCGTGCTCTCTTTTCGAATCTGATCCAGGAGCGCTCTTAAGCTCGTTCTTCGTCGTGAGCGATACGCACATCACTGCAGACTCCGAGCGCAACAAAAGGCATTTCCGCACCATGCTTTCCGACATCTCCTCGCTCGATATCCAGCCGAGCATCATCGTGATTGCAGGCGATATCGTGAATTCCGGGATCCAAGAGGAATACGATCTAATACGGAGCCTGTGCGAGGAGGAGGGTTACGATTTCGATAGCGACTTCATCAAGGTCATGGGCAATCATGAGCAGATGTACTCATACGGTGACAACACTGGTCCCATCGATGAGGAATACAGAAGCGACCAGCTTCTCCTATTCTTGAAAGAGGCAGGTCTTTCCGAGGTCTATTACGACCGATACGTCGATGGCCTGCACTTTATAATACTCGGTCCTGATGCGTGGTCAGACCGCTGCGTTGCCTTCAATTTCACGCCGAAGCAGATGGCATGGCTCGATGATCTCCTCGCTGCCGACGAAGAAGCAGGTCAGCTCTCATTCGTCTTTTGCCATGAGCCGCTGCAGAACACGATACATGGCTCCATGGAGGGAAGCTGGGGCTGGCGCAATTCCCTGTATGACAACGATGAGCTCGCATCGATATTGGAGCGGTATTCCCATGCCACCTATTTCAGCGGACATTCACATGCGTACCCCGACATCAAGCGCCCGAATCCCGATGGGGCGCTGTACGTGAATGACGGAGCTGTGGCAACCGGTCAGGTTTGGGCGCCGGCAAGCGTTTACGGGGGTGGGTACAGCGGCGCCTTCGGGATACAGGTCAACGTGTATGAGAAACGCGTCGATTTCCGCGGACGCGATTTCCTCGAGCATGGGTGGACCAACGTCAAGCATAAGATGGCTCGTTAAAAAAGATGCGGCCGTAACCGGCCGCATCCATCCAATCGATGCACGAAGCAGAATCGTCTACAGCCTTCCTTGCTCGCGTAGCGCTTGCACCATGGTCGGTAGACCCCAAAGGTTGATGAATCCCTCTGCCTGGTTCTGGTCGTAGTCGCTCTCACCGAATGTGACCAGATCCTCGGAATACAGCGAATAGGGGCTCGTTGTGCGAGCAGGGATGATGTTGCCTTTGTACAGCTTCAGGCGCACCGTGCCGGTAACGTACTCGTTGCTCTTGTTTGCGAATGCGGTGAGCGCTTCCTGAAGCGGGCTATACCACTTGCCGTTGTAAATCAAATCAGCGTAATCGACAGCGAGCTTTTGCTTGACATGCAAGGTCTCCTTGTCCACGGTGAGCATCTCGAGCTGCTCATGTGCGAAATATAGGATCGTTCCGCCAGGGGTCTCGTACACGCCGCGATCCTTCATGCCGATGAGGCGGTTCTCGACGATGTCGATGATGCCGATGCCGTTTGCACCGCCAACCTCATTGAGGCGAAGAATTATCTCGCTTGCCTTCATGCGCTCGCCGTTGAATGCAACAGGTGCACCCTGCTCGAAATCGAGCGTGATGTAGGTGGGTTCATCGGGGGCGTCTAAGGGGCTCACGCCCATTTCCAAGAAACCTGGCTTCTCATAATTCGGCTCGTTCGCGGGATCTTCCAGGTCGAGGCCCTCATGGCTTAAATGCCACAGGTTCTTATCCTTGGAATAGTTGGTTTCACGGGAGATCTTCAGAGGTACATTATGCGCTTCTGCGTAATCGATCTCCTCATCACGGGACTTGATGTCCCATTCGCGCCATGGGGCGATGATTTTCATGCCTGGCGCAAAGCGTTTGATGGCGAGCTCGAAACGAACTTGGTCGTTGCCCTTGCCGGTTGCACCATGGCATACTGCGTCAGCGCCTTCGGCAAGTGCGATTTCAGCGAGCTTCTTGCCGATGACGGGACGTGCGAACGCTGTACCTAGGAGGTACTTCTCATATTTCGCACCCATCTTCAGCGACGGGATGATGATCTCGTCGACCATCTCGTCGACCAGGTCAGCCACGATGAGCTTGCTCGCACCTGTGGCAAGCGCCTTTTCTTCAAGGCCTTCGAGCTCGTCGGCTTGACCGACGTTGCCCGATACCGCGATGATCTCAGGATCGTTATAGTTCTCTTTCAACCAAGGGATGATGATGGAGGTATCCAAGCCACCGGAATATGCCAATACGATTTTCTTGATGTCCTTGCCCATGTTCGAGGTTCGCCTCTTTCTGATGTCGCTTCGTCGGTGCCGCGATATATCGTTTTTTGCGCACACCCGTCCTTCGCGCGCTCGCGCGTTGGCAGCGGTCATTTTACACGAAACGAAGCGACGATGTCCACGCGCGATGCCTCCGCGTGCTCATGAGCGCGCCTTTGAGAGATGCGTGCGGCATCCAGATGAGCGAGGAGTATCTGACAGGAATACGAGCGCTGCGGCGATGATACACCCCAATATGTACGAAAGTGGGTATTCATCTGGGATTATTCATGTTACGAATAAAAAAATTTGGCTATTTACATTAAAAATGAATACATGTTGGCGTATAGTCTACGAGTGCCTTTTTGCAAAAGGCATGAATTGGGGTTTGGTGTTGTTTTACCCTGTATAGGGGAGGAAAGAGGAAAGAATGGCGGAAGGCACCGTTAAATGGTTTAACCCTGAGAAGGGTTACGGATTCATCTCTCGCCCAGACGGCGATGATCTGTTCGTACATTTCTCAGAGATTCAAATGGAGGGCTTCAAGACACTCGATGAGGGTCAGGCGGTCTCGTTTGAAGTTACCACGGGTCAGAACGGCAAGCTTCAGGCAAGCAATGTTGTGAAGCTGTAGTCAGAACCACATAAAAGCGTTACCCGGATCCGCCGTTATGGCGGATTCTTTTTTATTCAATACATAGGGATTGTCCGCCGCTTCGCATACGGCATCGTGCGCGTTGTCAAAAGAGGTGTATCATGTGCCGCATGAAAACGAGTGATTTCGATTACGAACTACCCAATGAGCTTATCGCCCAAGAGCCTATGGTGCCGCGCGATGCGTGTCGTCTGCTCGTGATGGATAGGAATACCGGAGCCGTTTCGGACCGCATCTTCAGCCAAATCATCGATGAGCTGCGTCCGGGAGATCTGCTTGTTGCGAACGAGACGCGCGTCATGCCAGCGCGATTGCTTGGGCAAAAGCATGGATCGGGCGGATCCGCAGAAGTGTTCTTGCTCCGTCAATCGTTCGCGGCAAGCGATGCTGATTATCCTGGTATCGAGCGAGGCACGGATAAGGCTGATTCCATCAATCAAATCAGCTATTGGGAAGTGCTTGTCCGCCCAGGTAAGAGGCTTAAGCCGGCAAGTGACCCCGCATGCGCCCCCCGAATCGATTTCACCAATGGCGAGGGGAAAGTCGTGCTTTCGGCGCAGATTGCGGATTGGTCGCGTTCTGGGCAGAAAGGGGAGCGGCTTGCCCGTTTGTTCACGCCGCTTCCGAGTATGGATGCGGCGCTGCATGCGGTGGGACACACACCGCTTCCCCCGTATATCAAGGATTACGCGGGAGACGAAGAGCTTTACCAAACGGTGTACTCGCAGCGCGAGGCCTCGGCTGCTGCCCCGACGGCGGGATTGCATTTTACGCCTGAGCTCATCAGGAAAATCACGGATGCGGGAGTTGCGTGGAGCACGGTAGAACTCGAAGTCGGTCTCGATACGTTCCGTATCGTCGATGAGGACGATCCTTTGTCCCACATCATCCATACCGAATACTATACGGTTCCGCAGGCGACGATCGATGCCATCCAAGCGTGCAAGGAGCGCGGAGGTCGCGTCATCGCGGTGGGAACCACGAGTGTGAGAAGCCTCGAGAGCGCATGGGATGAAGAGCTCGGCTGCGTGCGTGCGCGCAACCGCGAGGCGACTAGCCTTTATATTCTTCCCGGTTATTCGTTTAAGGTCGTGGATGCGCTGATCACGAATTTCCATGTACCGCGTTCCACGCTCATGATGCTCGTGAGTGCATTCTCCACACGTGAAAACATCATGGCTGCATACCAGCATGCCATTCAGTCTCGCTATCGCATGCTCTCGTTCGGCGATGCGATGTTCATCCGATGATGGGGTAAGGGCAGGTTTCATGACGCTTATCCAGCCACATAAAGAACCGCTGACCTTGCTTCATGCATGTTGCGGACCGTGCACGCTCGAGCCATCGCGGCTGCTTGCAGCGGATGGGCATACGCTTACAGTGTATTACGCCAATTCGAACATCCACCCGGATGGCGAATACGCCAAGCGCCTTGATACGCTGAAAACGTGGGCGGTGACGCAGGACCTGCCTGTCTCCGAAGGCGATTACGACCCATCGAATTGGGAGAGGACCATCGCCTCTGCGTTGCGCTCGCACGACTGCGCAGAAGACGATCCGCATGAAGCGAGATGCCGCGCGTGCTATCGCCTGCGTTTTGAGCAGTCAGCTGCATTCGCGCATGCCCATGGTTACGATTGCCTGTCGACGACGTTGAGTGTCAGCCCCTATCAATATACCGACATCATCGCGCAAGAGCTTGAGCGTGCGGCGAAGATGTGGGGACTTGAAGCCGAGTTCAGGGATTTCCGTCCGAATTACGCGGAGGCGACGAGGCGGAGCCGCGAACTTGGGATGTATCGCCAGAATTACTGCGGCTGCCGTTTCTCAGACGGCGAGGCGAAGGAAGAGCGCGAGGAGCGCAAACGGAAGCGCCAAGAGGAGAAAGCGCGTCGAGCGCAAGAGAAAAAAGCATGGGAGATTGCGCACGCAGACGAGCTCGCGCAGGTCAAGCAGCGCAAAATGGACAAGCAGGCTTATGCGGAGAAACAGGCGCGCAAACGTAAGGTCTTACGCTCCTTGCGCAACGTTGACGATGCTTCCTTGTCGGATACTCTGGGCGCATCCTAAGCCATAGGTGATAACTAATCAGTCTTTAACGAGGATAAATCGGCACATTCGACCGTTCGCGCTCTCTTTATCTGAAAAATGTGGCACAATAAACGTTTGGAAAAACGCACGTCATATGCGCACTTTCGAGGGAAAACCCTTGAAGCGTGCAGGGCGTAAATAAGCGTGAACCTGTGTACCAATGCAAGAAATAAAGGAGTGCGTCCATGGCAGAGACGCCCAACCAAGAAGTATGGCAACGAAAAGGCAATTCGAGCGCGCCGACCGATGACATCGGTGGATTGGGCGCTTCCGGCCTTCGCGTAGAGACCAAGAGCTCCAAACCATCGTTCGCAAAGCAGCGCCAGAAGAAGCGCAACGAGAAGAAGAAGCCGATGAATGCGGATCGCCGCAACATGTGGCTGCTCATCGTAACCACAGTGCTGGTCATCATCTCCGTCGTTTTATTCATGCCGCCTGCGAAGACCATTAACCAGGGTCTTGACATCCAAGGTGGACTTTCGGTCGTGCTCGAGGCGAAGAATTCCGACGGAACCGATATCTCCAGCGAGGAGATGGAGAAATCCCGCGCTATCATCGAGACGCGCGTCAATCTCCTCGGTGCGAGCGAGGCGACCGTGCAGTTGCAGGGCGAGAACCAGATCCTCGTGCAGATTCCTGGTATGAGCGACACGCAAGAGGCACTCGCAACGATCGGCAAGACGGGCAAGCTAGAGTTCGCTCGTCTGGATTCGTTCACCGACTCGGATGTGGTAAGCAAGATCCAATCCGGCCAATACGGTTCGAATATTGTGATTACCGATGAATTCGGCAATCAATTCCCAACAGAGCAGACCGTCAAACTGGAAGTAACGCCGGGCACGTACGAACCTCTCATCACGGGCGAGAACATCAATACCGTCAACGTGGGCAAGGCTTCCGAGACGGGTACTGACTACTCCGTAAACCTCAAACTTGATTCCGCAGGTACTGCGGCTTTCGCGGAGGCAACTGCCGATCTTGCTCCAACGCATGGTCTGATCGTCATCATCCTAGACGGCATCGTCCAATCTGCTCCTGCTGTGCAGGGCGAGATTCCGAGCGGAGACGTGTCAATCACAGGCAATTACACGCTTGAAGAGGCGAAGAGCCTTCAGACGGTTTTGGAAAGCGGTTCTCTGCCCGTGAGTTTCGAATACGCGCAAAGCCAGGTAGTCGGTCCGACGCTTGGCCAGGATGCCTTGCGTGCGGGCTTGCTCGTCGCAATCATCGGACTCATCGTCGTCATGCTGTATCTGCTCTTCTTCTACAAGGGCTTAGGTATCATCACCGCAGCGGCAATGGTTGTGTTCGCGGTTCTGTACCTCGGCATCCTCGCACTGCTGAGCCGATTCGGATTGTTCAGCCTGTCACTCGCTGGCATCGCGGGTATCGTACTGACCATCGGTATGGCTGCCGACTCATCGATTCTGACGCTCGAACGCTTCCGTGAGGAGATTCGCATGGGTCGCACCGTGCGCGCAGCATCGATTTCCGGTGTTCGCCACGCCATCATGACCTCGATCGACGCGGACTTGGTCACGCTGGTTTCGGCATTGTGCCTCTTCTTCCTGGCAAGTGCTTCGGTTAAAGGCTTCGGTTTGACGCTTGCACTTGGTATCTTCTGCGATATCGCGATGATGCTTCTGTTCAAAGCACCGATCATCCGTCTGCTCGCTCCGCGTGCAATCGAGAAGAACCCGGGCTTTTGGGATATCAAGGACTGCCAAGATGCCGTGGAGATTTACAACGGTTCGTATACCGCGGCACTCGAAGATGGCACGCTCGATGATTATCCTGAAATCGATTCCGATGCCGCAGAAGAGCCGCGTACGAGCGCTCTCTATGATGCAGCAACGCTTGCCGCAGGCAAGATCAAGGGTCGCTTCATCAAGCGCGATTTCAATTTCATGGGTTATCGCAAGATCCTTCTCATCATCGCTGCTGTGTGCGTCGTGCTCTCCTTTGCGGTTTTTGCTATCCGCGGTTTGAATCTCGGCATCGAGTTCGTCGGCGGTACGTCGATCACGTTCTTCGACACGGGCGACGTGACCACCGAACAGTTGCGTGATGCGTTCGCAGAGGCAGGCGAAGACAATGCCGTCATCCAGACGACGCAAACGAGCGGCGAAGAGGGCTTCTTGGTTCGTACGACTACGACGAGCGCTGAGGACGCTGCAGCGACCGCGAACAAGGTTGCTTCGACGTTCGGTTGGTCAACCGATAGCTTCGAGGTGACCACCATCGGTCCCGACTGGGGTTCGAGCGTCGTGAGAAGCTCGCTCATCGCGTTCTTGGTCAGCCTTGTGCTCATCATCATCTACATTGGCATCCGCTTCGAATTCAAGATGGGCGTGATGGCGATTGTCGCACTTCTGCATGACTTGATCATCGTGTTGGGCATTTACGCGCTTGTTGGGCGCGAGGTCAACCCGAACACCATCGCTGCTCTTCTGACCATCTTAGGCTACTCGCTCTATGACACCGTGGTCGTGTTCCATCGAATCAACGACAACATGCAGGGCGATTCGCCGAAGGTCACGTTCATCTCGATGGCGAACCATTCCATCAACCAGGTGTTCCTGCGCACTATCAACACGACTTTGACCTCGCTTATCCCGGTCGTGTTCATGTTGATTTTCGGCGGGGAGACCTTGAAGGACTTCGCGTTCGCCATGGCCATCGGCTTAATCTGCGGTTCCTACTCCTCGATCGCCATCGCGACGCCTCTGTTCTCGTGGTGGAAGGAGCGTGAGCAGAAGTTCAAGAGGCTCCGTCGCAAGTATGGCGACGATATCACCATCTTCCAGTATGATCGTCCGCTGTGCGGCGCTATGGAGCTTAAGGCTCAGCAGGCGCTGCCCGCTGCCTCATCGGCTGCTGGTGCGGACGCTTCATCCAATGTCGTTGATGCGTCAAGCGCAACCGTTGCCGCCGAAAACGAGCAATCGGATGCGCCACGTGGTGCAACTGCGAACCAGCCGCGTAAAACAAAGAACAAGAGCACGCATGGCCAGAAGAAGGTCAAGCGTCCCGTAAAACCTAAATAAGGATCATGCATGATAGAGGGGCTGCCGTAATCCGGCAGCTCCTGAGCATTCGAACGAAGAGGGGAGGCTTCAATTCGGATGCCGAGCATCATCGTCATTCTCATAGTCGCCCTTTGCGTGTTTTTCGCAGTGCGTTCCCTTTGGCTTGGACGAGCTACGCGTTCGAGTAAAGGCATGGGCGCATGCGCATGCTCGTGTCCTCATGCATGCGCATCTTCGAGTTCTGGAGACGCGAAGTATCTGTGCGCTTCGTGTGACGTAAAGGAATCATCCTATGACCTTGACTGATTTAGCAGTCGGCCAAACCGCCGTAATCGAGGATATCGTAGGGGAGCGCATCCAACGCATGAAGCTTTTGGATGTCGGCTTGGTTCCCCAAACCAAAGTGACTGTTCGCAAGATCGCCCCGATGGGGGATCCGATCGAAGTAGGCGTGCGCAGCTATGTGCTCACGCTGCGCAAGGCAGAAGCAGCGCTTATCGTGGTGAAACAGGAGGAAGGCGCATGATGGGCGTATACGCAAAATCACGAGATTGTTGCATCCTTGCATGATGAGGGCACATAAGAGAAGATGAAGCCAATGCAAGACCACGAATTGCGCATAGCCCTCGTTGGCAACAAGAACAGTGGCAAATCAGCGCTTTTCAATGCGCTGACTGGCCAGAAGGTTCACGTTGGGAATTACCCTGGTGTGACGACTCATCTACAATGGGGCGCCCTTAAGGGTGGCTATGCGCATCTGTTCGAAAAGACCTCTGTGCGCATCATCGACATGCCGGGTCTGAGTTCTCTAAACGCATACAGCACCGAGGAAAAGGATGCTTTGGCAAGCTTGACGCTTCATCGCGGGTCTCAAGACACGCCTAATTACCTTATTGATGTCATTGATGCGGGCAATATCGAAATGGGTCTTTATCTGGCTCTACAGCTTCTCGAGCTCAACATGCCAACCATCATCGCGCTCAACATGATCGATGAAGCGACTAGCAATGGTGTGACGATCGATACGGTTGAGCTGGAACGAGAACTTGGCGTGCCTGTCGTACCGATATCGGCAACGAAGCAGCAAGGTATCACGGCGCTGCTCGAACAGGTTGCCGCGCTAAAGGATCATCCTCTTTCAGAGCGCCGCATCGACTTCTGCTCGGGTGATCTCCATAAGGCAATCCATTCGGTGTGCCATATTCTTGAGGCTCCTGCTGCGCAGGTCGGCATGCCCGTGCGCTATGCGGCCGAGAAGGTCATCGAGCATGACGAGGCGATACTGACGCAGCTCGACGTCGAACAAGAGGATCTCCATGTCATAGCCCATATCATCGACCATTTGGAGAAGGACAGCGGCTTGGCGAGTGAGACCGTGATGGCTAAGGAACGCTATGCGTTCGTCGATGATCTGTGCGCCCGTTGCGCCAGCCGTGTGGAGACGAGCCGTGAGCAACAGCGTTCGCAGAAGATCGACAGAGTGCTTACGCATCGGGTATGGGGCATTCCTATCTATCTGTGCATCATGGCATTGGTATTCTGGTTGACGTTCAGCGTTATAGGCGGCCCGCTTCAAGAGGCACTCGAGGGCTTTTTCGACTGGTCGGGAGGTGCTTTCGGGGAATTCTTGCTCGGCGTTGGTGTGAACCACTGGGTATATGACCTGGTCATCAACGGCATTTGGGCGGGTGTGTGCAGCGTGCTGTCGTTTTTGCCGATCATCATGGTCCTGTTCTTCTTCTTGTCCTTTTTGGAAGACAGCGGGTATATGACGCGTGTTGCTTTCGTCATGGACAAGCTCTTGCGCAAAATAGGCTTATCCGGCCGAAGCTTCGCTCCGCTCATCGTAGGTTTCGGATGCAACGTTCCCGCCATCATGGCGACGCGTACGCTGCCAAGCGAACGCGACCGCAAGCTCACGATTCTTCTGACTCCCTTTATGTCGTGCAGCGCTAAGCTCCCCGTTTACGGCATGATCACAGCGGCGTTCTTCGGGACGAAAGCGACCCTTGTGATGATCTCATTGTACGTGCTCGGCATCGTAGTGGCGATTCTCCTAGGGTTCGTTTTGAGCCGCACACTCTTCAAGGGCGATGCGATGATGTATGTGATGGAGCTTCCAGCATATCGATGGCCGGCTTTGAGCGACGTGGTGCGCCACATGTGGGATAACGCGAAGGAGTTCGTCAAGAAGGCGTTTACCATCATCTTCTTGGGTACCGTTGTCATTTGGGTTTTGCAGAACATCGATATGACCTTCAATCCAGTTTCCTACAGCTCGCAAAGCATCTTGGCTGCCATTGGCACGCAGATCTCGTTCATCTTCCAGCCAATCGGATTGGATTCGTGGGAGGCGACAACGGCTCTGCTGGCTGGCTTGGCTGCTAAAGAGGCGATCGTCTCGACGCTGACGGTCTTGATGGGTCCCCTGATCGGCTCAGGTCTGACCATCGCGGCTGCTCTGTCGACCATATTCACTCCGCTGACAGCATTCGTATTCCTTGTGTTCATCCTTCTATACGTTCCCTGCTTGGCGACGTTCGCGGCAACGCGCAAGGAGCTCGATTCAACCATTCAGGCAATCGGCATCGTGGTCATGCAATTAGTGCTGGCATACGTGGTGTGCTTCGTGATCTATCACATAGGGCTCATATTCGTCGGTTGAGGGTGATGTGCGGATGCGGTACGCCATGTGCCGCTCACGGACGGATGCTACTAAAAAGCCCGGTTTCGTATTATAATGAATCATAATTTATAAAATATACAGAATAATTATAATTATTAATTAAAATATGCAAAAAAAGGAAAGATAAATGGCAAAAGTATTTATCGATGGAGCTGCAGGTACTACAGGATTGCGGATTCATGAGAGGTTAAGCGGTAGGCAGGATATCGAATTGCTGCATATTCCGGATGAAGCACGTAAGGATGCTTCTGTGCGTGCTGAGTATCTGAACGCCGCTGACGTCGCGTTTCTCTGCTTGCCGGATCAAGCCGCAATCGAAGCAGTGAGCTTGGTCTCCAATCCCGATACGGTCATCATCGATACGTCCACCGCGCATCGCACGCAAGAGGGCTGGGCGTATGGGTTCCCCGAACTGAAGGGGTATCGCGAGCGCATAGCGGCATCGAAACGCATCGCCAATCCAGGCTGCCATGCAAGCGGGTTCATCGCGCTCGTCCAACCTTTAGTCGCATGCGGCGTGCTTGCTGCCGATGCGCATCTTTCATGCTTTTCGCTCACTGGCTATTCCGGAGGGGGCAAAAAGATGATCGCGCAGTATGAGGCTGATGGCCGTGATGCATTGCTCGTTGCTCCACGCATGTACGGTCTTGCGCAGAACCACAAGCACCTTCCCGAGATGGCAAAGATCAGTGGGCTTTCAACCGACCCGGTATTCTGCCCGATCGTTGCGGACTATCTGGTTGGCATGGAAGTCGTTGTTCCGTTGTTCGCCGACCAGGTCGATGGAGGGATCAAGGCGATTCGCGAAGCCTACCAGGATGCCTATGCCCAGTCAGCTGGCGGCGTTGTTTCTTTCATGGAGAAGGCGGACGAAGAAGGCTTCTTAGCGGCGAACGCTTGGGCAGATTGCGATACGATGCAGGTTACGGTCGAAGGCAATGACGAGCGTATCCTGCTTGTCTCGCGTTTCGACAATCTGGGAAAGGGCGCTTCGGGCGCAGCTATCCAGAACATGAACATAGTGCTCGGCTTGCAGGAAACGACCGGGCTTGAGTTGCGGTAGAGGAGTGCAGATGATGAAAACGATTCCAGGCGGTGTGTGCGCAGCAGCGGGCTTTGCGGCGAATGGCGTTCATTGCGGCATTCGTGCAGGGCATGATGCGCGCGATCTGGCGCTTATCGTCAGCACCTCAAAAAAGCCCGCAAGCGCTGCAGCCGTCTATACCACGAATAAGGTTAAGGGCGCTCCGCTCATTGTCACTGCCGAGCATATCGCTGATGGAGGCGCGAGGGCGATCATCTGTAACAGCGGCAATGCGAATACCTGCAATGCCGATGGCTATGACATCGCCCAGAAGATGAGCGAGATCGCCGCGACCGAACTCGGTTTTTCGCCTGAAGACATCGTCGTGGCATCTACGGGCGTCATTGGTCAGCCGCTTTGCATCGATCCGATTGCGAAGGCGATGCCTGCGCTCGCATCGGGACTGCAGGCGAGCGAAGAGGGAAGCACGGCTGCGGAACAGGGTATCATGACGACCGACACCGTCGAGAAACAGTTCGCCGTCTCCTTTGAGCTTCCGTCAAGCGATGGTTCGCAGGTCGTCTGCCATATCGGCGGTATCGCGAAGGGCAGCGGCATGATCCATCCCAACATGGCGACGATGCTCGTGTTCATAACGACTGACGTGGCCATCGACGCGGAGCTTTTGCATGAGGTTCTCGTTGGCGATGTCCAAGACAGTTTCAATATGGTCAGCGTCGATGGCGATACGTCCACAAATGACATGGTGGTTGTGCTCGCGAACGGCGAGGCGGGGAATGCGCCCATAGTGGAAGCATCTCCTGCGCTTGACACCTTCAAAGAGGCGCTTGCGCATGTGACACAGGCGCTCTGTCGCATGATCGCGCATGATGGCGAAGGTGCGACGAGGCTTTTGACCTGCATGGTTTCAGGGGCACGCGAAAAGGATATCGCTCGGACGGTGGCGAAAGCGATCATCTGCTCGAGTTTGGTGAAGGCAGCCTTCTTCGGTGCTGATGCGAATTGGGGCCGCATTCTTTGCGCCATTGGCTATTGCGGCGCAGAAGTTGATATCGATAAGGTCGATGTCGACCTTGGAAGCGCAAAGGGCAGAATAGCCGTATGCCGCGATGGTTCAGGCGTTCCGTTCGACGAGGATATCGCCAAAGAAATCCTCCTCGAAGACGAAATCGACATCATCGTTGATCTCAAGGGTGGAGACGGAGCCGCAACGGCTTGGGGGTGCGATTTAACCTACGATTACGTCAAGATCAATGGGGATTACAGAACTTGATTTAAACGATAGCGGGGAAGCGGTGCTTTCCCCGGATAGAAGAGGGCCACGTTCCAAAGCAAAGGATCATCATGAAAGAGAACATAGCGGATAACGCAAGAGAAGCAGCACGGTTCACGAACGCACAACGCGCTGAGGTGCTCACACAAGCCCTCCCGCTCATGCAGCAATATGACGGCAAAGTTGTCGTCATCAAATATGGCGGTAATGCCATGGTCGATGACGAGGTCAAGCAACAGGTCATGAGCGACATCGTGTTGATGTCGCTTGTCGGGGTGCGCGTCGTGCTCGTCCATGGCGGAGGTCCTGAGATCAGCGACATGATGAAGCGGCTGGGCAAGGAGACGCTGTTCGTCGATGGTCTGCGCGTGACCGATCAAGAGACCGTCGAGATCGCCCAGATGGTCCTTGCGGGAAAAATCAACAAAACGCTCGTCAGCCTGCTTCAAACGCACGGCGGCCAGGCGATGGGCATCAGCGGCCTCGATGGCAGGATGATCCTTGCGGAGGTGCGTGATGAGCGCCTTGGTCTCGTTGGCGAAATCGTAGGCGTGAACATCCAACCAGTGCTCGATTTGCTCGATGCCGGCTACATTCCCGTGATCAGCACGGTTGCCGGCGATGCGAATGGCAACACGCTCAACATCAACGGCGATACCGCCGCCGCAGCGATAGCGGGTGCGCTTGGCGCCGAGCGTCTGATTATGATGACCGACATCGATGGCGTTCTGCTCGATAAAAACGATCCCGACACGCTCATCCCCGAGATCTCCCTCGATGAGGCACGCAAGCTCGTGCAAAGCGATATCGTGAGTGGAGGCATGGTCCCGAAGCTGGAGTGCTGCATCAGCGCCATCACGCAAGGGGTCAAAAGCGTCACCATCATCGATGGACGCGTTCCCCATGCGCTGCTCATGGAGCTGTTCACCGATGAGGGCGCTGGCACCATGGTGCGGGGTTCATAGGCGAATCGACTATACGAAAGGATAGCCCCCATGTCAGAGATAGCACAAACAGATGAGGCGTATGTCGCGCATGCCTATGCGCGCTTCCCTGTGGAAATAGTAAGCGGCAAGGGTGCCCTCGCGCTTAGTGCCGATGGGCGCACCTATATCGACATGGGAGCAGGCATCGGCGTGAATGCTTTCGGTTATGCCGATCCCGTGTGGTGCCAGGCGGTCTCAGACCAGCTTGGCACGGTGCAGCATACGAGCAATCTGTATTTCACGGAACCGTGCGCGATGCTCGCGAAAGCCTTATGCGATCGTACGGGTGCGGGCAAGGTTTTCTTCGGGAATTCGGGTGCTGAAGCGAACGAATGCGCCATAAAGGTGGCGCGTAAATACGCGTCTGATAAATGGAATGCAGCGCATCCGGAAGGCGGCCAAGCCCCCTCAACCATCATCACGCTTGAGAACAGCTTCCATGGACGTACGCTCACGACGCTTGCAGCGACGGGTCAAGATCATTTCCACGAGCTGTTCAAGCCCCTGACACCCGGTTTCATGCATATTCCCGCGAATGATATTGCCGCCCTTGAAGCGGCATGCGATCTCCCAGACACCTGCGCGGTCATGATCGAGTGCGTCCAGGGTGAGGGCGGCGTGAACGTCCTTTCCGAGGAATTCGTTGCCTGCGCATCGCAGTTTACGCGTGAGCGCGACATGGTGCTCATCATCGACGAAGTGCAAACCGGCAATGGCCGGACGGGAGATTTGTACGCGTATATGGGCTATGGCATCGAGCCGGATGTCATAACGACCGCGAAGGGTTTAGGCGCAGGCCTTCCGATCGGTGCGTGCTTGATGTGGTCGAAGGTGGAAGACGTTATTCAGCCAGGCGATCATGGCTCGACGTTCGGAGGCAATCCTGTGTGCTGCGCCGGCGCTTTGAGCGTGATCGAGCGCTTGACCGATGAGTTTCTTGCCGATGTCCGCGCCAAGAGCGCGCATATCCGCGAGCGCTTAGAGGGAGCAGAAGGAATAGAAGGCATTTCAGGTGCGGGTCTCATGATCGGCATCTCGACGGTCAAGCCGGCAGCCGATGTGGTGAAGACGTGTATCGATGGCGGTGTGCTCTGTTTGACTGCAAAGAATAAGGTACGCTTGCTTCCACCGCTCAACATCCCCGATGAAGTGCTCGACCAAGCACTTGATGTCATCTTGGAGGCGTGCAAATAGAGCTTTCGGCTATTCGCTGTTTTGGCATGTAGTTTACTGGAGTACCTCGATGCTGCAAGGTCATGCGATATTCACAGGAATACTCGTCGTCGCCCTATTGGCTGCGGCGTTCGTGTTCTACTTCCTTTTGCAAGGGTATTCGACCTTGGCGATCGTCTGCTTGATCGCAGCGGTCGTGGTTGCGATTCTTGGGTTTGCAACAGCGATCATCGGCAAAATCGTGGGCGTCTTGGTCGTCATCGTCATTGCGCTTTTGCTGGTTGCAGAAGTTCCCGTCATAGCTTCTTCGTCGGGTAATTCTGACTATACGCAACGATATGCAATCGTGCTTGGTGCGAAAGTGAATGGCACATATCCGTCGAATGCGCTGCTCTATCGGCTCCAAGGCGCGCTCGATTACTTAGAGCGCAATCCCAATAGCGTAGCGGTCGTGTCGGGCGGGCAGAACGATGACGAACGGATCTCGGAGGCTGCTTGCATGCGGACGTGGCTCATTGATCATGGTATCGAAAGCGAGCGCATCGTCATGGAGGAGAATTCCTTCTCGACGAAGGAGAACCTTGCGAACAGCTTCGCCCTCATACGTTCGATGGGCGGCGATCCATCGAAGGATGTGGCGGTAGTTTCAAGCGCATATCATCTGTATCGCGCCACGTTGATAGCGGAGGATATGGGCGCAAGCGTGAAAACCGTTTCGTGCGAATGCGGTGTCTTACCCTTGACCATCAATTACTACATACGTGAATCCGTTGCCGTTTGGGCATGCTGGCTGCACGCCTCGGGACTGTAGAGCAATCTGTTTAAACCTTATTCTGCGCGAAACGGATCGAACTGCGCTGCATAAGCTTTCGGGACAACGATTGAAAGCTTTGTACCGGCTTCCGTATATTCTTCGCTAAGCACGCGGCAGCGCTCATGGGCCACGGAGACCAGATCGCCTTTGTCATAGGGGATGAGTACGCTAAGCGCCGTATCGCTTTCTGCGGCGGCGTGCGCGATGGCCTCTATCAACATATCGATGCCTTCGCCGGTCTGCGCTGAGACGAAGAGCGCTTCGGGGTAGAGAGCTCGCATCTGCTCCAGTTCGTCTTCATCGAGCAGATCGCATTTGTTGAAAACGACGATGCGCTTGATGTCCTGCGCGCCGATTTGCTTCAAAACATCATCGACGGCATCCATCTGCAACATGAACTGCGGCGATGAGCAGTCAGTGACCTGCAAGATCAAATCGCTGCCTGTAATCTCATCAAGCGTTGATTTGAACGCTTCCACGAGCGTAGTAGGAAGCTTTTGTATGAAACCGACCGTGTCGGTGATGGTGATCTCCCTGCCTTGCGGCAGCTCGAATTTCCTTGTTGTGGAGTCCAAAGTAGCGAATAGCTTGTCGTAGCTTAAAACATCAGCGTCCGTGAGGAGGTTTAGAAGGCTCGATTTGCCAGCGTTGGTGTAGCCCGCGAGCGATACCTTGTACATGCCGCTTGCATAGCGGCTCTCTCGTTGCGTTGCACGCACTTCGGCAAGGTGGGAAAGCTCGCGCTTGATGGACGCTATGCGGTTTCTCACGATGCGGCGGTCGACTTCGAGCTGGCTCTCTCCTTCGCCGAAGCGGGAACCGACGCCGCCGCCCATATGCCCTGATGCCAGATGAGCCCACATGCCGCGAAGGCGGGGGAGCAGGTACTGGTTCTGTGCGAGCTTCACCTGCAGGCTGCCTTCTTTCGAGGTAGCGTGCAAGGCGAAGATGTCGAGAATCAACGCGGTTCGGTCGATGATCTTGACGGATTTGTCGACGATGCGCTCGAGGTTGCTTTGCTGGGTCGGGGAGAGCTCGTCGTCGAAGATGATCAAGTCCGCTTCCGTATCGCGTGCGAGCTGCGCGATTTCATCGGCCTTGCCTTTACCGA
Organism: Eggerthellaceae bacterium; assembly: GCA_017431165.1. Classification (GTDB taxonomy): domain Bacteria; phylum Actinomycetota; class Coriobacteriia; order Coriobacteriales; family Eggerthellaceae; genus SIG42. Next base: position 23,254 of record JAFRLO010000011.1, read on the forward strand.
CGAAGGTGCGCGGATTGGGTGTCGATAGCTTCTGAGTCGTGACGGCAACCGTCTCTGCACCGGCGGTGTCGGCTAAACGTTCGAGCTCGGCAAGCGATGAAGCGAGGCTCCACTTCTGATTGGGTCGATCGATTCCGACGAGTACGGCACGCTCGATAGGCTGCTCGTTGTGTGCGTAATATTGGCGCATGGTATCTAGACCTTTCGCGTTAGCAGTTCCTGGGAAGCCGCCTCGATGGAGAATCGTGTATGTCGGCTGGTGAGCTTGAGGATGGTTTCAAGTGCGTAATTAAGCGAAGTGCTCAATTTGTCGAATTCCACCTGTGCTTGCTTTTCCGGTTCAAGAACTGGCGAGGTGTTTGACGCGGGATCTTCAGGTAGGTCGGTTTCCAGAAGAAGCCTTCCCTTGGGGATTGCGCGAACGTATTCAGGGCCACGTTTCGTTTTAAGCGAACATTCTCCAACTGAGAAATAGCATCCAAGTTTGATGGCGCGGGCAAGCTCATCAGACGATCCCGAGAACCAATGCATGATGCATGAGCACGTCTCGAGGCAACGCGTCTTCTCAATCAGATCGAGGCAAGCGTTTGCCGCGCGCACGCTGTGTATCGTTATGACTTTTCCGCCAAGCTCGGCGCATGCTGCAAGGATTCTTTCGAAACTGCGGAGCTGCGCGTCTTTCGCATGGGCATGTTTGGGAGAGAAATCCAACCCGACTTCTCCAACGTAGCTCGTATCCTCGATGGTAGAAAGAAGCTTTTCTGTCATCGTTTCCGAGGCTTTTTCATCTGCGTCGATTTTCCAAGGATGGAGTCCTGTGGCGATGCGGATGTGAGGAACGCTCCCGTAAAAAGTGCATGCTAGGGCGTAATCGTCAGGCGTCACCGTTGCCGAAAGGACCTGCAGGTCGGAATTACCTATCAGCTGAGCGAACGTGGCAGGGTCAGCCGAGAAGCTCGCATGGCAATGCAGGTCGTACATGGCTAGTTTCCGTCGATTCCGAGAAGCGCTCTTATAACATATCCCGCAAGCATCTCGCCAGCGATAGGCGGTGTGAAGGAAGTGGTACCAAGCACTGGCCCATTTGGTCCAAAGGGCGTCTCGGGCGAGAAAAGCACGGTTAGGCGCTCGACACCCGCTTTCCGGCATCGCGATCGCATCGAGCGGCACAATGGGCAATCGTGCGTTTCGAACAAGTCGGCGAACTCTAGGAGCTCAGGATGCAGTTTGCGCGCTGTACCCATGCAGCTTACCAAAGGGATGCCATGCTCTTGCGCCCATAATGCGAGCGCGATCTTGGCGGGCGCATCGTCGATGGCATCCACGATGTAATCCACCTCTCCTGCGCGCTCGAATACCGCCTCTATCGTATCGGGGCTTATGTGCTCATCGATTAAAATGACGTGCATATCGGGATCGATTCGCCCCACGAACTTTCGCGCCGCATCGGTTTTCCTCATGCCGATGGTGTCCATGAATGCGATGGCTTGGCGATTGAGATTGCTTATCTCGATTTCATCGCAGTCGATGAGGACAAGCGTTCCGATGCCTCCACGTGCAAGCGATACCGCGCATGCACTGCCCACACCGCCAAGACCGGCGACGAGCACATGCGACTCCTGGAGTTTTTCGAGCCCCGCGGTGCCGATGAGCGCTTCAGTGCGTTCATGCCGTGCTTGCGTTGCCATCATGCTTCCCTTGCGTCCATGAGCTACTGCTCGGTGCCAAGCGCCTTGCGCAGCGCCTGCTTTACCGAGGCAACGGAATAGAGGCTTCCGAATGCGCACACGATGCCTTCTTTGCCAGCTATCTCACGTGCTAAAACGACAGCGTCTTCGAACCCTTGTGTGTGGCGCACGTCTGCTGCATCTCCGTGCGCGTGCGCGATGGTTTTAATGGCTTTGCCGAGGTCATCTGCCGAAAGCGCACGCGAATTCGGTGGTGTGACGCAAACGAATGCGCTGCCAAGGGGAACAATCGATTCGAGCATGCCCGGATAATCCTTATCGGCGAGGATGCCGATGACGAAGACGGGTTTGCACCCAGGAAGCACTTCGGCAAGCGTTTGCGCCATGACCTGGGCTCCTTGCGGATTGTGCCCACCGTCGACGATGAACAAAGGATGGGTCGAGCACACCTCGAAGCGGGCGGGCCATACCGTTTCCGCGATGCCGCGCTCGATGACCTCATTCGTAAGGTTCCATCCAAGCGTGCGTAGCGTATACAGCGCATCGATGGCAAGCGTTGCGTTACTCGGCTGATAATTGCCAATGAGCTGCGTGTGGTAGGTCGTGCCGCGATAGGTGAATTCCCGAAGCGAATTCGCTTGCGGCCTTCCATTTTGAGGAGTGCCTACCTTATCCTTTAAAAGATCGCGTAAGTCAAGCGGTTCGATGGTAAGTTGATCGAAATCGGCGATCTGCAGCGTGGCACCCTTCTCGGCGCATACGCGCTCGATGACCTCAATCGCTTCAGGTTCTTGGGGCCAGCTGATAACGTGCGTGCCGGGCTTGATGATACCTGCCTTCTCAAAGGCGATTTTCGCAAGCGTATCGCCTAGAATGGCAGTGTGATCGAGCCCTAAGCGGCAGATGACGCACACGTCGGGGGAGACGATGACATTGGTCGCGTCGAAGCGTCCGCCCAAGCCGACCTCGGCGACCACGATGTCGCAATCCTGGCGCGCGAAATGCTCGAAGGCAACAGCGCACATAAGCTCGAACTCGGTCGGATGGTCATCCATTGCCTCAGCCTGCTCGCGCACGGCCAAGGTGACATCGGTCAAATCATCAAGGGGGATATTCTCGCCGTTAACACGGATGCGCTCTTCGAAGCGTTCGATGTATGGGCTGGTGAAAAGCCCCGTCTTGTATCCGGCCTCTTGAAGCGTTGTCGCGATGTAGGTGCATACCGAGCCCTTGCCGTTCGTGCCTGCGACATGGACGAACCGAAGCTTATCTTGCGGACGCCCCAAGCGTTCGAGCAATTCCTCAATGCGTTCGAGACCCAGCTCGACCTGCTGCCAACGCGGGGTGTTGATATAGGCGATGGGATCGAAATCGCTGATTTCCACCATGATAACTCCTTTTGGTTTCCCGACCCTTATACGAACACGCCGCCTGTGAAACTGATGGTGTTCTGACCATGGTTGTACGGGATGCCTGCAGCTATGCAGACTTCGGTAACGACGAAGCCAGCCGCCTCTAAGGAGACGGTCATCTTATCGGGGAAGCGACATGGGGCATCCGGGTAGGTGCAGGGATTGCACATGCAGCACGATCCAGCACCGAGAAAATAGGGCTGGAGCCCATCCGTGCATTCGAGCCCGGCATTGCGGACTGCTTCGGCGAACTTACGATATCTTTTATCGTGCAGCAAGCCGGATTCTTCTATTGTCTCGAAATCGAAGCTGTCCTCCATATGCCCGACCGTCTGGACTACAATGCCCATGCGGCGTTTCTGAATATGCTCCTGATAGGATTCGATTGGGTCGCAGGCTGGCGGGCACGACCACGAATGGCCGTATCGATGGCACCGATTCGCCGCGCACATGTCGCGTACTTCAGGACGAACGGAGAGCGCTTCTGTGGCAACGCGGCCCGTGCATTCAAAGCCGATTTCTCGGGCGATGTTTTCAATTGCTTCAAGTGTGGATTCGAGCGTGGCATCCTGTTCCATGAAAGCCCCCTTCGAGGAAGAAACGATACGAGAACGCGCTAACCTGGTAATTATATCATCCACGATGACGAGCGAACCTAGTGGCCTGATTGAGCAAATCGTCTCAAGAAAAAATAATCGATTGCGCAAAAAAATTATATTTTTCCCAAGAAAAGTCATATACTAGGTATATTCCCAGATAATCTCATATAAAAAAGCAAGCGGTATTTGAAGGAGGAATACGTGGACGAGCCTTTGTTCAATATGGAACAGGCTATGGAGATGATCGAGTCATTCGGAGTAGTGAGCGGTCTAGGTACTACCATATTCGTCCCCGACTTCAACACCAATACCGTTAAGGTCCTGTATACCGACAATGCATGTGCGGGGAAGTGCTCTCGTTGCGTTCATCACGAAGAGGATGCGCTGAACGCTTGGGGAGATGCCTGCCAGAAGACGCACTGCACTGCAGCGGAGTTCTCAGAGCGGTTCGCAGGTAGGTATTTCTATCAGTGCATAGAGGATCGCTTGTTTTTTGCGACGCCGATTGTCATCGATGGGCTTATGGTCGCTGCGATTACCGTCGGGCCGGTGAACATCTTCGAGCCTGATGATGCTGCTTCCGAAAGCACGGATGCGCAATTGGATCCATTTCCCGTGTGCAGCCCCAAGCGCGTCCAAGATCTTGCGAATCTCTTAAGCGCATGCGGCATCAGCATCGGTGACAGCACGCAAAGCAATTTGCAGCTCATGCGCCAGATCAACATGACGCAGCAGCGTCAGATTCATGCGTCTATCCAAGCCACGAAGCAAAATCCCCTTTCCGATTATCCCATCGAGTTGGAGAACCGCTTGGTGAAGGCCATCGAAGATGCGGATGTCGTCACGGCCCGCAGTGCGCTGAATGAGCTTTTGGGGACCGTTTCGGCGTATTACCTTTCGCAGGGTGTCAAGATCGATGGTGTCGTTAACGACCTTATGGTCGTTTGTTCGCGTGCAGCGCTCAATGCAGGAGTCATGGGAACCCAGGTCATCGAGGCTTTGAATGCTTATCGTTCCGAGCTGTCCCGCTTGAAGAAGAGCGATCAGATCTGCTTCTGCATGCAGCGTTTCGTCGAACGTATGGCATTCATGGTGTCGCGTCTGCGCGATGTCAATTACGAGGACGATATCTATCGCGCAATCGGATATATCCGCTCGAATTACAACAAGAAGATCATGCTGAACGATGTCGCGAATGCGGTCGGTTTCTCGCCAGCGTACTTCTCGCGCCTGTTCAAGAAAAAGGTCGGTTCCAACTTCAACACGTATCTCAACACAGTCCGCATCGAAGCGGCGAAGAACAGCCTGCTCTCGACCGACCTGACCGTTGCGGAAATCGCAAGCCTGTCGGGCTTCGAGGACGTGAGCTATTTCACACGTATTTTCAAGCGGCAGGTTGGCGTCGCACCAGGCCGTTTTAGGGCTCGACGCGGGCAAGTCGGCAAGTCGAAAGGACGCAGCCGATAAGGCATTATTCCCTGCGTATTCAGGAGAAAACCGAATAGTCCAAAAAGAGATAAATTTCTTCATTTTCAGTGCATTTCTCTTTCTATATTATGATTTACCAAAGGCGATGTTAAGGAGCGTCGCATAGTCTTGTGATGGAGGGGCCATCACCCAATGGAATGGAAGGAGTTTCCTATGTCCACGTTGGAAGATCTGCGTTCGGCGGTTGAGCGCGGAAAGAAGAAGCTGGCTTTGCCCGCACTGCAGGCTTGCCTCGACGAGGGTATCGACCCTCAAACCATCCTCGACGAAGGCCTCATCGCCGCGATGGATGTCGTCGGCGACAAGTTCTCCAAGAACGAGGTGTTCGTCCCCGAGATGCTCGTTGCTGCACGCACCATGTCTGCTTGCACCGATGTTTTGAAGCCGATTCTGGCTGGCACCGGTGGCGGCACCAGCCTTGGCAAGGCTGTCATCGGCACGGTTGCCGGCGACATGCACGACATCGGCAAGAACCTTGTCCGCATGCTCGTTGAGTCCAAGGGCTTCGAGATCGAGGACCTCGGTGTCGATGTTCCGGTCGAGACCTTTGTCAATTACCTCAAGGACAATCCGGATTGCAAGTACGTCTTCATCTCCGCATTGCTGACCACCACGATGCCGGCCATGAAGGCAACCGTTGAGGCAATCAACGAGTCCGGTCTCCGCGACAACGTCGTCATCTTCGTTGGCGGCGCGCCTGTTACGGATGCGTTTGCCGAGGAAATTGGTGCTGACTACTACACCAACGACGCTGGCGAGTGCGCTGCT
>JAFRLO010000001.1 GCA_017431165.1 Eggerthellaceae bacterium
AGCGTTCTTCCTGCGGCCCGTGCCGTAATACAAAGCTTCGTCTGCCATAGCTTATCCCTCCAACTCGATCTTACGGGGCTTCTGAGCCATATGCGGATGCTCGGCACCGCAATAAACCTTGAGCTTCTTACCCATTGCACGACCAAGCGTGTTCTTGGGCAGCATTCCCTTCACGGCATGCTCGATGACGCGCTCAGGATGCTTCTGCATAGCCTCTTGTAAGGTCTCAGACTTCAGTCCGCCGGGATGGCCGGAGTGACGATAGTACTCCTTGGCAAGGAGCTTGTTGCCTGTGACGCGGATCTTGTCAGCATTGACGATGATGACGAAGTCGCCCGTGTCAACATGCGGGGTGTACTGCGGCTTGTGCTTGCCCTTCAGAATCTGGGCAGCCTTGGCTGCAACGCGACCAAGCACCTGGTCTTCTGCATCGATCAGAACCCACTCGCGCTCAACCTCAAGCGGTTTTGCGTAATACGTTTTCACTGTATCCTCCACAAATATTTGCTTGTCATAGCGCGAAAGTGGTTGAAGCTGCCGCCATTGCGCCTGATCAAGACTCGTGCGTTTCAAAAGTGCAGGTCAACTGGATGTCGGTTTCCTACGCCAACGCAAGCCGCCGGGCCTGGACTCCCTTGGGCATGCTCCGCCTACCCTGCGATACGGGGCTTTTGAAGCGAACCTGCTCATTCTATAGCCGCAGGATTACCTTGTCAACCGCATTTGCCTTATACGACAGCAGGAGTGATGTCGTTCGCACGGCGTTCCATGTAGATCTTCATCGCGTAAAGCGTGATATCAGAACGGTTGATAACACCAACGATGCGGCCGTTCGACAGCACGGGGACCTTCTTTAAGTGGTTCTCGCCGATGACGCGGCATAGCTCATCGAAGCTCGCGTGCTCGTCGACTGAAATGACACCAAGGGTCGCGATGGAGCTCGCAGGCATATCCATGACGCTATCGAGTTTGTGCTCGAAGTCGGGATCGTCCTGCTCGCTCGCCGCGATCATTGCGATCGGGTCGAGATATGTCTTCCCGCGACGTGAGAGCGCCCTGATGACGTCGCCATCGGAGATGATATCGCGAACCATCATGTCCTCATCAACCAGCGGCACGGCACTGACGCCCTTCTCGATGAAGATGTTGACGGCATCGGCGACGGTCGCAGTCGCAGGCAACAGGTACAGGTCGGTCTTCATGAGCGAAGCCAGGATGCTGCGACGTTCGCCGCTCGGGTCGGCCTGCGCGGCATCCGTCGCCTTGTCCTTGACCATGACGACAACCAAGATCGTGGCAGCAAGGCAGATGAATGCCTGCACGAGGAACGAGACGTTAACGCCCAGCATGCTCGCCTCGACCTGGCCCAGCTCGGAGGTGTTCGATGCAGCAACCATCGAGTACACCGAAATGACGAGCGCGGTTCCAAGCGAGCCGGCAACCTGGCGCAAGGTATTTGAAAGCGCATTTCCGTGGTTGAGCACCTTGTTGTCGAGCGCATTGAGTCCCCATGTGCTGATCGGCATATTGATGAGCGATAACGCGAAATGACGCAGACACACGACAATGCTCAGGTACAGCAAGCTCGTCGTCGTGGTGAGAACAGAAAGCGCCACCGTCATGAGCGTCAGGAGCACGGTGCCGACGATGCCCATGACGCGCGGGCCATGCTTATCGAACAGGCGGCCGGCAACGATGCCCATGACACCCATGACCACAGCACCAGGCAGCATGACGATCGCCGATGTGGTCGCCGTTTGGCCGCAAAGATCTTGCACGTATATCGGGATGAGGACGCCGTTTGCCATGATGGCGGCATTCACGATCATGCCGATGACCACGCTTGCCATGAAACGACGGTTCTTCAGGATGCGCACCTGCAGCATCGGGTTCTCCAGCTGCAACTGCCTGCGGAAGAAGAACACAAGGATGACCACGCCGATTACGACCGGAATGAACGGCATGATGGAAAGCCCGTACGAGCCGATAGCACCGAAGCCGTATAGCACCGCACCGAAGCCGAGCGTCGAGAGTATGACAGACGGTTTGTCGAGCTTGGGAGTTTCCTCGTCGCCCTCGCGACCTCTATGCAATGTGAGGATGGCGAACGCGATATCAATGGCCGCAAGCCCGGCAACGATGTAGAACAGCGTGTGCCAGTCGGCGTTATCGATGATCAAACCGGCAATGGTCGGCCCGATGGCGGGAGCGAAGCTAATGATAATGCCGAACAGGCCCATCGCGAAGCCACGCCGATCGACGGGAAACGTCAGCAGCATGACCGTCATGACCATCGGCATCAGCACGCCCGCACCACACGCTTGGATCATACGACCTGTCAGAAGCACAGCAAAGTTCGGCCCCCATGCAGCGAGGAGGCTGCCGATAATAAACGCAATCATTGCAACGATAAAGAGGATCTTCGTACTGAAACGGTCGGTCAAATACGCCGTGATCGGAATCATAATCGCATTGACAAGTGTGAATGCCGTGGTCAACCATTGCGCACTCGATGCGTCGATGCTCAAATCGGACATGATGGAAGGCAGCGCCGGCGTAACCAGCGTCTGGTTCAAAATGGTGATGAACGAGCCCGAAACCAAAACGAGCAGCATCACGACTTGTTTCTTCGTCAGTCCTAGCATGCAACAGTCCTTCCCGCACAAATGCGAGATACGCGATTAACGAATGCGATTCTTATCGATTGGATATAAATCGGATAAATACGGTATTACAGCAGCATGAACAGCTTTGCAAGTACGAAACCGATGAGTCCGCAACATGGGAACGTGAGTACCCATGCGAGCACCATGTTCCCCGCGATATTCCACTTCACATCACGGGGATTCTTGCTCGCCCCCACGCTCATGATTGCCGACGTGTTGCAATGCGACGTGGAAACCGGCATACCGACCAGATTGGAAACGAACAGCGTGGTTGCAGTGCTAATCGAAGCTGCGACACCCTGGTACTTCTCGAGTCTGACCATGTCCATCGCGACGGACTTGATGATGCGCTTTCCGCCGATAATGGTACCGACAGACATGGCAACAGAGCAGGTGATCATGAGCCATAGCGGGAAACCCGTCGATCCAGCATCCTCCATACCAAAGCTCAACGCGATGCCGAGCACGCCGATGGAAAGGAACTTAGAACCATCCTGCGCACCATGAAGGAACGCCAATGCACACGCAAGGATGTTCTGAACGACGACGCACGTTTGGTTGCCCTTGCGGCGATTGACATATCTGAACAGCTTCTCGAACAGGCGCACCACAAGCCAGCCGATGGCAAAGCCCGCAAACAGCGAGAACAACATGCCGTAGATGACCATCATCCATTCGCCAACCACGACACCGCCCCAACCGTTGAGCGCGATGGCACCACCGGTGATACCCGCGATGAGCGAATGCGATTTGGACGCAGGAATGCCTTTGAACCAGCAGAAGACGCCCCAAATGATGGAGCCTATCATCGCTGCCATCAAGGCCATCAAGGCAGTATGCGTATCGCCTGAGAAATCAACCATCGCGAACATGGTTTTAGCTACAGCCGTAGAGACCAAAGGAATAGCCATCACGCCGATGAAATTGAAGATAGCAGCAGCGATAAGCGCCGTAACAGGCTTCATGCAACGAGTAGAAACCGCAGAGGCGATGGCATTAGGCGCATCCGTTGCACCTGAGACTATCGTGACCAAGATAACGAGAACCAGAATAACGCCCAATGAGGGGTATGAGGCCATTTGGCTTAATAGCACTCCGAGTGAAAGATCCACTGGACAACCCCTTCTCGAACCGTAAGCGTTACTCGATGAACTATCTTCTCTCGATCATTTTATGCCGTAAACACGCATCCATGCTGCTTGCACCGTGCAAACGGCAGGTTCAATAACATTATAATGCCGAAATCGTCTCCATCAGAGCCTCGACAATGAGATCTTCAGGTACCTTTTTCACCACTTCCCCATTCACGAATACGACACCCGATCCATCACCGCACGCAACGCCAGCATCCGCATCCGAAGCTTCGCCTGGACCGTTGACGACGCATCCCATGACAGCGACTTTAAGAGGCTTTTCAACGAAAGCAAGCTTTTCCTCGACCTGCTTCGCCAAGCTGATCAGATCGACTTGGCACCGACCGCATGTCGGGCAGCTGATCAACTCAGGCCCGCGAGCACGCAATGACAAGGCCGAGAGCAGCGTCCAGCACGCACGCACCTCGAGTACGGGATCATCGGTCAACGAGATACGTAAGGTATCGCCGATGCCTTCCTCGAGCAAGATGCCCAAACCGCTAGCAGATTTGATCAGGCCCTGGAATGCCGTGCCAGCTTCTGTCACGCCGATGTGCAACGGAACCTGGGGAATCATGCTTGCGAGCAAGCGATTCGTTTCGATGATGGCTTGCACATCATGAGCCTTCGCGGAAACGACGATGTCGGTAAACCCACGGTTCTCGAAATGCTCTACGTAATCAGCCGCAGACTGCGCAAGCTTTTGCGGGAGAGTCAGATCGTCCCGCTTCTTAAGCTCTGGGTCGAGCGAGCCCGCATTCACTCCAATGCGAATGGGGATATGCACCTGCTTGGCAGCATCGATAACCTCGTTCGTTTTCTCTAGACCACCGATATTGCCTGGGTTGATGCGCAGCTTCGCCGCACCGCGCAAGGCAGCTTGCACGGCTATCTCGGCACTGAAATGCACGTCCGCAACCACAGGAAGCGGAGATTTAGCGCAGACAGCCTCGAACGCATCGAGGCAATCCTTGCGCGGAATCGCCATGCGGACGACCTCGCAACCAGCTTCAGCAAGCGCATCGATCTGACGCAGGTTCGCATCAACATCGGTAGCTTTCGCGTTGAGCATCGATTGCACGACGATGGGGGCACCACCACCCATGGGTACGGAGCCGACCATGACTTGGCGCGTGAGCTCATGTGGTTTCATGCGTTTCCCTTCCTTCTTCCTTCATCGCATCTCACAAGGACGCGACTCGCACATGCGGGTTAACCCCAAAAACCCGTGAAGATTCGTTGGATATCCTGACCGACCATAATGACGAACAGCCCAAGGAAAAGCGCAACACCTGCGATGCTCAGCCCATTAAGGGCACGGAGCGAAATGGCACGGCGTGCGATCTTCTGATAGATTTCAACCACGAATCTGCCACCATCAAGCGGCGGAATCGGAATGAGGTTCATGATGCCTAGAGAAACCGAAATCATAGCAGTGAACTCCAGAAGAGCGACGATACCCTGCTCGGCTGCGCTCTTTGAAATGATCGCAATGCCGATTACCGACGCCGAATTCGATACGGTTTCTGCAGCGGTCGCTGGATTGAACAAGCTTACTACCGCTTGGAAGACCATACCGATGTATGTGAATCCAGCTTGGATAGAGCGCAGGGGATCGACGGTCACATGGGTGATTTCACCTGATGCCGTCTCGTAGTCGAATCCGATGACCGAATAGATAAGGATGAACGCAAGAATGGCGAACAGCAGGTTGACCGTGATACCCGCGAGAAGAATGATGGTCCGCTTCCAAAATGGAAGAGAACGGTACTGCTGCTTGAATTCGCTTTGATAGAGCGCTTCAGCATCGGCAACCTCGCGTGGCTCGCCTAAAGCATATGGCTGAGGAACGACACGTCCGAAACGCTCCGCATCGCGGATCTGCTTCTTTGTGGGTGTGACCTCCATGGCCTTGTATGCTTGCACCGCATCCTTGCGCTTCGGACCAACGGCGCTCCCCCACTCGACAAGCTCAACAAGCGCCTCCTCGGCATCATCGGCCGAAATATGAAGGTCATCCGCAATTTGCTCGGCAGTTGCGCTACCCCTGCGAAACAGCGCCGCGAGAGCTCCTTTAAGATGCGGATGTATCTCTCCCGGCTCCATGCCGCACACATGTGCATATCCTCCAAGCGGCACGCAGGTCACACCGAATCGCGTCTCGCCATGCTTAAAGCCGATAGATGGGCCGGGGAGTCCGAGCATGAACTCGCTCACGCGCACACCAAACGCACGCGAAGCAAGATAGTGCCCTCCTTCATGGATGAACACCAATAGGCCCAAAACGATGGTGCCGTATACTATCATGAGGATGACGTCCATGAATGCTATCCCTTATGATGCGCGCATCCGCCTGCTGCAGTTGCGTTTTCCGTTATTTCTTAACCTGATGGGACAAGAGCCACGTGTTCGCATTGAATCTGGCCCAGTTGTCCAAACCCTCAAGTTGTTCGATAGATTCGACTTCTTGAACACCCAACTGCATGTGCGCCTCCATGATAGAAGTCACACACTCTCCAATCTGCATGAAGCCGCAACTCTTATTCAAGAAGGCCGTAACCGCAACCTCGTTCGCCGCATTCATAACGCACGGAAGCGTACCCCCGCGGCGGCCTGCGTATAACGCAGCTCGTAGGCATTCGAACGTATCCCAGTCAGGTTCTTCGAATTCGATCGATCCGAGCTTGCAGAAATCCATCGGCTCCACGGGTGCGCTCCATCTGTCAGGATATGAGAGCGCATATTGAATCGGAATGCGCATGTCGGTCGGTCCCATGTGAGCCTTCACGCTGCCATCGCAGTATTCGACCATAGAATGGACGGCACTTTGCGGTTGGATGACAACCTGTATCTTCGTGAACGGCATGTCGTAAAGCCAGCTTGCCTCGATCATCTCAAGACCTTTGTTCATCAGGGTCGCCGAATCGATGGTGATCTTCTTTCCCATGTTCCATGTGGGGTGGCCAAGCGCTTGCTCTGGAGTCACGCGGACCAGATCTTCCGCTTTCCAACCGCGGAATGGACCGCCCGAAGCAGTCAACCACAAATTGGAAACTTTGCTCATGTCTTCGCCGATGAGGCATTGATAGATGGCACCATGCTCCGAATCGATGGGAACGATAGCGCCGCTCACGCCGCAGCTTGCTGCCGAAGCTCGTGCCATTGGCATCAGGAGCTCACCTGCAACGACAAGCGATTCCTTGTTTGCAAGCGCGAGCACTTTGCCCGCTTTAAGCGCGTTATAGCTCGAGCGCATGCCCGCAGCCCCTGAAACTGCATTAACTATGATGTCCGCTTCGGGTAAGGCAGCCAACTCGGCAACGGCTTTGCTGCCGCATTCTGCCCTGCCATCAAATCCCGTGATTCTTGCATCATCCTTCATCATGTATCGTCCGACAGCCACGTTCTTGACACCGAACTCATGAGCCTGCGCAAGCAAGGTGTCCACGTCACCGTAAACCGAAAGGCCGACAACCTGCAGTTTGTCGGGATGCTGGCGAACGACATCGAGCGTCTGTAAACCGATGGAACCCGTCGAACCCAAAACGACGATTCTCTTCTTTTGCGATTCTTCCATGGTGTTTCCCTTCTTCATCGGAAAAACGCTAGATTACTTGGACGGATGAGCGTGATCCCCGCGTACTAAAACCCACTCTTACATGAAGTAGAACGTGTAGGGTATGCATTGGAACACGAGCAACAAGAAGGCAGCTGTCACCGCAGCTAAGAACATGGAGTCGGTGCGATCAAGCAATCCGCCATGACCGGGCATGATGGTCCCAGAATCCTTAAAGCCCGCATTGCGTTTGATACGCGATTCAGCCAAATCACCCAGAACGCTCATAACGCCGCAGACAATACCGAAGAGGATGGCTTGTCCGATGGTAATCTCGACACCGGGAATCAGAACGCAAACGCTCCACGTCAGGCAGGAGCCGAATAGGCCGCCGATTAAGCCTTCCCAGCTTTTCTTCGGGCTGATGCGCGGGGCCATTTTGTGTTTGCCGAACTTGCTACCAACCAGATACGCGAAACCATCGTTGATCCACACGCTGGCGAAAACGATAAGGGCGAGCACGCCTCCCCACGGGAATCCCAATGATGCACGGACGAGCACGAGGCTAGAAAGCAGCAAGCCCGTATATGTTGCCCCGAAGAAACTGACGCATACGTCAGCGATTCGGGCACGCAAGAAGAAAACGTACCATACGATGAGCGCAACGAGCAGTGCGATGCTCAGCACCATCACTCCTGCAAGACCCCAAAGATACATGCATGGTGGATACAGCACGGCACCGACGATGCCGATGAACTCATTCGGCAGTTTCGCATCTTTGCGGAGCATGTAGAAAAACTCTCCCGCAGCAATGCCCGCAGTAACCGACAGCATAAGCACCGTAGGAATGTTGCCCAGGATCAGGCACAGCACGGTAATGCTTACGTAAATCGCACCGGTCCTCAAACGAATCTGCAGTTCGGAAGGGTTCCTGAATTTCTGAGGCGTCTTATCGAGGGCATAATTCTTCAGTCGTTCGCCACGTGTAGGCGAAGGTTCAGTCGGCTCGACAGACGATGCTTCGTCGATACGCGGAGGATGCGCCTCGGAGAAGCTCGTCGAAGTTCGAGTGCGCCTTTTTTCTCGCTGTAGCGCGTCCTTTTCTTCTGCCTGTGGTTCTTTCTGATAATCAGCCATTGGTTTTGCGACATTCCTTACACAAACAACGAGTTAGCTATTCACGCCACCATATCGGCGGTTTCTTCCTTGATAATCGAGCAATGCCCGTAAGAATTCGTACCTATCGAAATCGGGCCACAACACAGGAGTGCAATAGAATTCGGTATAAGCAAGCTGCCATAGCAGAAAATTCGAGATACGCATCTCGCCGCTCGTGCGAATGAGCAGATCCGGATCGGGAATATCAGCCGTATACAGCAGGCGGCTAAAGGATTCCTCATCGAGCGGGTCAGGTTTCTCGCCTGCCTGGACTGCCTTAATCGCAGCATCGGCATAAGCCTGCGCCGCATGCAGGATTTCGGCACGCGACCCATAGTTGACCGCGATGACCAACGTCATACCGTCGTTATCCTTGGTTTTCTCCCATGCCTTCTGGAACGCATCGCGCGTCTTCTGTGGAAGACCGCTTGCATCGCCGATAGTCATGACGCGCACATGCTCTTCATGCAGACCATCGAGCTCGGCGAGCATCGTGACCGCAAACAGGTTCATCAGACCTGACACTTCATCAAGGGGCCGCTTCCAGTTCTCGGAAGAAAATGAATAGATGGTCAGGTAACGTATTCCCACATCGGAGGCCATGCGGATGCTTTCGCGTACCGCCTCGATACCTGCCTTATGCCCGAACAAGCGCTGCTTGCCTCGGATCTTCGCCCAACGACCGTTGCCATCCATGATAAGGGCGACGTGCTCGGGGATGCGTGCAAGGTCGAGTTGCGCAGGGTCGAGCCCTTCGGGAGGATCGGGGTAGATGTAGGAAAGCTCCTTCATGCTTAGATTTCCATCAGCTCCGCTTCTTTTTTCTTGTACAGCGTGTCGATTTCAGCGATGTACTTATCGGTCAGCTTCTGGACTTCCTTTTCAAGGCGGCTCTGCTCGTCCTCGGGCATAGCATCGTTCTTGCCGGCCTTGTCGATGGCGTTATTCGCATCACGGCGTACGTTACGAACGGCAACGCGCGCCTCTTCCGCATACGCCTTGCATTGCTTGGCGAGCTCGCGACGACGCTCCTCGGTTAATTGCGGGAACGGGAGACGGATGCACATGCCATCGTTCGAAGGATTGACGCCCAGATCGCTTGCGATAATCGCCTTTTCGATGGATTTCAGCGTTGTCTTGTCCCATGGCTCGATAACCAAAAGATGCGCGTCGGGCGTTTTGACAGCAGCCATCTGGTTCACTGGAGTGGGAACACCGTAATAGTCGACCCTGATGCGATCGAGCACCATGGCATTCGCGCGACCCGTGCGGACAGCTCCGAAGTTGTCGCTTAACGCGGAAATGGTTTTCATCATATGCTCTTCGGCATTTTCAAGAATCTCGTGTGCCATCGCTTTTCCTTTCTCCTACTCCACTATGGTGCCGACGTTCTCGCCACGCAGGGCACGCTCGATATTGCCTTCGGCGGCGAGATTGAACACCATCATGCGCATGTTGTTGTCCATGCACAATGAAGTTGCCGTCGTATCCATGACGTGCAATCCCTTATTGAGCACGTCCATATAGCTAAGCTTGTCGAACTTGACCGCATCGGGATTCTTCATCGGGTCGCTGTCATACACGCCATCGACCTTCGTCGCCTTCATGAGGATTTCCGCATCGAGTTCGCATGCACGCAACGCAGCGGTGGTATCGGTGGTGAAATAAGGATTGCCTGTACCTGCAGCGAGGATGACGACGCGTCCCTTTTCCAGATGGCCGATTGCGCGACGGCGGATGTACGATTCGCAGACCTGTTGCATGGTGATTGCGCTTTGCACTCGCGTTTCAACGCCATGACGCTCGAATGCATCTTGCAAGGCAAGCGCGTTCATCACGGTAGCGAGCATACCCATATAATCGGCTTGGGCGCGATCCATCCCCTCGGCGCTTGCAGAAAGACCTCGGAAAATGTTGCCGCCGCCCACGACCACAGCGAGCTGAACTCCCCCATGGACAATCGTGGCAATCTGCTCTGCGAGATCGTTCACGACACGAGGGTCGATTCCATAACCCGCGTTGCCTGCTAAAGCCTCGCCAGACAATTTGAGCAAAACGCGCTTATAGCAATACTCTTCGGCCATAGTGCGAAAACCTCCTCAGATAGCTCGATTAAGGCATCCGTATTATTTTACCTGAAAACGCTTCGCTGCGACCCCTGCATGCACCCTTTCTCGTTGTTTTTTCAAACATGATTCGATGCTCTATATGAATAAAGAAACGGCGCACCTGGTAATGCCAGATGCGCCGGAAACGAACGTTTGCAAATAACGTGTCTTACGGACGCGGTCCCCCGTTGAAGAATGAGGAGGCGTCGCGTTCAGAGCCGGATGACTCGGCTTTCCCCCCGCTTTCACCGAGCGTGACGGACAAATCAATCGACTTACCATCACGATTGATGCCTAGCGTGACCGTGTCGCCAGGATTGCAGGCGCGCACGAAAACCATCACGTCACTTGACGATTCAACCTTCGAACCGTTGAATGACACGATGATGTCTCCTGGCTGGAGGCCGGCATCCGCTGCCCCCGTCCCCTCGTTCACCGAGGCGACATAAGCGCCGGTGGTAGCAGAAAGCCCATTGCGCTGCGCCACTGAAGGAGTCACCGACGAAAGCGAAACTCCAAGCTGCGCGTGGGTTGGCGTCTCGCCCTTGATGAGCTTTTCGGCTAAGGGAATCGCGTAGTTAACGGGAATCGCGAAACCGACACCGGAATAGTTGCCCGAATACGAGGTGATGAGCGTGTTGATACCGATGAGTTCGCCATTGCTGTTCACGAGCGCGCCACCCGAGTTGCCGGGGTTGATGGCGGCATCGGTCTGGATCATATTCGCGTAGATGGTGGTTTCTCCTGTCGTGCTATCGGCCATCACCTGAGAGCGGCTCGTCGCTGAAACGACACCTGTCGCAACGGATTGCTCGAGACCGAAGGGGCTGCCGATAGTCATGACCCATTCGCCAATATGCAGGGCGTCCGAATCTCCGATTTCGATCGGCGTGAGGCCCGAAGCCCCTTTGGCTTTGATGACCGCGATGTCGGAGCTGGAATCGTATCCTACGACCTCTGCCTCGAACTCGTCACCGCCAACGGTAACGATCAAGGCATCGGAATCTGCAATCACATGGTAGTTCGTGATGATGTAACCATCCTCAGTAAGCACGACACCGCTTCCGAGCGAAGACTGGGTCAGTGTCGATGACTGAGAATCGCTGCTACCCTGCCCACCATATCCATAGCCGTAATAGCCATAGCCACCCCGTGATGACTCACGCGTATACACATCGATTGCTGCGATGGAAGGAAGCGCCTTCTCCGCAACGACTTGTGCTAACGTCGCGTTTTCTCCTTCAACCGTGATCGTCGATGCGGACGAGCCTGATCCGACTGAAACCGTCGTGCCTTTTGCGCCAAACAAATCGCTAATGGCGCTTGGAAGCACGTCGAAATGTTTGGCAGCAGCAAGACCGCCAGTTCCAAGTGCGAGCGCAACCAAAGCGCCTGCGAAAGCGGTAAAGAACACGCGCACGCCGCTTATAGGCTTTTTGACCTTTTGCGGAGCCGCGGTAGCGAAATCAAACTGATTGTCCGTTGCCTCATTGAAATAGTTGCTCTCGTTTTCAGCCATGTGATGTTGCTCCTTGCATATTCCTTTACGAGAATCCCATGCGAGTCGTTCTCGAAGTCTCTTGCTGTAAACCTTAGCTAAGCTACGATACCACGAAGCATCCTTTCCGTAAAAAATCCCAGAATAATGCCACCTTCCATCCATGAAACGTTCAAACAGGACAGGATAAACCTTTAAAGATGCTAGACTGTGCGCATCCATCACCCACCAATAAGGGAAGGAACGACCATGTCGCTTGCTGCATCTGATAGAAGCAAACAGCCCGACAATCGCACTACAATGGAACTCGGGAAAGTGCTACCGAAGACCGCCGAAGTGCACGATGGCCACCTGTTTATCGGCGGCGTTGATATGGTAGAACTGGCTAAGCAGCAGGGCACTGCCCTCTACGTATTCGACCAAGCTGATCTCGAAGATCGAATGCGCACGTTCCGCAGCGCGTTCGAAAGCCGTTACCCCAACAGCGGCATCATCTTCGCTTCGAAGGCTTTCCAAAACAAGGAAATGGTCCGACTTTTAGCGCAAGAAGGGTTGTATATGGACTCCTCGGGCGGCGGCGAGCTTGCCTGCGCGCTTGCATGCGGTTACGACCCGAAGAATGTTTTTTTGCATGGCAACAATAAAACCGAGCGCGAATTGCGCGAAGCTATCGAGGCGGGCGTTGGCCGCATCATCATAGATAGCCGTATCGAGCTTGCGCGCATCTCCCGCATCGCTGGTGAACTTGGCGTTGTTCAGCCCATCTATATGCGCATCACGCCTGGCGTGGAAGCAGATACGCATGATTACATCATCACCGGCTCAGAGGATTCAAAGTTCGGATTCACCATCGGCATGGATGATTTCGCGTTCCGCTGCGTGGCGGACGTGCTGGCTGCTCCGCATGTTGAACTTAAGGGTTTCCATTGCCATATCGGCTCTCAGATCTTTGATCTGTCATCGTTTAGAGAAGCGGCATTCATCATGGTTGAGTTCATGGCCCGCGTAAATCGCGAGTACGGCCTGGCACTTGACGAGTTGGATTTGGGCGGCGGGCTCGGCATCGCTTATAAAGCGGAGGACAATCCGCCATCAATCGATGATTTCGCAGAGATGACCACAACGGCCGTCCGTGATGCTTGTGCGCAATTCGGTTTACCGCTGCCGCGTTTGTACGTGGAGCCGGGACGCAGCCTCGTGGCAAATCCCGGTGTAACGCTCTACACCATCGGCATCATGAAAACACTACCGGATATCCGCAAGTACGTCGCCATCGACGGCGGTATGTCCGATAACATCCGCACGGCATTGTATGGTGCAAGCTATGAGCCCGTCATAGCGAATAAAGCTGACCAGCCACGCACCGAGATCATCACGCTGTGCGGAAAGCACTGCGAGAGCGGCGACGTGGTAGTCGTCGATATGCCCATCCAGACGCCTGAGGTCGGCGATATCGTCTGCGTGTTCTGCACGGGCGCATATTGTTATACAATGTCGAGTACTTATAATGGGCAGCCGCGTCCAGCCATCGTGTTCGTAAAAGACGGCGAGGCACGCGTGGTAACCAGACGCGAAACCTACGAAGATCTGATGGCTCGCGATTTGTAAGTCCGTTAAGCATAGTAACAACGCCGTTTAGTGCACATGCGGCAAACGGCGAGACAGTAGAAGGAGACGAACATGGCAGTGAAAATCGGTTTGGTCGGGACGGGCACCGTCGGCGGCGGTTGCATCGATATCATCCTGGCGCATCAGGCAGACTTCAAGAAGCATTATGGCATCGACATCGAGCTTGCTCGTGTATGCTCATTGGACAGGTCAGAGTCTGACGCTCATGGTGTAGGCGACCGTTTCACCGACAATTTCAACGACATCATCAATGACCCCGATATCGACATCGTGATCGAGCTTATCGGCGGCACGACTTTCGCACGCACTGTCGTGACGAACGCGCTTTCGGCTGGCAAACATGTCGTTACTGCCAACAAAGCGCTCATGGCCACCTATGGCGAGGAAATCATGGACCTTGCCAAGAAGAATGGCCGCGAGATTCTCTTCGAGGCGAGCGTGGGCGGCGGCATCCCCATTATCGATCCGCTGAAGCACTCCCTCATCGCGAACGAAATCTCAACTGTCATGGGCATCGTAAACGGTACGACGAACTACATGCTGACCCGCATGGTCGAAACCGGCATGAGCTACGACGACGCCTTGAAGGAAGCCCAGGACTTGGGCTATGCCGAGTTCGACCCCTCCGCTGATGTTGACGGCCATGATGCCGCAGCAAAAATCGCTATCTTGGCATCTATCGCATTCAACAGCCGCGTGACCATCGATGACGTATACACCGAGGGCATCCGCAACCTCACACCAACCGATATCGACGCTGCTGCCGATATGGGTTATGCCGTGAAGCTTTTGGCCATCGGCAACCGCACGGCGAACGGCATCGATGTGCGCGTGCATCCTACGATGATTCCGGTCAAGCATCAGCTAGCGAACGTCAATGGTGTCATGAACGCCATCTACGTCATCGGTGACGCTGTGGGCGAAACGATGTTCTTCGGCGCGGGCGCAGGTTCGGGCCCGGCTGCGAGCGCTGTCATGGGTGACGTACTGGAAATGGCGCGCCACATCCAGATGGGTACTGGCCCGCTGGTCGGCTGCACCTGCACGGACGATTTGCCCATCATGCCAATCGACGAGATTGAGACCAAGTACTATATCCGCTTCACGGTGAAGGATCGCCCAGGCGTTCTTGCAAGCGTGGCACGCGTGTTTGCCGACAACGGCGTCAGCTTGTATTCGGTTGTACAACGCGGTCAAGCAGGTGCCGAGGAAGTCGATTTGCTGTACGTGACGCACGAAGCGAAGGAGAAGGCCATCCGCACGGCACTCGCCTATATCCAAGAGCTGCCCGATGTACTTTTGAAGGAGCCTTCACTCATTCGCGTCGAGGACTAACGGAACGCTTGAAGCAAAGCCCCACAAACCACGTTGAGAAGCTCGATTCGCTCGAGTTCTTCGCACCATGCCCGCAAGGCTTAAGCCCACTCGCCGCACAGGAAATCCGCGCGATGCGCATCAAAGTGCGCCCTGTGAAGACAGGCGTGGGTTTTTTCGGAAGCATCGCTGACGCGTATCGGGTATGCCTGTTTGCACGAACCGTTTCCCGTGTTCTGCTCATTTTGGCGCGATTCGATGCTTCTGATGGCGATGCTTTGTATCGAAACGCATATGGGATTCCGTGGGAAGAACATGTTGGCCATAATGCGACGATTGCAGTAAGCGCTACGGGAACCAACGATAAGCTGCGAAATACCCAGTTCACAGCGCTACGCCTGAAGGATGCCATCTGCGATCGATTGCGTGAAGTCACAGGTGAGCGACCAGATATCAGCAGGCACGATGCGGATCTGACGTTTACCGTTGCCTTACGTGGCAATCGCGCCACCGTTTCACTCAACCTGGCCGGTCCGCCACTGCATCAGCGAAACTACCGTTTGCACACCACCGGCGTAGCAGCACCCTTAAAAGAAACCCTCGCAGCAGGCATGCTCTTACTCGCCGATTGGCCGCGGCTTGCAAAGGAAGACAAGGCATTCCTCGATCCGATGTGCGGAAGCGGAACAATCGCCATAGAGGCGGCGATGATTGCCGCGGACATCGCACCCGGCCTTTTACGCACTTCATGGGGTTTCACGGCATGGAGACAGCACGATGCCCTTGCATGGGAAGCGCTTTTGTACGAAGCGCGAGAGCGTCGTGATGCTGGGCTGAAGACGATGCCACCTATCTTCGCGCAGGATGTCGACCCCGTTGCACTCGATGCAGCACGCGAAAACGTCCGCGAAGCACATCTGGATGGCTGTATCGCATTCACTTGCGCTGATGTGTGCGCTATGCAAGCTGCACCTGCGACTTCGGGTTTGATTGCAACTAACCCTCCGTACGGCGAGCGTTTATTCGCGCAAGCGCAGCTGCCCGCTTTATACGCAGGTTTCTCCAGCACGCTACGCAAGCATTTCCAAACATGGTCACTTGCTATCATCACACCTGATGAATCCATCGATAACCTAATCGGATTCACTTCGAGCGCTGCATGTTCGGTATTCAACGGACCCATTCCGACCCAGGTGCGTCTGTACGACTGTGCGCAAACGAGAGCATCAACGCTCGCGGAGATCACGATCGGAGATGCTGAGCTTACCGTCTTCGATGTCAACAGCCAGCAGTTCGCCAATCGTCTGAAGCGCCGATTCGCCCATCTTCGGAAATGGGCGCGTCGAAACGACATTCACTGCTATCGGGTCTACGATGCCGACCTACCGGACTACAACGTCGCCATTGATTTATATGAATGTTCGACATCGACAGAAAACGCTGATCAAGGTTCTTGGTTCGCGGTCGTCTACGAGTATGCCGCCCCGAGCTCTGTCGATCCATTCCGCGCGCAGCAGCGCATAAGTGATGTGCTCGCGATTGCGCCCTTTGTGTTGGGCATCGAAAGCTCGCATGTGTTCTTCAAGCAGCGTAGGCGCTCAGGAGGGCAATATCGCGCCGATGAGCAGCGCACCCGTTTCACCATTACGACCGAAGAGCATGGATTGCACTTCGAGCTCAATCTTTCCGATTACCTCGACACAGGTCTGTTCCTCGACCATCGGCTTGTCCGAGAGCTTATCCAAAAGCGTACCGAAAGCATGATTGCCGATGACCCCGCATTCACCGAAAGCCATCCATTGCGTTTCTTGAACCTGTTCTGCTATACGGGTTCGGCTACTGTGCACGCCGCAGCCGGCGGTGCACTGAAAACGACAAGCGTCGATCTCTCCCAGACATATCTCGCGTGTGCGCAACAAAACATGCGGCTCAACGGTTTCACGGGAAAGACGCATCGGTTCGAGCGCGCCGATTGCATGCAATGGATTAAAGAGGCACGTCGTGGGAAGCAACGGTGGGATCTCGTCTTCGTCGACCCGCCCGCATTCTCGAACTCCAAGAAGATGGGAAAACGCATCTTCGATATCCAACGTGACCATGTGGAGCTACTCGTAGGGGTTTCTCGCTTGCTCGCACGTGGCGGACAGGCGATCTTCTCATGCAACCTCCGTACGTTCAAAGCGGATTATGAAGCACTGGAAAAACTCGGTGTAGAACTTATCGACATCACCGAGCAGACCATCGATGAGGATTTTTCGAGGAATCAGCGTATTCATCACTGCTTCATCCTCAACCGTATCGCACGTAACGACTAGCCTACGGTATGATAGACCCGTAGACCACGACGACGTTAGGAGGCTGCTATGGACTCCCAAGAGCCCGTCATCGAAACCATCGTTGCTTCAGTTGCCGAAATCGACCCGAACGACCTCATCGTCGGCTATGAACCCGATGATGACGAAGAATCGGACAAAAGCACGTTCGAAAAGGTCATCGATGCCAGCACCGTTGCCGGCCACGTTGTCGCTTTGGGAGCCACGAAGGTTGCAGATGTTGCAGCACCCGCCATCGCAAAAGGCGTCGAAAAGGCGGCTCCCGTTCTGGAGCGCGGAGCTAAGCTAACGGCAAAGGGCGCTGTCAAGTTGACAACCATAGGCTTGCGATCGCTTGGCAAAGGCCTCAGCGCCCTAGGGGGCAAGTTAAAGGGCCCGGAGCAGGAAGCCGAAGAGACCCAATACGTCACCGTATCCGAGCAAAATGCTTTGGATGAAACGGAAGCGCCCGCACTGGAAGGCGCTGCCGATACCATGATGCTAGAAGGAGCAGTCGAAGAGACCGATACCCCTACAGAGACGTCTGCGCAAGAATGATAATCGCGATAACGACGATGACAACAACGACGACTGAGGCTATCAGACCTTTATAGAAGTTCTTCGACATGTGCCTGACATCGCCATAGGCAACACGCTCTGAGAACACGCGCTCATCCACCAATGGCAATGGCTCCTTTGAATCGGCTGCCTGCTCATCAGCAGATGATTGCATAGCCTCTCGAGTGGCATTTTCCTGTGCGGCCTTCGCCGCACGTTTTGCTGCGACCTGTGCCTCGAAATCCTTCGCAAGGCTGGCGCGCTTACGCGCGGCCCCTTCGTCATTCGAAAGGCCGAACTCGCCAAACTGCTGATCGTCGTGAAGGCCTTCAATCATTACAACACACGCACGCGGATGATATCGGAAATGGCATTAAGTGCGGCAATCGCTTCTTCGGATGCTTCGTTGTCGAGATCGATGAGCGTGTAAGCATAATCTCCGCGAGCCTTGTTCGTCAAGTTCGCGATGTTCTCGCCCGCGTCTCCGAAGATCTTCGAAATCTGGCCGATCATGTTCGGCACATTCGCATGCATGACTGCGATACGCGTACCCTCCTGCGACTTCGGACCCATCGTGCAGTTCGGGAAGTTGACCGAGTTCACGATGTTACCGTTTTCGATGTAATCCATGATCTGACGCGTTGCCATAATCGCACAGTTGTCCTCGGCCTCGGCGGTCGAAGCACCCAGATGCGGGAATACAAGCACGTTCTTCATCTTCATGACTTCGGGCGTTGCAAAATCGGTGATGTACTTCGCCACACGACCTTCCTCGAGCGCCTTGGCCATAGCCTCGGTATCGACGAGCGTGTCGCGCGAGAAGTTCAGGAATACGCAGCCTGGCTTCATGATGGAGCATGCATGTGCGTCAACCATGCCCTTCGTTGCCGGCATCGCAGGCACATGGATGGTCAAAAAATCGCAGTTCTTGTAGATCTCATCGTAATTCGTCACATGATGAATCCTGCTTGAAAGCTGCCATGCGCCGTCAACGCTCATGTATGGGTCGACGCCGTAGACATCCATGCCCAAATCGACCGCAGCATTCGCCACAAGCGCACCAATGGCACCCAAGCCGATGACGCCGAGCTTCTTGCCGATGATCTCCTTGCCAGCAAACGCCTTTTTGGCTTTCTCGGCATCCTTGGCGATGGTCTCGCTTTGAGCATTTTCCTTGACCCATTCAACGCCGCCGATGATATCGCGGCTAGCAAGGAACAGCGAGCACAGCGTGAGTTCCTTGACCGCATTCGCGTTCGCACCGGGCGTATTGAAAACGACGATGCCCTGCTTGGCACATTCGTCGAGCGGAATGTTATTGACACCAGCGCCCGCACGGGCAATGGCGAGCAGATTTTCGGAGAAGTCCATGCTATGCATATCCGCACTGCGGACCAGGATACCCGTCGCTTTGCTGGCATCGTCGGTCAGCGCATAGGAATCGGTCAGCAAGTCAGTGCCGTAATGGGAGATATTGTTCAGGCAAAGAATGTTGTACATGGTAACTCCTTGATTGTCTCTACATTCTAAGATGGGTGTTCTTTTGCTCTGGGTGCGTATTGTACTACCGAACAACGCGGTGCGCACCAGTTAATTTGCAACGACGCAGCTCGGACGGCTACTTGTGATATGGCTCCCGTCGGATGATCTTGAACGCACGGTATAGCTGCTCGAGCAGCACAACGCGTGCAAGGTTGTGCGGTAGGGTGATGCGTCCGAACGAAACGGTCTCGTCAGCCCGTTTCTTGACAGCCTCCCCCACACCATCCGATCCGCCGATGACAAACGTGATCTGGCTTTGCCCATTTATGCCAAGCGTCTCGATGCGCGATGCAAGCTCCGAGCTCGAAAGCTGCGTACCCTCTATATCGAGGAGAATCACGAATGAATCTTGCGGAATGGCCGAACAAATCGCTTCGCCCTCGCGGGCAAGGACGCCATCGGTACCTCCCGCATGCTGAGGATTGACATCGGGAATCTCACGCACTGTCATGCGCGCATATGGTTTCAGGCGCTTGAGGTACTCCTCGCATGCCTGCACCCAGAATTTTTCCTTGAGCTTGCCAACGGCAAGAACCGTGATATTCACGACTAGACACCTCGCATCCAGCGTGCCGCATCAAGTGACTGCATTAACGCCCTTAGCCTTAAGCTATGCGTAATCGGCGTAGTTGTAGCCGTTGAACTTGGACCAATCAACGGGTGTGCGCGACTTAGTACCCGTGTTTGCCTTGCCCTCTGAGCCTTCCGTGCCTTCCTTATTTGGATTGCCCGCATTCGAGAGAACCGTACCCGTCTCATCGGTTTCTGAGGTTTCCGTAGGCGGCAAGCCATCATTGATACGCGTCATCATGTTGACCCATTCGTCCTTGTACATGTACTCGTACCAAATCCCGTCGACGTAAAGCGACCCTGTTGGGGCAGTAACGGTATAGATATCGTTCGAAGCATCGATTCCGCGCATGACCTGAGCATACCCGACGATATCGGACAGGCTGATGTCTGTGGTCACGTACTCTGAGAGCGTCGTGACGGTATCAGCGATAGTCAGAACATCGGATGACAGCAGCTTCTGAACCACGGCGCTCAGCACAGCGCGCTGATTCGACGCGCGATACATGTCGCCCCTGCCATAGTCGTCGTACGCATGACGCGAACGGCACATAATCAAAGCCTGCCAGCCATTCAAGGTTTGCATACCTGCATCGAGATGGCCGCCAGCTTCTTCATCGTTGATTTCAATGGGAACGTTGACCTCGATACCGCCGAGTGCATCGACGACAGCCTCAAAGCCATTAAGATCGATTTCCGCATAGTGGGAAATCGGCACGCCGCACAGATTCGAAATCGCTTGAATCGTGCACTCTGGCCCGCCTACGACATAGGCTTCGTTGAGTTTATGATCTCCGTGTTCACCCAAATTGACGCGTATATCGCGCATCAGCGATACGATGGTCACCTTCTTCGCCTGTGGATCGATTCGTGCGAGCATCATGGTGTCGGTGCGGAACGAACCGCCGAAGTCAGCGTCGTCCTCACGCCAATCAGATTTATCGATGCCTAAAAGCACCATGTAGAAGGGATCGTCCTTGTATTGCGTATCAACCAAAACAGAACGGACCTCGGAGCTGATGCCACGAGCGAGATTCTCCGAGACCTCTTTCACGAACGCAAGGGCTCTGCCGCCGAACGCAATTGCTAAGATGGCAAGAACCGCTACCACGCCGATGATGACCTTGAACTTCAGCGATTTCTTCTTCTTCGTGCGAGTTGAATATTGTTTTTCCGAGTTCTTGCGTGAATACCGGGAAGCATCAGCTGTCTGAATATCGTCGACGCGATTCTTTTTGGAACGCGACAGCTTCGGTAACGGCAGCTGGGACACGAACGACTGCCCCTCAGATGAGCGGGCCTTGCGCGCCCTCTTGGGTTCTTCGAACTCTTTGTCGTTTTTACGGCCGCGTAAGCCCTGACGCGACAAGCGGCTATATCCACTCGACTTGCTTCCGCGGGCGGACTTGGCGCCTGCGCCGGTTCCATACGAATCGCGACTATATGCTTGGTAATCGTATGCGCTGTAATCCGATGCTCGATCCCGACCGTATGAAGAGCGATTGTAATCGCGGGATGCGCTTGAAGAGGAATAGCTGTAATCGGAATACTCGCTATCGTGCGAGGCGCCTGTGGATGAGCGGCCGTAATCGCGGGACGAATACGACGTCGAGCGACCATAATCGCGCGAAGAGCTAAAAGCAGCCCCTCTGTAGTCGCGGGAATAGCTTGATGTCGAGCGACCATAGTCACTGGATGCACCCTGCGAAGAATCGCTGTAGCTACGGCGAGAGCCGCCAGATGCGTTCACAGAAGAAGCCTTGCTATCTCGATAGGGATTCGTGAATGTCGGACCACTATAGTTATACGAGCTTGAAGACGTTGAATCGAAAGACAGCCTCGATGACGTAGAGCCTTCATCGCCGCGATACGAGCTCGATGGGCGATTGTCATCATAGCGGCGAGAACTCGCAGCATGGCGTCCGAAGGAGGCGCTTTCCTGCTCCTCTTGTGCAACGCGGTATCTGGGCACTGTGGTGCCGTTATAGAGCGATGCGTTCGGCGAGCCGATGCTGATAGGGTTGTTGGAATAATTAATCTCTTCTTGCCTGCGTATTTCGCGCTCGTTGTACACGACGCGATTGCTCGATCGGCGTGAAACCGCACGTCTCCTGCGGAGTTCGTCTGAATAACCTGAATCGAAATCAGAGCTATACGAGGAATCCCGATAGGACGAATAGCGGTTGTCATCATTTCTTGGCATCTTTTTCATTTTGCCCGAGTAAGCCGCTTAGCACAACATAGTGCTCGGTTTTCTACACATAATCCGACAAACAAACCTTCTTTTTGCAGGTGATTCGGATACAGCAAGCAAAAACCGGCCTGACAGATCATAGCTGCCAGGCCGGTTCGCTAGCACATCGTACACATCAACGTTTGCCGTAATCCTTACTCAAGCAGATGGTCGAAGTCGATTGCCTCCTCGATACGGCAGGTATATTCTCCCTCGTCATCGACATCGAAGAGCACGTGGCTCTTATCATGGAGCTCGCCTTTCACGATCAGCCCGGCGATACGGTCGACAACTTCGCGCTGGATCAAGCGCTTGAGCGGACGTGCTCCGAACACCGGGTCGTAACCATCAATGGCAAGATGCTCGCGCGCCGCAGGCGTCATATCGAGCGTGATACGACGATCCTCCAAGCGCTTTCGGACATCCTTGAGTTGCAAATCGACGATTGGCTCGATGTCCGCGATACGCAGCGCGTTGAACGTGATGACTTCATCGATGCGATTCAAGAACTCCGGCCTGAACGTGGTACGCAGCGCGTCCTCGATTTGTTGCGAGAGCTCAGCGAGCCGTGTAGCCGCGGCTTTCGGGTCGTTCATCATGATGTCCTCGAAGGTCTCGCCCATCGTGGCGTGCTTGTGATCGGAGTACTCGCGAATCGACTGCGAACCGACGTTGCTCGTCATGATGATGATGGCGTTCTTAAAGCTCACGACACGCCCTTGTCCATCGGTCAATCGACCGTCGTCAAGCACCTGCAACAGCACGTTGAACACATCGGGGTGCGCCTTCTCGATCTCATCGAGCAGGATGACCGAATACGGTTTGCGACGAACTGCCTCCGTCAGCTGGCCGCCCTCGTCGTATCCCACGTACCCCGGAGGAGCACCTATAAGGCGCTGCACGCTGAACTTCTCCATGTACTCGGACATGTCGATGCGCACCATAGCTCGCTCGGTATCGAACAGATACTCCGCCAATGCCTTTGCCAATTCGGTCTTGCCAACGCCCGTCGGACCTAAGAACAGGAAGCTGCCAATCGGTCTATTGGGATCGGAAAGGCCCGCACGGCTGCGACGGATTGCACCGGCAACCGCCGAAACCGCCTCGTCTTGTCCGATAACGCGCTCGTGCAAGCGATCCTCCAAATCAGCAAGTTTCTCGAGTTCGCCTTGCATCATCTTCTGCACCGGAATGCCCGTCCAAGCGCTGACGACTTCAGCGATCTCGTCATCGGTCACTTCCTCCTTGAGAATGGCGCCGTCTTGCTGACGCAGGTTGAGCAGGTCTTCAGCCTCCTTCAAATTGCGCTGCAGCTCGGGAATACGTGCATAGCGAATCTCGGAAGCCAGCGACAGATTACCCTCGCGTGTCGCACGTTCCTCCTCAAGCTGAACCATATCGAGTTCTGCCTTGAGGTTCTGGACGTTCTCGATGATGTCCTTCTCGTTTTGCCATTCCGCTTTGCGCATATCGAGCGCATCCTGCGCCGCCGCGATCTCACCGCGCAGCACCTCAAGGCGCTCGCGGCTCGCTTCGTCAGACTCCTTCATGAGCGCCTGCTCTTCGATCTGCATCTGCGTGATACGACGTACCGCCGCATCGATTTCCTCTGGCATGGAATCGATCTCGATACGCAGGCGGCTAGCCGCCTCATCCATCAAGTCGATGGCTTTGTCGGGCAAGAAACGATCTGAGATGTATCGGTTAGACAGCTCGGCAGCGGCCACGATGGCAGCATCCGTGATGCGCACGCCATGATGGATTTCGTACTTCTCCTTCAGGCCGCGCAGAATCGCGATGGTGTCCTCGACGGAAGGTTCGCCAACCAGCACAGGCTGGAAACGACGCTCGAGTGCTGCATCTTTCTCGACGTATTTGCGGTACTCGTCAAGCGTTGTCGCGCCGATGGCATGCAGCTCACCGCGCGCCAATGCAGGCTTGAGCATATTGCCCGCATCAAGAGAGCTATCGCCCGAGGTTCCAGCACCTACAATGGTGTGCAGCTCATCGATGAACAGGATGATGCGCCCTTGGGCGTCCTTCACCTCGCGCAATACGGCTTTCAAGCGGTCTTCGAATTCGCCGCGGTACTTCGCACCGGCCATCATGGCACCCAAATCGAGTCCGATGATGTCGCGATCTTTAAGCGAGCTCGGCACATCGCCTGCGACGATACGCTGCGCGAGCCCCTCGACGATTGCAGTCTTACCTGTACCGGGTTCGCCGATGAGCACTGGGTTGTTCTTAGTACGACGGCTTAGCACCTGGATGGTGCGACGAATCTCCTCCGAACGGCCGATGACTGGATCGAGCTTGCCCTCGCGCGCTTGTTGGGTCAGATTCTGGCCATATTGCTCAAGCGCCTCGAACTGGGTCTTCTCGACCTGATCGGTCACGCGTGTATCGCCACGAAGCTCCTCGTAGGCGGCTTCGATATTCTTCTGAGTTACGCCAGCAGTCGCGAGAATGCGTCCCGCCGCACCTTTGTCCTGCGCAAGTGCGATGAGCAGATGCTCACTGGTGGCATAGCTATCGCCGAGCTTCTCGGCAGTCTTGACCGCGGCATCGAGAACATTGAGCAACTCGATGCTCGGCGCGCCAGCCATCATAGCCATCATGCCGCCGCTTGAGCTGCTCACCTTGGGGGCACGCTCGATTTCGGCATTCACGTTATTTAGAATCGACCCGCTATCGGCGCCGATGCGCTTGATGATTGCCGATAGGTTGTTCTCGCCCGATGTCAGCAATGCTTTGAGCAGATGAATCGGCTCAGCTTGTGCCGCTTGCGCATCGGATGCGATGGAAAGCGCATTTTGCAGCGCCTCCTGAGCAGTCAATGCAAGTTTTTGCAAATTTCCCATATTCATAATTCAACTCTCCTTTCGAAGAATGAGAATCGTAATGCTTGTGCCCCGCGCTTCACGATGCTTCCAGCCAACTGCTGTGTAGCACGCTTGCCTCTTTACGGCAGCCTGCGCGGCGCCAATGCGGTCGTCGTCGCCAGCACGAGCGAATTCACACTCTCGCGCGTCTCGAGCTCGTGCACACGATCGGCCAAACGGCGGACTCGTTTGTGGAGGCTGTCAATCTCTTCATCGCGTTCGTCAAGACGCCCCTGCAAATCGAGGATGCGGATGACGCCCGCGAGGTTGATGCCTTCGCTCGTCAGCTCGTTGATCAACTCGAGGCGCTCAATGTCGGCTTGCGAATACATGCGCGTGTTACCACTCGTGCGCTGCGGCGTGACAAGGCCCTTCTGCTCGTACGCGCGCAAGGTCTGCGGATGAACGCCTGCGAGCTCAGCAGCGACACTGATCATGTACAACGGCTTGTTACGATCATTCTTTACCATGGTCTCACGCTTCTTTCGTCTGCTTCTTTGTACGCTTCGAGTGCTTGCTTCTGTTTATCGTTCAAGGACTTCGGAATGATCACCTTCACTGTTATCTTCAAATCACCATTGCCCTCGCCTTTGATACGCGGGGCACCCTTACCCTTGATGGTCAGCACTTTCCCCGACTGAGTGCCTGCTGGCACCTTGACGCGTACCTTGCTGCCATCAGGAGCAGGAACAATGATGCTTGCACCCAGCGCCGCTTCGGCGATGGTTACCGGCACCGTGATCAGAACGTTGGCCTTTTCGCGAGAGAAGTACTGGTGCGGCTCTATCTTGGTCGTAATCAGCAAATCGCCTGCCGCACCGCCATTAGTGCCGGGACGGCCCTTGCCGCGATACCTCAGACGTCCGCCGTCCATGGCACCCGCTGGAACCTTGATATCAAGCGTCTCGGATTCTTTCTTTCCGGGTACGCGCACCGTTACGCGCTTCTCCACTCCCTTGAACGCCTCATCGAAGCTAACGGTCAACGTGACGTTCATATCCTGGCCTTTACGCGGGCGGTTCCCGCGCTGACCGAAATTCGAACCCCAGCCTTGCCCGTTGTTGATCTCCCAGTTGCTTCCGAACGCGCCTTCGCCGTTTCGGATGCTCTCGAGAATGTCGGACCAGCTGCCGAATCCGCCAGCGCCGCCGAAAAGATCTTCCATGTTGATGGCTTGACCACCCCAGCCGCCGGGAATCTGGTTCTCGTTCGCAGTACCGTATTGATCGTAGAGCTTGCGCTTCTTCTCGTCGCTTAAGACCTCGTAGGCCTCGTTAATCTCCTTGAACTTCGCCTCGTCGCCGCCTGCATCGGGATGGTGTTCACGTGCAAGCTTGCGGAAGGCTTTCTTTATCGTCTTCTCGTCGGCATCGCGCGAAACGCCCAGAATGCTGTAGTAATCAGGTGTTACACCAGGCATATGCGCTCCTCCTTCTGATAACGAAGGCGGGATGCCACCCGCCTTCGTTGCTCGTTACTTCATCTTTCACTTACGCCTCAGGCTCTTCGGTCGGTCGCGTAGGACCTCCCGTGGTCACCGTCACCATGGCAGCTCGCAGGACCTTATCGCCCATGCGGTACCCCTTCTGGTACACATCCGCGACCGTTTCTTCATACGCATCGGGATTCGGCACCACGGCAACCGCTTGCTCTTGCAGTGCATCGAACGGCTCTCCCGCACGATCGATCATCTCGAGCCCTGAGCGCTTGAGCATGTCGAGCAGCTTGCTTTGCACTGCCTCGACACCTCCAAGCAGGCCCTCTTCGCCATTCTCGCGCCCATATTTGATAGTGCGCTCGAAGTCGTCCAGTACAGGAAGCAAATCGGTGACCAGCTTCTCTGTCGCACGGACCTTCTCCGCTGCACGCTGCTCGTTAGTGCGCCTACGGTAGGTATCCCACTCCGCATGCAAGCGAAGATACTTATCCTGCCAATCCTTCGCCTCGGCTTGCGCAGCGGCAAGGATATCGGCCGCGCTGGTCGGCATTGCATCGATCTCGTCGATTTCGGCCTCCGCCGCGCTTTGCTCGGCAGGAGCCGCTGCATCCTGTGCAGCAGCTCCACCGTTTGCTTCGTCTTCGATGATCTCGGCTTCTACCGTTTCCGCAGCATCAACCGCGTCGTCATTTGCAGCAGATTCCAGAACATCATCCCATTTGATGTCTGACATCTCTGTTACTTCCCTTCGTTGTCGTCAACCACTTCGTAGTCAGCCTCGATGGGCTCGTCGCCCGCGGGAGCGCCATAGCCAGCTGCACCGTATGCGTTAGGATCGCCGTATCCGGCACCTGCGCCATAGCCAGCAGCTGCATTCGGGTCGAAGCCAGCGCCCTGACCGGCATTCGCGGAGTAGACAACCTCAGCCAGCTTGTAGCCCGCCTGCTGCATGCGCTCGGTCGCTGCCTTGATAGCACCAAGGTCGGATCCTTGCAGCGCGCTGCGGGTTTCGGCGATGGCAGCCTCAGCCTCAGCCTTGGTATCTGCCGGAACCTTGTCTCCCAGCTCCGAAAGCGTCTGCTCGGTCGCGTTGACGAGCGAGTCGGCATTGTTGCGGACCTCAGCCTCTTCCTTGCGCTGCTTGTCTTCCTCAGCATGCTGCTCTGCATCCTTCACCATGCGATCGACTTCGTCATCGCTCAATGCGGTGGAACCGCTGATGGTGATTTGCTGCTGCTTGCCCGTACCCAAATCCTTTGCGGAGACGTTCACGATACCGTTTGCGTCGATGTCGAACGTGACCTCGATTTGCGGAACGCCACGACGTGCAGCCGGGATGCCGGAAAGCTGGAAGCGACCCAGCGTCTTGTTGTCGCGTGCCATCGGACGCTCGCCCTGAAGGACATGCACCTCGACAGTCGTTTGGTTGTCCGCTGCCGTGGAGTAAATCTCCGTCTTGCGGGTCGGAATCGTGGTGTTGCGCTCGATCATCCTGGTCATAACGCCACCCAGAGTCTCGACGCCCAGCGACAACGGCGTGACATCAAGAAGCAGAATGCCCGTGACGTCGCCAGAAAGCACGCCACCTTGGATAGCCGCGCCCATGGCAACGACCTCGTCCGGATTCACAGACATGTTCGGCGTCTTGCCCGTCATGTTCTTGACGAGTTCCTGCACGGCCGGCATACGCGTTGAGCCGCCAACCAAGATGACCTCATCAACATCGCCAGTACGCAGGCCGGCGTCGCGCAGCGCCTGCTCGACAGGACCCTTGCAGCGATCCAGCAAATCGCGGGTGATGCGCTCGAACTCGGCACGCGTCAGCGTGTAGTCCAAATGCTTCGGCTGACCATCGACCGCAGTGATGAACGGCAAGTTGACATTGGTCTGCGATGTGCTCGAAAGCTCCATCTTCGCCTTCTCGGCTGCTTCCTTCAGACGCTGGAGAGCCATCTTGTCGGCACGCAGGTCGACGCCCTGGTCAGCCTTGAACTTGTCAGCCAACCAATTGATGACGCGTTGATCCCAGTCGTCGCCGCCGAGGTGGTTGTCGCCAGCAGTGGAGGCAACTTCGAAAACGCCATCGCCGAGCTCGAGGATGGATACGTCGAACGTACCGCCACCGAGGTCGAACACGAGGATCTTCTCGTCTTTGTTGGTCTTGTCAAGGCCGTAGGCAAGTGCGGCAGCCGTAGGCTCGTTGATGATACGCAGGACATCGAGACCTGCGATCTTGCCCGCATCCTTCGTTGCTTGACGCTGTGCATCGTTGAAGTACGCCGGAACGGTGATGACTGCCTGCGTGATGGTACCGCCAACCTGCTTCTCTGCGTCAGCCTTGAGCTTTTGCAGAACCATGGCGGAAATCTCCTCAGGCGTGAAGTCCTTGCCGTCGATATCCACGACCGCACGACCATCCTTGCCGCGGTTCACCTTATAGGCGACCGTCTTGCGCTCTTCGGCGGTCTCGTCATACGAACGACCGATAAAGCGCTTGATGGAGGAAACGGTGTTCTCGGGATTGGTAACGGCCTGGTTCTTTGCAGCCTTACCGACAACACGCTCGCCGTCCTTGCGGAAGCCCTCAACAGATGGCGTGGTGCGATCGCCCTCGGCATTGACCAGAATCTCTGGCTCGCTGCCTTCCATGACAGCCATAGCGGAGTTGGTGGTACCAAGGTCGATACCTAAGATCTTGCTCATTATGTGCTCCTCTCTTTAAAAGGTTATTCCCAAAGTTGATATCAGATTCTTACCGATACAGTTTGGCAAATTTTTTTCTGCATTGTGGATAATAAAATCTAAGTCTACTATTGTCAAGTTTTCTTTTTAATTAAGTTAAGATTTTGTGAAAACGCTGATGAGACAAAAAATGCGCCGCAAAAAATGCGGCGCACCTTAGAAAACGGGATTGCATTAATGGCTTTTAGACCACCACGCGTCCTTACAGATGCGGATAAAGCGGATGCTGGGCGCACAGCTCCTTGACTTCGTCTTTGATGCGGGCAGTCGCCTCGTCGCCGCGCTCGAGAATCTCTAAGATCCACTTGCCTATCTGAACGGTCTCTTCTTCCTTCATGCCGCGCGTTGTGATAGCAGGCGTTCCGAAGCGCACACCGCTCGTCTCTGCGCGCGGCAGCGGATCGAACGGGATGGCGTTCTTGTTCGCTGTGATGTTCGCCTTGTCGAGCAACTGTTGCACTTCGAGACCCGTGCGACCCTTGGATGCAACATCCGCGAGCATCATATGGTTGTCCGTACCACCCGTGGTCAGGCGCACGCCGCCGTCCATGAGGGTCTGTGCCAACACACTGGCGTTTTTGACGATTTGCTGCTGATAATCCTTGAATCCTGGAAGCATGGCCTCGCGCAAGCAGATTGCCTTCGCAGCAATCACATGCATGAGCGGACCACCCTGCGTGCCAGGGAATACAGCGTGGTCGATGCGCTTGCCCAGCGCCTCCTTGCACAAAATGATGGCACCGCGAGGACCACGCAGCGTTTTGTGCGTAGTGGATGTGACGACATCGGCATACGGAACCGGCGACGGATGCACGCCCGCAGCGACCAAACCACCGATGTGCGCGATATCAACCATGAAATACGCTCCGACTTCATCGGCGATTTCGCGGAAGCGCTCCCAATCGATGAATCGCGGATATGCACTCGCACCGGCAACGATGATCTGCGGCGAGCACTCCTTTGCTTTCTTGAGCACTTCGTCATAGTCGATCATCTCGGTCTCGGGATTAACGCCATACGTCACCGAATTCCAATAACGACCCGTGATAGACGCACGAGCACCGTGCGTCAAGTGGCCGCCAGCATCGAGGCTCATGCCCAAGATGGTATCGCCCGGCTGCAACAGCGCGGTATAAACGGCAACGTTCGCCTGAGAACCAGCATGCGGTTGCACGTTCGCATATTCTGCCTTATAGAGCGACTTCGCGCGACGGATCGCGATGTTCTCGATTTGGTCGACATTCTCGCATCCGCCATAGAAGCGCGCCGCCGGATAGCCTTCCGCATACTTGTTCGTCAAATGGCTGCCCATGGCCTCCATGACAGCTTCGCTTGTGAAATTCTCGCTGGCAATCAATTCGATATGGTCGCGCTGACGCTCCAGCTCGTGCTCCATCACATAATAGATATCCGGGTCGGACTGGCGGATGAAATCGTAGTTCATGGTTTACTCCGTTCGTTTAGCTTAGCGGTTCGACAGTGTACCACGTTAGAACCGCAGCGAACCGAGAATGCCGCGCACGATATCGTTGTTCGACCTACGGCCGATGTTCTTGAGAGCCTGGCCTGCTAGTTTCTCGAGGTCCTTCCGCATTTTCTCCTGCTGTTTCTGACGCTCTTTAGCCAAACGCTCAGCTTCCTTTTGCTGCTCGCGGATCTGGCGCTCAAGATCGCGCTGCGCAGCCTTTTGAGCTGCAATCCGCTCCTTTTCAGCGGCGGCACGCGCTTTTTCGCGCGCAGCCGCTTCGGCCTTAGCCTGACGCTCTGCTTCTTTAAGCGCTGCTGCTTGAGCCTTCTCTTCGGCAGCTTTCTCCTTCGCCTGCTTGGCTGCAAGCTCTTTCTTTTGCTTGTCAGTCAAATCGAGCGCAGGTTGGACGGATACTCCCCCTCGGGCAAGTGCTGCAGCGTATGCCTCTTCGACGGCATCGGCAACTGCAGCGGCACGCTTAGCCACTTCTGCGGCTTCCTGCGCTCTGGCGGCGGCGGCAGGCATGTCTTCAAGCGTGGCGTTCGCTACATCGGCAGCAGCTTTGAGTGCTTCATCTGCGGCAGCCTTCGCGGTCGCCCTTGCCCGCGCAGCATCCGCCTCGAGCTCGGCCAAGGATGTCACTGGCTGCGCAGGAGCAGCTGTCGGAGTCTCGATGCCCAACTCCCTGTTCGCGGCTTCGGTTATATCGTTGATGTACTCATATGCCGAGATGCGATCGAACGCTTCGCCGTATTTGGCCATCAGTTTGCTCTGTTTGGCGAGAACGCCCGCGATGACCTCATCAGAAGCCTGCGCCATCAAGCATTGCGGAGGCAGGATCTTCGCCTTCTCGACGATCATCGGACGGCCTTCCTCGTCAAGGAAGGAGACGAGCGCTTCGCCTGTGCCGAGTTCTGTGATGACATCTTCCGCCTTGAACTTCGGGTTCGGGCGGAACGCCTGCGCAGCTGCACGCACGACTTTCTGCTCGGCTGGCGTGTATGCGCGAAGACCATGCTGCACGCGGTTCGAAAGCTGAGCGAGCACTGCATCGGGAATATCGTTCGGAGATTGCGTGATGAAGTACACGCCCACGCCCTTCGAGCGGATAAGCTTGACAACTTGGATGACCTTATCAAGCAGCTCCTTGGGCATGCCGTTGAACAAAAGATGTGCCTCGTCAAAGAAGAAGACGAATTTCGGCTTGTCGAGATCACCAACCTCTGGAAGCGTCTCGAATAGTTCGGTCAGCATCCATAGAAGGAACATGGAGTATACCTGCGGTGATTTGATGAGCCTGACGGCATTAAGCACGTTGACGTAACCGTGACCGTTCTCATCGCATTCGAACCAGTCGGCCAAATCGAGCGCCGGCTCTCCGAAGAACGCATTGCCACCTTGATCCTCGATGGCAAGGAGTGCTCGGAGGATCGCACCAACTGATTGATCTGTCACATTGCCATAGGTGGTCTGGAATTGGTCGGAACGCTGCGCCACATAATTAAGCATGGAGCGGAGATCCTTCAGGTCGATGAGAAGCATCTTCCGGTCATCTGCAATGCGGAATACGATGTTCAAAACGCCTTCCTGCACATCGGTAAGCCCCAGAAGACGCGAAAGGATAATCGGTCCCATTTGCGAGACCGTCACGCGAATCGGAAGTCCGCCCGTTCCGTCTATCATGTCCCAGAAACGACAAGGGCAGCCGCGCAAAGACCAGTCCTCGATGCCGAACTTCACAACGCGCTTGCGGATGTTTTCCGTATCATCGCCAGCCTGCGCCATACCCGTGACGTCACCTTTGACATCAGCCATGAACACGGGTACGCCTGCCTGCGAGAACGCCTCCGCCATCACCTTGAGTGTAACGGTTTTGCCAGTACCGGATGCGCCCGTAATCAATCCATGACGGTTGGCCTGATTGAGCAACAGATAGCATTTGTCATCGCCTGTTGCCATCCAAATCTTATCGCCTGAAAGCATATGTCCTCCTCAATCGTCCTTTTACGACATATTACACCAGAAACGCCCCGCTCTCGCTAAAGAGAACGGGGCGCATTGTTCCTTCATTCGCCAGGGTCAATCGAAAACGCGTGGTTTAATCGATTCTGTCCGCACCGATCGCGCGGGCATCAGCTACCCAGTCGGGCTGTGCTTCTGCAATCCAGTAGCCGAATGCGCGGAAGACGACGAGCATGACGCCGACGGAAAGCACGCACAAGATGTACACGCCGATGAATAGAAGGATGAAACCGAAAAGTGCGAATATGATAAGCGCGCTTTCGGTATTCACAGCTGCTACGAAAAGTCCGCTTACGATGGCAGCCACGAACGAGAAGACGAGTCCCGCCGCAACAGTGATCAGGTTCGGCAACCAGAAAAGAGCCATCGTGCTTCCGAAGTTCTCCTTGAATGTCGGCCAAATCCTATCGAAGGTGAACGCATCGCCAAGCTGACGGGAAAGGGCAAGTCGCATGACACACAGCTGCATAAGCGGAGCTGCAAGCACGATGGCAACGACTCCAACCAATGGAATGATGCCAACGATGGAGCATGCTATACCCCAAACCAATGTGATGACGAACTCGAAGAAGCCAAGAACGAATGCTCCCTCTTGGAAAATCTTCATATCGGTACGCTCGTCTTTAAAAGCCGCACGAGCACCCCAACGCATGGCAAAGCCAGCTGCAAAGAAATTCAGAATCGGGACAGCGCTGACCAGTCCGAGCAGAAGAATCTTCACCATCCAATTCGGCATGGCCTTGAAGTCTTCCCAGCCCTTCCTCAAAGCATCACGGTACTGTACTTTATTGGGAGCCGGATACCTTCTGTACGACGCGGCATATGCTGCCTGCTGATAGCCACCTGCTTGACCGCCAGCTGTGGTATAGACCTTATGTGCGACAGCTGGCTCCGGTCGAGGTGCTTCGACCTTGGGCTCCTCTGGCGTCGTCGGATGAGCATAGGCGCCAGCATACGGATTGTACGCATCAGCCTCGGGTGCTCCGGAGTCATCGGCTTCGACGGCCTCGCCAGCATCCTCGACGACAACCTCCTCGATATCCTCGATGACGTCTTCGGCGACCTCTTGAACCTCTTCGGCTATCTCGGCGATGTCCTCCTGGGCTTCTTCGACGGCGTCCTCGACGACCTCGGTGACCTCTTCTTTTGCTTCATCAATAGCATCGGCGACTTCTTCTACAACCTCGGCGACAACTTCAGGCGCATCCTGCGCAATCGCCTCATCGACCAGAACGTCTTCGGTAAGGCCATCTTCGACGATTTCGACTTCCCCGTCGAACGTCTCCTCGATAGGTTCTGGCATTTCATCAGGAGCGGCAAAACGAGCACCGCAGTTCGGGCAGAATAATGCGTCATCCCTGCAAGGCGCCCCACAGAGTGAACATGTTGGCATACGGGGTCTCCTTTCCTCACGCTATATTGCTCGCATTTATTGTCTCACGATATCACTTCTGGACTGAGCAAACCTGCAAATCTAACGAGTTTTTCCATGTTGCATTTCAAGCATGAAAACGAACCCGTCTCGCATGCTGTCTAGGATGCTATTCCCCAAGCTGTTCGGCAGCCTCGAGCCATGCAAGTTCGAGCTCTTCAAGCCTTTGCTCAAGTTGTTGGATCTCTGCCTGAAAGCCCAGCAGCCCTTCGAAATCGGTCGGATCATGTTCTTCCATTCGGCGTTTGGCATCTTCGATCTTCGAACGCACGGTTGCCATTTTCGTCTCGGAAGAATCCATGGTCTTACGGAGCATGCGGATTTGACCTCCCGAAAGCTTCGGAGGCTCTTTTCTTTCAAGCTCTGGAGAATCGGACTCGTCACTATATCCGGATTCCACGATCGTCGCGCCCTCTTCGCTTTCGGCAAGAAGCTCCAAGAATTCATCGACGCCACGCGGAACATGTCTGAGCGTTCCATCGATGAGCGCGAACTGGTGATCTGTCACGCGTTCCATAAGGTAACGATCATGAGTGACCAGAATCAGCGTACCTGGCCAGCCATCGAGCAAGTCCTCTACGGCAGCGAGCATGTCGGTGTCCAGGTCGTTGCCCGGCTCATCGAGAATCAGCACGTTCGGCTCGTCAAGCAGAAGCATCATGAGCGCAAGGCGGCGCTTCTGCCCGCCCGACAGATCGCAAACGGGCTCGTTCATGTCATCGTTTGAGAAGCCCAACTTCTCCAACAACCTTTTAGGAGTGTATTCCTTGTCGTCGAGCATCTTGCGATGCGGATATCGCGACACGACTTGGCGAACCCTGTCGTTGCCCGCCTCCACGAGGTTGTCGAGTCCCTGCGAAAGCACCCCGAAACGTACCGTCTTCCCGATTTTGAGCGAGCCTTTAGTAAGGGGCTGCAAACCTTGGATGGTGCGCAGGAGGGTTGTTTTGCCCACGCCATTCACGCCAAGCACTCCATAGCGGTCTCCCGGGCCGATGAGCCACTTTACATCACGCAGCACAGGGCCTTCCCCATAATCTACCGTTGCATCAACCAGATCGATAACCTGTTTTCCAAGCCGTGCGCACGCCATGCGCTTGAGTTCGATGCTGTCACGTAAAGGCGGCACGTCCGCAATGAGCGCTTGAGCGGCAGCGACATGGAATTTCGGCTTCGTTGCACGCGCACGGGCTCCGCGGGAAAGCCATGCTAGCTCACGGCGCAACGCGTTTTGGCGCTTTTGCTCGGCCAACGTCGCCAAACGATCACGCTCCACACGTTGCATGATGTAGGCCGAAAAGCCGCCTTCGAACGGCTCGACGAGACCATCGTGCACTTCCCACATATCGAGGCAGGTTTCATCTAAAAACCAACGATCGTGCGTCACGACAAGCAGCACGCCGGTCTTTGCTTTCCAGCGCGTCTTCAGATGGTTGGCAAGCCAGGTTATTGCACGGATATCCAGATGATTGGTCGGCTCGTCGAGAGCCAGAACATCCCACTCGCCTACAAGCAGGCGCGCCAAATCGACGCGACGGCGCTGTCCGCCCGAGAGCGTACCGATAACTCCATGCCAGTCGATACCGTCAAGCAAGCCATTGATGATTCCGCGAATACGAGGATCGGACGCCCATTCGTAGCGTTCTCGGTCGCCAATTACCGCACGCTCAACGGTTTGGGCGTCATCGAGCGCATCCGTCTGGCCGAGTAGTCCGACACGTACGCCGCGAGTTTTGACCACGCGGCCGCTATCAGGTTCGAGTTGCCCGCATAAAAGCGAAAGCAAAGTCGATTTCCCATCGCCATTGCGTCCCACTATGCCAATGCGCGCACCGTCCTCGATTCCGAGGGTCAAATCGGTAAACACCGTCTTCGTCGGAAAATCGACACGTACTTTTTCACAGCCAAGTAAGAACATGTGCGTATCATACCGTATTCATGAGAAGAGGCGGGGCATTGCACCCCGCCTCCCGAATCGATTGCGTGCCGCGCGATGAAATGCGCAGCTTCGTTCGCAAGCGTTGCTCAAGTGTTACTCGACGATCTCCTCGGCTTCCTCGGCAACCTCTGCAGCCTCTTCGGCGACTTCCTCGGCAGCGGCCTGCGCAGCGGCGACTGCATCGCCAGCAGCAGCAGCGGCGG
Source organism: Eggerthellaceae bacterium (assembly GCA_017431165.1). Classification (GTDB taxonomy): domain Bacteria; phylum Actinomycetota; class Coriobacteriia; order Coriobacteriales; family Eggerthellaceae; genus SIG42. The sequence continues at coordinate 36,404 of JAFRLO010000001.1, forward strand.
TGTCTGCAACCTCGGCGGCAGCAGCGGCAGCGTCCTCGGCAGCCTCAGCAGGCTCAGCAGCATCAGCTTTGAAGGCAGCGACGGCGGCGCTCAGTGCACCCATGCCCTTCTTGAAGAAGGCGACTGCCTTCTCATCGAGATCGGTCTCATCGAGGATGCCCTTGATCTTCGCCATTGCTTTGTCGTCGACATCGGTCTTGTCGAGCAAGCTCTTGATACCCGCAGCGGCCTTCTCGTCGATATCGGTCTTGTCGAGCAGATCCTGAATGCCCTGCTTCGCGGACGCGAGCTTGGACTTCGCATCGAACTCATCCCATGCGACAGCGGCTTTGCCTGCGAGGTCGGAAGCGACTTCCTTCGCAGATGCGAGCGCTGCATCAGCATCGAAATCATCTATTGCCTTGGCAGCCTTCTCGGCCAAGCCGTCAACGCCTTCCTTCAGAGAATCCAGATTGATGTCAGCCATGATAGCCTCCTTGTTTCGTGTTGTTTTTGCAGGCAAGCAATGAAATCCCGCCTGCTTCTTTTCCTGACGCTACTGTATCACAGCCCTTACCCACCGCAAGCAATTACGTGCAAATCACGCGAAAAAGATTCATACTGCTGATAAGGGTTTTCCCATACGCCAATCAGCCTTTTGCAAAGGAAGGACCATGGAAGCGAATCACAGCAGCTCAACCCAAGCCATCGAAACCTTACGCACATGGATCGAAGAATGTCCACCGCAAGGCATGGTGTTCTTCGGAGGGGCGGGCGTATCCACCGAAAGCGGCATCCCTGATTTCCGCAGCGCGAAAGGCATCTTCCTCCAAGATCTGGGGAAAGAAGCTGCACAGTTCGCTGAGCGCACGGGTCATCCACAGCGTGCGAAGAAGCTCGCGAACCTCAAACTCACACCTGAGCAGGTGGTAAGTCGGTCGTTCTTCGACGAGTATCCTGCGGAGTTCTATGCGTTCTATTGCGACAAGATGATATTCACCGATGCACAACCGAACCCCGCGCACCGCAAACTCGCCCAACTTGAAAAACAAGGCATCCTACGCGCCATCGTGACGCAGAACATCGATGGTCTGCATCAGGCTGCGGGGAGCAAAAACGTATTCGAACTGCACGGTAGCGTATTGCGCAACTTCTGCATGCGATGCCGAACTCCATATTCACTTGATGAGATGCTTGCCGCACGCGAAGCCTCTGAGGATGGCGTTCCGCGCTGCCTCGAATGCGGCGGGGTCATCAAGCCCGACGTGGTGCTCTACGAAGAAGGGCTTGACATGGACGTGCTCGAAGGAGCGGTTGATGCCATTACACGCGCCTCGCTTCTGGTCATCGCAGGGACGTCTCTTGTCGTCAACCCTGCGGCTAGCCTCATCCACTACTTCCACGGATCACATCTAGCTATCGTCAATCTCTCGCCCACCTCCGCTGACAGGCTTGCCGACCTCGTTATTGCCGAGCCCGTCGGCAAGGTTTTCGACTTCTAAGGAGAAAGGCCGGCATCCGCACTGGATGCCGGCCTTTCACGGTAAGTTCTTTTTGGAAACCTTTATTCAAAATACGGCCACGGACCACGCAGCCAATCTATGATGTCGCTTTCGACCTCGAATTTCAGCTCGTCATAGTTGTGAATCTCATGACGATAACC
>JAFRLO010000003.1 GCA_017431165.1 Eggerthellaceae bacterium
GAAAAAGAAATTGAACTGGACTTATCCGATTCATATGCGCCCAATTTCTTAAACAAGCAGTTGTATCGATCAACTGAGGATGGGTGGTACGACTTCGTTTTGAAAGCGCCTGAAGATGGACAGGCATATCCGAACACATGCGTGCCGATTGCGGGAATCATCGAATACTACCGATCCAAAGGCTACGAAATCACCTGTGATTGGGTGAATTCTCCATATTCCTACATAGGTCATACTCGCTTAGAGAATCCTTTTACCGTTGATACTGACGAAGGGGTTCGAAGGCTGGAAAGACCCCTTGACGTTGTATGGAGGTTTGAGGACTCATCAGATATCAAGAAGTTAGTTGATGCGACTCGCGACTGCATACTCGAAAGCTACGATGTCGAGGAAGGTGTTCTGACCGGCATCGAATGGTGCCTTTATGAAATCATGGATAACGTTTTACAGCACTCTGATGCATCCTGTGGCTTCTATATGGGTCAATTCACAAGCTTCAATAGAAGGTTGTCTCTTTGCGTTTTCGACAACGGCCGAGGTATTTTTAGCTCGCTAAAGAGCTCGAAGAAGCATTCGCCCAGAACAGCCTTGGATGCAATTACGCTTGCACTGCAAGAATGCGTTACCCGAGACGAATCTATTGGCCAAGGGAACGGAATGTGGGGTTTTTCGGAGGTTGTTCGATTGAACGGCGGATCCTACAGTGTTTCTTCAAACGGGGCGAAAGTGTACTTCAGTGAGGAAGGGAGCTTCCCCAACGAAAGAGGTGGATTCTATTATGGCTCGGATAGCCTTGGGACCACCCTTGTCGACTTCCAGCTGGACTGCTCTCACAGCATCGATGTTGCTCAAGCACTGAGGCAAGACCCGACTCGTCTTTGGCTTGAAGATATGGAAGACCCCGCTGGAAGAGAATACGTTCTTTCGATTGCGAGTGAGTCTGCAGGGACCGGCACACGACAAGCTGCTGAGCGAATCAGGCATAAAGCAAGCAACATTATCCGTGAAGGCGATAAGCTTCTGGTATTGGATTTCGAAAACGTGAACCTAGTCAGCTCGTCGTATGCGGACGAGCTAATCGGCAAGCTCGTAGCGGAAATTGGCTTCTCGGTTTTCAACAGCTATTGCCAATTAAGGAATCTGACAAGCCTAAATCAGCAGGTTATAGATCGTTCCGTTCAGCAACGAATGGCGCAAGAGTATTACGATGAACCACCGATGGACGACGAAGCCGAATAATCTAATCAATACTCAGCCAACTTGAGCAGGATAGAAGATGGGCCCTTTTGGACCCAGAAACGCTCTTTTGGCGTGCCAAAAGTCCAGGTCAGGGGTGCTTTTCCGCTTGCGGTTAAACAGGGCCCAGAAAAAGAGGCCTACGCTCACTGTGGAACGCCCTGTTTCAAGATGGCCTTGAGCGTAAAAAACAGACGATGCCGGCAGGCTTTTACACCTTGTCGGCATCGTTTTTTCCAACTCCGCCCTTGATGATTGAAGGTATGGCGGCTTATGTGTTTGCTTGCGTATGGAGTCGGTCCTGTATTCGCTTTTCAAGGTACGGGCCGAGGCGTCTAGAGCTTGCCCTCGAGACTCGCGAGGTGCTCGCGGAGGTTTCCCTCTTTGATCAAGATCCGGTTCCCTAAACGGAATGCCTTGCCGGATTCCCGCATGATCCTGGTCGCGGTCACGTTGCAAACGCCCAAGTAGGCTGCAACCTCCTTGGTGCAAAGTATCCGCTGCTTTTCGATAGGGTCGTAGGCGAAGTTGCGGATCTGCGGTGCCTTTCTTGCCGGCGTTTTCTCATGGTTGACGGTTTCGTCCATGGTCTGTCCCTTTCTTCGAAGACGCTGTCTTCAACGGGTTTTTCGCAATGTGGCCTAAGCCCCTCAACCGAGGGGCCTGGTTCAAACGGCTTCATCTGTAAAGCCGCTTTCAACCTGGGCTCTTGCCAAGCGTTTCACCTATGAAATGCATCGGATGCGCAACGGATCTGTCGGCAGCGTTCGCCTTATCCGGTCAATTGGTGTATGGGCGGGATCGGTTGTCCTTTCGCGCTAACGCGATCGGGCAATCGAACCAATCTCCAGTAATAACGATTCCATTGATTGATCGGATAGGAATCAAGCGCTTGCCTAAAGATCATCGTCTTCGAGGAAGGCCGCGTAGACTCGAAGGCTTATTCGTATCCAGCGCATTTTCAAAGTGCATCTTGAAGATAGCTAAAAAAATGCTCGGAAAAGCATTTTCAGGGGAAATGCTTAGATGGATTTTGTCGATAATCTCCTGTATTACCGCAGGTCAGAATATATGTTTTGCCTTTTTTCCAAAAATAGGGGACAGCTTGGTGAGGTGCGCCCTGAACTTGCACCTGCTGATTTTTTGACCTTATCTTTCGGAGTTCGGGGGAGTTTATTGCAGCTTCCAAGGCCGAGAAACCTTGGAAGCTACAATAATCGCTTCATGACTTTCGCATGCGCTGCGGAACATGGCGGCGCGGCTTTTCGGCGGTCGTATCCCCCGAAACCGTGGCGAGTGCCCTCTCATATGCGTTGAATGCGTCGATTACCTCGCGCGCGACGTATATGCCGCTCTTGCGGTTCTTCGAGTTCTGATGGAGGATGCCTGCATCCACGAGGGCGAGCACCGCCGAACGGGCTGCCGGGTAGCTGCGTTTCGTGAGAGCCTGTGCCGTCTTTATGCTGATGGCCGGTGTTCCGGGAAGCACGTCGAGCAGCAGCCTTCCTGCTGATCCTGCGCGGAATCCCGTGCGTCCGATCCAGCCGTCCTTGATGTCGGCAATCGTCCGCTCGAATCCTATGGCGCGCTCGCAAGAAAGCAAGGTCGCGTTCGCGAAATACTCGACCCAGCCGTTCACGACCTCATTGCGCCCTTCGGTACCGTCCGTTCGGTATGCGCTTAGGTTGGCGATGTAGCGGTCGCGGTCCGTGGCGAGCACGAGGGATACCGGGGGAACGGTCGCGCGTGCGAGGCCTCTCGTCTTCAGGATCATGTGCGCGAGCGCCCGTCCCGTGCGCCCGTTGCCGTCTGAGAAGGGGTGGATGGTCTCGAGCTGCGCGTGCGCAATCGCCGCGGCAGCAACCGCCGGAAGCTCCGTCTCGTTCAAAAACGCGACGAGATCCTCCATGAGCCCAGGAACGAGCTTAGGCTCCGGAGGGACATATGCCGCGCCGACCGGGTTCACGCGGTTCCCCCCGATCCAGTTCTGGGTCTCCCGAATCATGCCGCCGACATCCGAAAGCCGCGTCCCCTCGAGCAGCGTACGATTGAGCTCGCAGATCCCGTCAACTGCGAATTCGTAGCCTGCTTGGACCTTTTCCAATCCGCCGACGAGCGCATGGAGGTTCCCGAGCACCTGTGCCTCCGTCGAGTCGAGGCGATGCTCGACGCCCAGGCGGTCGAGCTCCTCGTATTCGAGCAGCTTGCCCGCGGGAAGCTCAAGGCCTTCGATGCGTGATGACGAGACCGCCTCCGCCCGCAGGAGCAACCGCGCGAGCGGTTCGGTGTCCGTGAGGGACCCCGAACCCTCCAGTACGTTCAGCACTTCTTGGGCGCGTGCAACGGCGGTAGCGCACGCAGGTTCCATCAGAAGCTCGAAATCGCTGATCGTGTCGGGTACGTATGGGTAGTAGGCACCCCCCAGCCGCTCGGTTTTGTTCATGCCCGATGCGTCCGAAACCCAATAGCGTTCGACGTAGCTTCCCATGCGGTAACCTTTCTTTTCTATGTTCGAAAAGTAATGTTATCCTTATAACCTTATTTTTTCAAGCGATAAATGCTCGTTTCCCGCACGCCAGGAGCGTTTTGTGGGTGTCTGATCGGGATTGCAGGGGATTATGTGTCAGATGAGAGTTATGTGCAGAGTCGATAGCGAGCATCCTTGCTCGTGCCGATCTTTTTGATGATGCCCTCGCTCTGGAGCTCTCTGAGGGCATTGGCCATCCATTTAATGCTCTTGATGTTGCAGGTCTCCATGGCCTGCCTTTTCGTGAAGTCATGCTCTTGGGCGAGGGCGAACTCGCGAACGGCGGCAGTGGCCTCGATGCCGTTGCGCGGCCCTGCGGCCTCCACGATGACCTCGATCTCCTCGATGGTCTTCGGCTGGACCTCAAGGCTCTGCTCGGGCACGGCCAGTGCCGTAACCTCATCGACGGAACGGTGCGTTATTGCCCCATTGAAGACCGCCGCCGCCTCAGTATCCTTGGCCGCGATGGCGTGGGTGTAGATGTCGAGCGTCGTTGCGAACTGGGCGTGCCCCAAGCGTGCCTGCACGGTCTTCAAATCGACGCCTGCGCCGATGAGGAGCGTCGCGTGGGTATGCCTGAGCCTATGCGGGCTCAAGCCCGTGTATCCGGTCTTGTGCGAGATGCTGTTGATGTACTCGATCTTCTCGCCCGCCTCCTTGAGGGACCGGTATTCCTCCACGCTTATCTGCTTTGTTTTCCAACGCCTGCCTTCGCGCACCCTGACCTTATAGACATCGACGACATTCTCATAGTGCCCGAATCCGTTCTTCACGCACCACTCACGAAACCATTTATTGAAGTTGTGGGGATCTGCGAACGTCACCATCAGAGCATTGCCGGTCTCTTCGCGCGTTGCGTCGTCTGCCATTGTGATCCTGCTCAAGACGGGGGTGTCGAGGGTCTGCTGGATGCCCATCTCGGCGAGCTTTTGGGCTTGCATGGCTTTCCAGATCGCGAGGTGGTTGGCGGTGTCGGGTTCTATCCCGATATGGCGCCGGCTCTTCTTGCTCTTGGGGGATCTGAGCTTCCTGTCTGACGAGTACTGCTGGCACACATAGATTTGCATGGGGGAGAAGCTCACGTATTTCCAGGTGAGTCCGAGGGCCTCACCCAATCGCATGCCCGTCATGAGCATCAAATACGATGCGACGATATTTGAATCGAGCTCTGCATCCTCGAGGCATGCGAGGAAGCGTGCGGCCTCCTCGAGCGACAAGGGCTCGCGCTCCTTTCCCTCAGGGCGCGGTACCGAGATCCTCCTGCAAGGGTTTCTTTCGATGAACCCGTCTTCGACGGCCTCTTGTAGGATCTGCTTGAACTTGGTATGCATCGCGTGCAGGGCGAACTCGGTGAGCAATTGCTCCTCGCGTATGCGCGCGTAGGTCCTCTTGATCGTATGGGGTCCCAGGTCGGTGAGCTTGATCTTACCGAACAGCTCATCGATTTGCCTGATTTCGTTGCGCTCGCGATTCAGCGTGAGTGGCGAGAGGCTCATCAGCGAGCGCATCTCGTAAAACTTCCAGGCGTACTCCCCGACGGTGTAGTTAGCCTCCTTGTCAAGGAGCCCTGCGTTGAGCTCTGCCTTGTATTGCTCCATCGCGGTGCGCAGCTGCGCCTTATTCTTGATGTCGCGCACAGTGCGCCAGGGGGACTTGATGTAGTTCCCGGTCACGGGATTTAAGCCCATGTTGAAGCGGATGCGGTACTTGTTCTTCCCTCGCTTCTCTGCGGTTCCTGTGCCTATGACGCGCTGATCCCCTGACAATGTCGGTTCCAACCCTCAATCTTTTGCGATGTATTGCTCGGCGCCGATGGTAGGAAATGCCGAAGGGGAGTTCAAGTCGGGTTAAAGATTATTTTAGGGTCCAAAAAGGGTCCAATAATTTTTTAACGAGTTTTTACGAGTTTGCACAAATTTGCGTTTGACCTGCGGTTTTGTTCGGTTTCATAAAATAAGGTTATACGAATAAACTTACTTTTTTTCGCGTCGCAACGTAGGGGTCGGGGGTTCGAATCCCCTCATCTCCACCACAAAACCACAGGTCAGAGGAATAAACCTCTGACCTGTTTTCTTTGATTTGCTGAAAAAATGAGGTCGTAGTCCAAAAATAGTCCATTTTTCTATTGCCCATAGAAGATCTGCAGGATCGGAGATGGACTGAAGGGTTCTTTGGGGATGTCACTATCGAACATCTCTGCTTTGAAAGCGTCGCCCGCCGTCCTTGCTGGTGTGAATGCTTGCGCGATTCGCGCTATCGCTGATACGTAAAAGGGCTTGCGCTTCGGACGGGCTAGCAACCCCAGAACGCGGGATCTTGCGGAAGCTCCGCAAATGAGTCGCACACAAGCTCGGAGAATCGTCCGAGCTGCTCGTGTGTGCCGCATGCATCGAAAGAGTGCACTCCGACGTTGCGCATACCCGCCTTGCTTGCCGCCTCGAGCGCGTACCAGCTGTCATCGAAGAACCAGGTGTTCTGCGGTATCGTGCCGAGCATGTCGCACACGTGTGGATACAGCTTCGAGTCGCGCTTCTTGAAGGGCAGATCCTCGGCGGAGAGCACGGTGCCGATCAATCCCGAGAATCCTGCACGCGCAAGGCCGGGAACGAGGAACGATTGCGGAGAGCTCGAAAGCACGCAGAGCGATGAACCGGTTTTTGCGAGCATCGTCACGAACGCGAGCGCGCCGGGTGTCTCAGAGGCGTCGTTCTCGTAGTATTCCAGCAAGAATCGCATGAAGCGCGCCCCGACATCTTCGACGGATTCGCCCACCCCGTAGCGGTTGTGGAAGTACGCTGCCGCCTCGATGAGCGTGGAGGCGTTCAGGGCCTCGCGATCCTTTGCATCCATTGTGATACCCGCCTCGTCGGCCAGGCGTTGGTCGAGGGCATGCCACGCGCCGATCGAATCGAGAAGCACGCCGTCGCAGTCGAATATGAAAGCGGTCTTGGTTTCCATGGGTTAGAAGTGTAGCGCATGCGTGGTTCTGCCGTGCTGCGAAAACCCCAAAGCAGCGTAAATCGCCTGATACGGATATGACGCGTAGACGCAAGAAGGCCCTGCGGGTTAGGGACCTTCCGATTATCTCGAGATGTGAATGCGGGGCTATTCCCGTGAGAGAGCAGAATCGGTTCTAGCTGTTTCTTTCAAGCTCTGAGAAGGGGGGACTGAGCAGGATAGAAGATGGGCCCTTTCGGACCCAGAAACGCTCTTTTGGCGTGCCAAAAGTCCTGTTCAGGAATGTTTTTTCGTTGATTGGTAGATAGGGCCCCGAAAAAGAGGTCTACGCTCACTGTTATATCAAAAGCTTTGGGTGAGGCTTGAGCGCAAATGACGATGCCTTTCGATAGGGTTGTAGGTGAAAAAACAGCCGAGGAGCTTGGTTCGGACAGTCTGGATCTTTCTTGTTCCGTTTCGAGCTTTACTGCCGTTTGGGTGTGAGCGGTACGAAGCCTATCTCTTCCTGCAGCATGATGATGAACGGAATAGCGAAGCCGGTGGGGAATAGCGCATCGTTGGCGATGACGGTGCCTGCGAACAGAGCGATGTCCACATCGGGGTAGAAAAATGCCACAGCAGGGGAGATGAGGAGGGATTCTACGCATGCGACGATCACGACGGTAACTATGAACAGCCCAATGACGCGTCCGTTGCGCAAATCAAACGGCTTTTTGCGCAGTTTGGTCCAGAACACATACATCAGATACGGACCAGTGAAATTCGCGATGAATCCTGCGATCGAGGACCACCGCAGGCTATCCGAGACGATATCGCCGATAAGGTTGCCCACCGCGTTCGCAAGGCAACCGGGGATGCCGAAGAAGATGCCATATACGGGGTAGAGCATGCTCACGGGCCGGATGTCGGTGAAACCGGGGACGACCTCGAGCACCTTGAAGGGCAGGGCGATGATCAGGTACACAGCTAGGAGAATGGCGAACAGCGTGACCTTGCGTGCGGTCGGCCTTGGAATGCGGGAGAGCAGCCTTGTGACCAGGTCGGTTGCTTGGGTAGAGACCGCTTGAGCCTGCGGATGCTGCGTCGGTGGTATGCTGTCTTGTTGCGCATCGTCACCGGGTAGTGCACCGTCGGCAACCGCTTGCACCTCAGGTGTGCTTTCCGCCTTTTCTTTCCTCGAGCCAACGGGCAAGACCTCCACCAAGTTGCCGATGATGATGAGCGCGCATCCGGCAACGATCGGCACTGACAGTTCCACGGGGTCAACGATCGAGGCGGGAAGGCAACAGGCCCAAATGGTCGAGAACACGATTTCGGTGGAGTACACGATGGTGGCCTGCGCGGGCGTTGCACGCCGCTGTGCCAGCATATTAAGCGATATCGTGAAGGCGATGACGAAGTAGCCGTAAATGAAATATGCCGCTACCAGATCGTTCGACCAAGGGAGCGCTGCGAACGTGGTCGGCTGCATGATGAACCAAGGGACGAATGCGAACACGGCGTTCAGACCCGACATGCCCGTTGCGAGCGTCAGGGGATCGTGTTCCTTCGCGTAATCGTTCAGTTTTACGATGTAAAGTGCGCGAATGAGGCAACCTGCGCCCATCACCGCAAGGCCCGCAATCTGGGACGGCTCGTATGCGGGAAGCATGACCACTATGATGCCGACGAGTACGCAAATCGCTGAGATCCACGTGCGCACCTCGACACCACGCCGCATGACAAGGAGCATCACGGGAAGCACCACTGCGGTAATCGAGATCGTGAACGCGCCTGTGGACACGTTGAAGTAATCGAGGCCTACGAGGAAGAGCACGCTGTAGGCGGTGTTCATGGCGCTGAGCGCGGCAATCCTGCGAATCAAAAGCCAGCGGTCCTGACGAAACGCTGTGACGATCCTTTTGGCGAAGCATGCGCCTAACAACACCGCGCCGATAAGTGACGTAATGCATGTGGTGGCAAAGGGGTTCACATCATCGGGGATGATCGAGAAGATGACGACTTCGCATGACCAGCAGAACGTGACTGCCAAAAGACAGATATTCGCCTGCAGGTTGTTCATGCCACGCATCAGCAGCGCCCCTTTCGCCGCTTAAGGAGATTGGGTTCTTGATCCGTCGCGGTCGCCGGCCTAGAATCCGCCGTCTGTGTTGTGGCCATCGTCCCAATCGAGAAACCTCACGGGTCACTGCCGCTTGCTCGCGTAACCGTTCGTTTCCCATGATAACGGATGGGGAAAAGCTTGGCTGAACAATCTTTGTCTCACTGAACCCCCTGATTCGTGGGATAATCCTTTTGCGAGAGCGAGGATACCGGAAAAACATGGAATACGAGATATTCTTTCCTTGATGATGACCCTGCCGTCAACATGTCGGAGAGCTACGCAGTCGACGGGGCGAGCGAGGTCTTTAAGGCTCATAAAGCAAGTGCCGTAATCGTTCATTCCGTCAAAAGGCGAAATATAGGAGATACGATGAATACATCCGCCAAGAAGCTTGCACGCAAGCACGTGGTCGCGCTTGTCATCAACATCATCATCGTCGTCATGGAGCCAGCAACATGGTGCATGATGCTATTCTCACGCTCCGATATGCCCCTTACCTCGATCGGGCTGCTGAGCCTTCGGTATTTCACGGTGCTTTCGAACCTGCTTCTCGGTTTAGCTTCGCTTATCTATGCCATCTGCCTTATACGTGTTTTACGCGGAAGCGTTGAGCATGCACCCATCTGGGCGCACCGCCTCAAGTTCGCCGCCATGACGGCGGTTACCGTTACGCTGATGACCGTGCTATTGTTCCTAGGCCCAACGCTCGGATATGGGGCGATGTTCGCAGGCGTCAACTTCTGGTTCCATTTGGCGCTGCCTGTGCTCGGAATAGTCGAGTTCATCCTGTTCGATGTGAGCGAGCCGGTCTCGTTCAAAGGAACGCTGCTTGGGGTGCTACCGACGTTTATCTACGGCATCTTCTATTGCGGTAACATCCTCATCAACGGGGTGGGGGAAGGCCGTGCGACGAACGATTGGTACGGTTTTGCTATGTGGGGCGTTGAGTATATGCCTGTGGTGTTCGCAATCATGCTGCTTGCCACGTGGTTGTTCGCAATAGTGCTTCGCGCGTTGAATCGGCGATTCGCGAAGTGACTGGATTCCCGAACGTCATCCGCGATTTCAGCAGGGCCGTCCGTGAGGTAGAGCCAAAACGGACAGATACGCTATACTGTCTCTGTTCAAAATGAATCGACGTTATCAAACGTATAGGCGAGGATGAAAAACATAACCTGGAAAACATGTGCGAGGCTCGGAGCGACCGCTCTGATCGTGTATCTGTGCATCAGGTATTGGGGCGGCATCGAGAGCTTTCTTGCCATCTTGCTCAATGGCATCACGGCGATTCTGGCAGGCATCATCATCGCTTATGTCGTGAACATTCCCATGCGCTTTTTCGAGCGCGTGCTTCCTGGAGAAACTGGCGATGGCACCCGAAACCGTATCTTTTCGCTGCTCCTTGCGATCGTATGCATCGTCATCGTAGCGCTCTTCGTCATTTTGTTGATCGTCCCGGCTCTTGTGGATGCCGTCATCACCTTGGCGCATGATTTGCCCGGCATCATTAATACTATCGTGAGCTCCGATTTCGTTAAGACCGTCTTGCCTGCGAGCATACTCGATAAGATCTCTGGAATCGATTGGGGACAGATCGTTGGCAGCATCGCGACATGGTTGCAATCGGGTATCACGAGCATCCTTCCCGGAATCGCCTCGTTCCTCGGCGTAGCGGCCGCATGGATCGTGGGCATTCTTTTCGCATTCTGGTACCTTGCCGAGAAAGATAGGCTGAGCTCTCAATGCCACAGGATGGTGAGAAGCTACTTAAGCCCCGCGCTCGATGAGAAGATGACCCGTTTGCTTGGCATCATCGATGACCGCTTCCACCGTTTCATCGTGGCGCAATTCCTTGAAGCTTTGATCTTCGGAACGATCATCACCATTGTCGCCCTTTTACTTGGGCTTCCCTATGCCACCATGCTGGGCGTGCTCATCGGGGTCATGTCGCTCATTCCCATGTACGGTGCCTACATCGGTGCGATTTTCGGCGCATTCATCATTTTGGCGACATCGTGGCAGCAAGCCCTTGTTTTCCTCGTTGCATTTATCGTGGTGGCTCAGGTTGAATCCAACTTCGTGTACAACCGCGTTGTAGGCAGGCGCGTTGGCCTGACCGGGATGTGGCCCTTCATCGGAGTCACTCTTGGAACGGTGCTTTTCGGAATTCCTGGAGCTTTCGTTGGCGTGCCCATCATGTCCGTGATCTTCCAAATCGTTCACGAGGATCTTACGAAGCGGGAGAGCTTACCAGAGGATACGTTGACACCTTTGGAGCGTGTGCAACAAAAGCTTTCTGATTGATGATTCTTGGCAGATGATGATGCTTCACGAGGACGGGGCAGCATTCGCATGAACAACTTTGAACGAATAGGCAATAAGCTTTACGCCCTTGCAGCTGGCAAGAAAAGCTCGCGTGCGCATCAATCCCTTTCGAAGGCCACATTGGTCGAATTGTTCTTCGACTTGGTGCTCGTATTCTGCATCCGAACCATCGGAAGCGTCCTTACCGACATTGAAGGCTCGAATATCGATTGGTATACGTACTACACCTTTTGCTTTACGTTCGTCCTGCTGATTCAGATATGGTTCAACAGCACGGTGTTTATGAACCGTCTTGGTGTTGGCGGACTACCGGATATCGTCTTTTTGTTCACGACTATGTTCTTGCTGATCGTCATGACGCAGGCTATCAGTACCAGCTGGGAACACTATGCCATTTACAACATATGCTGGGTGCTGATAACCGTCAACATGGCTGTGCACTGGTTGATTCGCTATCGCCATATGGCGCATCCGACGGAGCAGATGAAGCGCGATACGCGCATGGTGATTTTGGCGCTGGGAATCCAAGCGCTTCTGGTGTTGGCTTCTCATGCGCTGCCCAAGAATCCAGCGCAAATAGTCTGCCTGATCGCATTGCTTTCCGGTTTCTCGTTCTGGAACGTTGGCGGCAAAGACGAGTTGAACGAAGAGAACCGGGAACACTTGACAGAGCGCTGCGCGCTTTTGATGGTCATCATGTTCGGTGAGACGCTGATCAACTTCGGAGCTAAGGTGGGCACCGATCTCGATCTTTTCCGTCCCATCATGCACTTTTTGATCATTGCGGGAATGTTCCTCATATATATCAACGAGATTGCCAATCTCTTCGATACCGATTCGTTACATGGCGGCAGGTTGTACATGGCTATTTCCGCATGGTTGACGTTTTGTGTTGCGAACTTATCAGTTGGGTACGAGTTGGCAACCGAAGGTTTTTCGTTGATGGGCTTGGGTGGTAATGCATTTTTCTGCTTGTGTATAGCGATCTATCTCTTAAGCTTCCTTCTGTTTTTGCCTTTTAACAAATACAAGCATCCCTCGAAAAAATGGATTGTGGCACGCATCATCGCGAGCTTGCTCGTCCTCATGCAGACGTCCACCGTCGTGTCGGCTGCTCAGAGCTTTTTGACGGAGACAGGTTTTCTCGGTGTGACTGCCGAAACTGCCGAAATCGTAATGGTGCGCGTGATGATGATCATTGCCGTCATCGCTGTGTATGCCGTTATGGTAATCGACCGAATCGCGCTGCGTCGTGCGAAGGCAAAAGCCGCACTCGAAGCTTCCGAAGATAACGAAATGGCAGAATCGGCATTGACTGGCGAGTAAGCTATTCCGGGCATTCTAAATCGCGATAATCGACGATATGGCATGATGGCTTGCATCTCGTTAATTCTCGCGCTTTCATGTCGTACAATGTCACAATCGGATTCAGTTCCGTTTTTTGAGCTTTACCATTTACAAGGCAGCGCATGCGCAGCATTTTTAAGGAGGTCAAATGGCGAAGAAGAATATACCCTATGATCAGAAGTACTACGATGAGGTTGAAACCTGGCCGCGCGAGCAACTCGAAGAGTTGCAGCTTGAGAGGCTAAAAGACGAACTCATCTGGTCCTATGAGAACAGCCCGTACTACAAGCGCACTTGGGATGAGGCCGGTATCGATCCACATATCGAAACGCTTGCCGATTTGCAGAAGTTCCCCTTCATCAACAAGCAGACCGAACGCGATTGCCAAGGCGTTGGCAGCTTCTTTGGCGAGCTGTGCTGCGTACCCGAGGACGATGTCGTCTATATGGCAACGAGCTCGGGCTCCACGGGCGTTCCCACGATGAGCCCGTTTTCTCAGCATGATTTCGATGAGTTCATGAAGGCCGAAGCGCGTCTGTTCTGGCAGGTCAACATGCGCCCGAACAGCCGCTATCTGCATGGCATGAACTTCGCGCTCTACGTCGGCGGTCCGTGCGTCATTGGCGCGCAGGAACTCGGTGCGCTCGGCATCTGGGTCGGTGCTGTGCCCTCCGATCGTCTGCTGTGGGCGATGAAGCAGTATCAGCCTACGCACTTCTGGTCTTCGCCTTCCTATGCATGGCTGCTTGGCCAGAAGGCCATCGAAAAGGGCTATGACCCCAAGGTCGACTTCGCGAGCCTGAAGACCATCATCATCTCCGGTGAGCCGGGCGGTTCCATCGAGACCACGCGCAAGGCCATCGAGGATATCTGGGACGCAAGCGTCTACGACTTCTTCGGTCTGTCGGACATCTACGGTGCATGCGCAGGCATGTGCGAGTACAAAGACGGCTTGCACATCATCGAGGATCAGATCCTCGTCGAGGTCGTCGATCCCGTTACCGGAGAAGTGCTCCCCGATGGCGAGAAGGGCGAGCTCGTGTATACGACGCTGACCAAGCGCTCCCGTCCGATGATCCGCTTCGCCACGGGCGACATCGGCTGGGTCGATCGCACACCGTGCAAGTGCGGCCGCACGCATGCGCGCATCCACATCTCCGGCCGTAAGGACGAGATGTTCATTGTGAGCGCCGTCAACGTGTTCCCGAGCGATATCGAGTACGTCGTACGCAAGGATGCCGGCCTGTCTGGCGAGTATCGCATCCGCGCCTACGATGAGAAACATACCACGAAGTACGAAGTGAGCGTCGAGCGCGTGTTCGGATCCGACGAACCCTTCGATCAGATCGCAGCTCGCGTTGAGAACGCGCTCAAGACGCACACGGGTGTCCGTCCAGCGCGTGTGCTCGTATTCGACACCGATAAGTTGGGTGTTTCTGCCGAGCACAAGGCGAAGCGTTTCATCGATGAGCGCACATCGACAGCAGAGGCAGTAGAAGTGCTGCACGAGGCGCAAGCGCATGCAGCAGCGGCTCAGGCTGCAGAGAACAAGGAGGCCTAGCATGACGCAATTCGCAGTTTCCGGTCAGCACTACCTGTTCAACGTGCAGACCTTCGCATCCATCGTTCTTTCCAACGGTGGCGATGATTACCAATATGCTTTGCGCGACCGTACGACGCATGGCGTGATTGCCGATGTGGCCGATGGCGTCAGCGAGCTTGGCGTTCTGGTGCAGACCACGCAAACCGCTGCTGATTTGGACGCGGCATTTGACGAGTGCGGTGTTGAGTTCGTCGAGTTGATACAGTCCGCGCCGCGTGTTGCGCTGCCGGCTACGCATCCTTTAGTGAATGCGGCGAGTTTGACGCTCGATCAACTGGACGATTACCCCTACATCTACTTCGAGCAGGAGCCCGAAGCACCCGTCTTCCTGGCGGAAGAGGCGCTTGCCGGCGCACCGCGCAGGAAGGCAATCGCATGCACCGACCGTGCATCGCTTTCCGAGCTCATCGTGGCACTGAATGGCTATACGGTGACGAGCGGCATCCTCGTCGGCATTTCCGATGGAAAGGGTTTGGCGACCGTGCCGTTGGAAACCGATGTGAAGCTTCACCTTGGTTACATTGCAAAGAAGGGTGCGGAGCTTTCCGAGACCGCACAGAAGTTCATTGCGAAGCTCGAGAGCAACCTGAAGAGGTACGCAAGGTTCTAATTCGTCGCCTGAACGTCGTTACACTACAACCACGTACGAACTGCCCGTGATGCGTATGCGCGCATCGCGGGCAGCTTGCTTGCATGGTCAGCTTGCCCATGCGGGAAGCTTATCCAACCTTGCGCTTTCACACCCTGCAACATGTACGGTTGCGTGCAAGCGATTCCCGTCATCGTGCGGGATAGCCAATCACTGTCTCGCGCACGACAATGTCAACCATAAGCTCGATGTGACGAGCACAGCAGGCAATTAGCAGCAGAAGCGCGCAGTCTTGCGCCACAAAAAAAGAAGGAGGCCATCATGGCGTTTTCCGTTGACGACAAGTGCAAGAAACTTGCGAAGAACCCCGAGGCAGCAGCTATCATCTCCGAGTATTCCCCCGGTTTCACCACCGACCCTCAAATGAAGATGGTCATGGGCCTGACGCTGCGTAAGCTCGCGAGCTTCCCGCAGGCTAAGGAGCTGGCCGACGCCCTCGACGAGATCGATGCCCGGTTGAAGGCAATCGAGGAGTAATCCAACCCCCCCCAAGCACATTAAGAAGGCCGAGGTCGGTAATGCCCTCGGCCTTCGTTTCTTATGAGCGCTTCGTATCTTGTGCAGATCGAAGCTCGTCACGCGCCTGCATTGCCTGCAACAGGATGCGCAGACGCAGCTGCTCATCGGGGTCCTCGAAGTCTAGGTCCAGTTCGCGCTTGATGCGGGAGAGGCGCTCCATAAGCGTGGAACGATGGACGTACAGCTCGTTTGCGGTTTTCGCGATGCTCAAGTTGTTCTCAAGATACGTGCGGAGCGTTTCGACATAGCTTGTCGGCGATGCTTTGTCGTGTGCGATGAGCTTTCGCAGGCCCTCTGGGAAAAGTAATTCCAGGCGCATATTGCTTACCGAGTTCATTACGAGCTGGCGAAGCGCGTAGTCCTCGAAGAAATAGAGGCCTTTACCTGGGTCAAAGAGCAATCCGATATCCAATGCATGGTTAGCCTGGAAGAAGAGGTATCGAGCGGCACGCAGATCATCGAAGGGATTCGAAACACCGGCGTTCATCTCCATTGAGCCCGTGAATGGCTCGATGCCTTTTGTGATTGATTCGCGATAATCGTCATTGCCAAGGGCGTCGATATCCACCATCGCGACGATCGAGTTGTGATGGTACTCGAATACGACGCAGTTCGGGAATGTGCCTTCAATTGCATTACGCACATAGCCCAAAGGCAGTTGTTCGAGCTGATTCGAGAGTTTCAGCCTCAAGCACACGAAACGACGCCCGCTGTTCGCCGCATCGATGACATCACGTTCAAGCGCATCGAGTGGGCGCTCCTCGACGAGCGCCTGCAGAGCCTGCCGCAATGACCCTATACCCTCGGGAGCATGCGCGGCGAGCTGCTGCATCGATTCGAGCACATGTTTGCCCAAAACCCTGATGAGAGGTTTGTCGCTCGGTCGATACGGACGTCCTGTGTAGTGAACAGTAAGGCAGCCTGCGTACACGTCCGCCTCGAAAAGGTTGAAGTTCAGCGTGGTTTGATCGAGCAATGTGAGCACGAGAGGTTCTTTCTCGCTCATAGAGAGGTCGTAGACTTCAAGGAATTGATCGAAGGCGCCAAGGCTCAAGGATCTTCCGTCAGAGGAACCCGCTGCAGGGTTGCTGCTTAGCGTCGCAGCCTTCGATGACGTTCCCAGAACCATGAAGTCTCCGTCGATGACATACAGGGGATTGTCGAAAACCTGTTCGCTCGCTGTGAGCAGTTTTTCAATATCGTCATGGCGCTCGACGATATCGCGCAGATTGTTTTCCCATGCATCGTATTCGTCGAAAATGCACTGCAACACATTGAACGTGCGGTAAAAGTCCGCATCGCGTGCTACCGAGATGACGCAGCAACGCTTGCGATAGCGCTCGAGCAGGGGGGAATCGCCTATGCAGACGATGGTGCACCCTCGTTCTGTGTGTTCGCGCGGGGGTATGCGTTCCGCATTTAGCAGGTAGAGTCGATCTGCCTCGAACGGGCCCTTTCCCGTATAGAGCACAGGACGTTGCAAGGCAAGATCCATCGTCTTCGGACCCGCCATGCTTGCATTCAGGTCGGACGGGAGATTGTCGAATACTATATCGGCGTTCAGAAGCATCGGTAACCCCTCCTTTTTGCGGTTTGAGCAAAGCAATGTTTCTGAAAAAGTGCTCTTCGCATGTACGGTTCGGCATGAAAATAGGCTTATTGGCACCCTTCACATTATAGGGGTTCGATGCTGAATTGAGCAACGGTTTGCAGTCTATGAAGCGAAAGCCCAACGAATCAAACTGTCGTCAAGTCTATAAGGCGGGGTGGACTCGCCACAACGCGAAGGGAAAGGAGAGGTTATGGCATTGCTCGAACACGTTGACACGCACCGTGGCGTCGAAACCGCTTTCGGCAAGATCATTCCTGAGAAAGAAGCGTACAGCTACTGCTTGCGCACCATCGCCGGGTTCTCGGCGAATATCTTCCAAGTCATGCGCATCTTAAACGATGACTGGGAGGATCGTACATCGCAGATTTGCGAGATTGCGAACATGATGAACTGCGCGGCCTGTTCTGGTAGCGAGGAGGAGCTGTTCGACTACCTGAACGCTTTTTACGACGAGTGGAACATCCCCGAGCTCGTGAAGCGTGCGGCATGGATCGGTGCGATCTGGGGCGATTACGGTGATGAGGCCGAGGATATGGCTGGCCGCGTCATCCAGTTCACCGAGGATCGCGTGGAGAAGGAGCTCGATACCTGTCCGTGGGATATCGTCGGTTCCGAAATGTGCAACATGACAACGGCGATGTTTACGGCGAACTTCGATATCGCTGCCGGTGGTGAGCATGGCGAGATCACCAACGATGTTGCGCTCAACATGTGCGAGGCGCGAGGTTGTGGCAATCCTCATTGCCGTGTGGTCGCCGAGCGTCGCGATACATTCGGCTTGGAGCAGCAAGGTTGGCTCGACCATCGCGGGGCTGCCCATCTGCCCGTACACGACACACCTCCCGAGCGCCGTGTGAAACACGCCCAAGGCCTGCGTAACGGTCAATACACGAACGCGTTCGGCGAGGAGAATTCGCTTGAATGGCAGTACAACTGGGTTGCCCAAATGGGTTGGGTGTGGTCTATCAGCTTCCCGCTGATCGCCATCCGCGACATGGCCGAAGACGATGACGAATTCGAACGCATCCTTCGCATCGTGTTCGCCACCGCTGGCAAGAATTCCTTCATCGACCCATTTGCTCGCGAGGGCCTGCGCAATTGGTTGGACATTCCGCGCGAGATTGGCGACAACGATCCGCGTGTCATGGGCGTTTACATCCAAGCGATGCTCGGTTGCCAGCTCGTTCCGTACGAATTCGAGGCCTTCGATGCCGATGGTGTTGAGATTCGCGTCGATCAGGAGACCTTCACTGGCCGCTTTGAGATGGCTCCGCTTGATGAAATCACTATCGGTTACGAGGCGCAGTGGAACGGCGCATGCCATGCGCTCGTTTCGCCCGAATGGTCGGTATGGATTGACGAAGATGACGATGATTTCATCATCACCGTTGGTCGCAAGGTCGACGATCGAGCCCTGTAAGGAGGAATCGAGATGTTGTTCAAAGAAGATGAGATTGCGCGCGCTGAAGCAAATGCTATACGCACGAATGTTGGCTGGTATCGCTGGACGCATGACCTTGTGAAGATGACCGGTACGGATGCCGAGAGGTTCCTCGACTGGATCATGGTCAACAAGATTGCGGGTCTTGCGATTGGCAGGGGCAAGTACACGACTATGCTCGATGAGAACGGTGGGATTATCGACGATTTGATGGTCATCCACAAAGAAGAGGATGTGTGGTGGCTTTCTACATTGTACGGGCCGCACATGGTGAAATGGTTCGACACTCATGCAGAAGGCTTTGACATCGCATACGAGGACATCACACAGGAAATCGACATGTACGCAGTTCAGGGACCGAACTCCGCTGCAACCATGAACGAGCTGATTGCAGATGCGGTCGATGGCCTGAAGCGTTTCCAAATGATTGAAACCGACATTAACGGCATTGCCGTATCGATTGATCGCGGTGGTTTTACGGGTGAGCTCGGCTACGAGATCTACTGCGCCCGCGAGGATTCTGCCGCCGTGGCAGATGCTATCGCTGCCGCTGCCGCAAAATACGATGCTTCGTGCCTTAAGACGCTCGAGGTCTATGTGCGCTCGCTTCCCATGGAGAAGGGCATGGCGCTGCGCCAGGATTATCGCGGGCTGACGCCGTTCGAGGCGAACCTCGGCTGGTCGGTGCATATGGATAAGGATTTCTTCGGCAAAGAGGCTCTTGAAGCCTTGCAGGCAGAGGGTCCGAAGCATGCATTTGTAGGACTTGAAATCGAACGCGAGAGTTATGAGGACATCGCGCAAAACGAGATAATCCGCAAGCGCGGCGTACCAGTTGGCATCTGCCGCCAGATGATTTATGGCTACACGGTCGACAAGAACATCGGCTTCGGCATTGTCGATGCACGCAAGGTGCCGATTGGCACGCGCGTGACCATCGGTCCGAACGATTCACCTGCGGTGATCGTCGAGCCCAAGTGGTGCTAGAAAGGGGAATTCATCATGAGCACGAATGAAGGCAAGAAGATCCTCGTCGTTGGTGGCGCATGCGGCATGGGCGCTGCGACGGTGTGCGAGTTGTATCGCCAAGGCGCGAACCTGATCGTTCTCGACATTAACGAGGAAGCGATGGAGGAGCTCATTGAGGATGAAGAGCTCGAAGGTGGCCCGGGTACGTTGCATTTCGTGGCGGGAGATGTGAACGATCCGACTGTGCGTCAATCGGCTATCGACTACGCGAGGGCGGAGTTTGGAACACTCGACTCGCTGCTGTACATCGCGGGCGTTCTAGATTTGATGTGTCCGGCGCATAAAACCGATGATGAGCTTTGGGATTACGTCATGGACGTGAACGTGAACTCGACGTTCCGCATGTGCCGTGACTGCCTGCCACTGCTATGGGACCATGAAGGCCTACCTGCGAATATCGTCATCGTGGGCTCGGTCGGCGGCCAGGTGGGTTCGAGCGCGGGCGCGGCCTACATCACGTCGAAGCATGCGGTGCTCGGCTTGGCGCGCAATCTTGCGCATTCGTATCGCTTCCGCAATGTGCGTACGAATGTCGTGAACCCAGGCGCGTGCGTTACCGATATCCTGTCTAACGCCATGGAGAAGTGGCCAGATCGCGACATCATGGATCTGGAAGGGAACGAGTTGTACAACGTGCGCGGTGCGGTTTCGCTCGGTGTCGATTACGATGGCAACAATATGACGGGCTATCCGGAGGACATCGCTAATGCGATTCTTTATCTGATCAGCGATGAGGCTCACTATGTGAACGGCGCGCAGCTGAACGTTGATGGAGGCTGGACGAGCTTCTAAGTCTTATGGGAGTATGTTTGGCGGACGCGGCCCTGTTGGGCTGCGTCCGCCGTGCGTTCACGACTCCTTTTCCAGCAGTTCCTTAACAATCCTGAATGCAATGTCGTAGATCCCCGGGTACTCGCTTGCGCGCGGTCCACCGAATCCGAGTACGATTGCGTCGTCGTTGAGGCTGTCAAGCCATGCGCAAGCCCGTTCAGCTTGCGCATCGATGGACTCTTGCCCATCGACATAGATTTCGAAATGGGGGATACCGTATGCCTCATAAAAGGCGAATCCTGCATCGGTTCCAGGCGATGTGCCTTCCTGACACGAGTTGAGTGTGATGCAACATGTTGATTCGCGGATGTTCCATTCGGTTCGTTGCGCCACGTCGGATGATGGCGTTTCGATCATCTGGGGGTAGAGCGCAAGTACCCCCGGCGGGTCAGGGTAATCCTCGGCCCATCCGCCCTTGGGGCACCATCCTGATATGGGGAAGCCCATCGAGAGCGCGGCATCCATAGCCCCACGGTCGGCTCCCGATTGCCCACCGCTCCTCACTTCGATTATCCTGCTCATGTTTTACTCCAGACACGTCATCGTATGGCGGATGCCATGGTCAAATGATACTCCCAGGGCATAGATCTGCAAATCCAGATTTCCTCAAGAAAAGCTTTCATGGAATGTGTTGACATTGCTATATAATAATATAATAATATGCGCATAATACAAAAGATAAAGGAGAGCGAATATGAGGGAACGTGGTTTGGTCGAAAGATTCTGTGCGTATAGCAAAGCTGTTGGGGAACAGAACCGCATGAAGATGATCAAGATATTGGGTTCCCATGAGCCTAAGACGCTCAACGTATCAGACATCGCCGAAATCCTGCATCTTTCTCAGCCTGCCACGACACGCCATCTCAAAGTGCTCGAGGAAGTAGGCATGCTCGACCGCACAAGGGTAGGTACGAACGTGTTTTATTCGCTGAACGAGGATGCGCTTAAGGAGTATTACGAGCTCATCGGGTATGCATTCGAGCATGCTCACACTAAATGCGAATACGAATACGATTGCAAGGTGTGCCCGCATGCCGATACGTGCATGTAGGGTTAAAACGGTTTTTCGTACGGGTGATTTGAAGGGAATGATATGAGTTACAGCGAAAGAATCGATGGATATCGCTATACACGGCTCGAGGAGGCCGGATTCATCCTTCTCGGCTTTCTGTTTGGTATCCCAGGCATCTTGATCGACTGGGCGATCGCGCGCAAGAAGCGCATGATGGAATGCTCGGCTGAGGGCATCTGGCTCGGCATCATCGGTTGGGCGTTCGGGTATTTCTGCTGGTACATCCTCACTGCGATGGGCGTGTGGGCACCTGGAGCGAGCGTCTGGTGCATACTCGGATTCTCGTTTGGTGGTGCGCTTTTAGGTTTGTTCGGAATCACGCTGGGCTCTGCATACACTGCTCCAGGCAATTTAAGCACGCTTTGGTTCGTCGGGTCGATTCTGTTCATCTGCCTTGCCGACATGTGGGTCTATGGCATGAAATACAAGATGACTCCGAAGGAGAAGGCAACGCCCATCATGGGCGATGATTGGGTCAAGCCCGATGAGCCGCATCTGCGTTATGACTCTGCCATCACCATTGATGCGCCCGCTGAGAAGGTGTGGGCGTTTGTCCAGCAATCCGGTCAAACGAAGGCCGGCTGGTATAGCTTCGATTGGCTCGAGCGTCTGTGCACGTTCAAGATCTATAACCACTACGATATCCATCCCGAATGGCAGAACCTTCAAGCGGGGGAGTTCCAATGGTTCCATCAAGCGCCGCTTTCAATTGGCGAATGGGTGACGGAGGTTTCGCAGGAAGAGCCCTATGGCTGGGCTGCGCATTCTGATACGGCGACCGATCCTGGTTACAAGAATCCAGGCCCCAATCAGGAGAAGGCCTTAAAACTTTGGTTCAAGCGTTTCTGCTGGACGTGGAACTGGGAGATTCGCGCCCTGAAACCGACGCGCAATCATCCCGAGCGCTGCCGCCTGCGTTGGCGTTGCGACTGCACGTTTGAGCGCTATCATCGCCTGAACAAGTACTTCGTCGTGTTCATCTTAGGAACGGCATCCATCGTGATGGGCCGCCGCTACATGGATATTGTGAAGATGCTTGCAGAGGGGAAGATGACCTATCCTGATTCAAAGCGCTAGGTCGCATTCTCAATCAGTCTGATGCGTAAAGGAGACGGCGTGAACGCCGTCTCCTTTATTTTGCATGAGATGTTTCTCATAAGCGATTATCGCGGCTATTGCTTCACGAGGTCGCTGAGGCGCTTCCCGTAGAAGTAGTCATGCTTGAGTTTGTCGAAGTCCGACCATAAGGCAAGCGTTTCGCAGGTATCTGCGCGAGGGCAGGGGGCTGCGCCTTCCGCAAGGCATGCAACGGTTGCAAGCGATCCCTCCATCAATTCGATGACCTCGCCGACTGTGTAATCTTCGGGCTTCCTTAGAAGCTTGTATCCGCCGCCTTTGCCGCTTGCTCCCTTGATAAGCCCGCCAGCAACCATGTCTTTCACGATGATCTCCAAGTACTTCTTGGAGATTTCCTGCCTTGCGGCGATGTCTTTTAGGGGGATATAGGTTCCGTTATCGTGCTCTGCAAGGTCGATCATGACCCGAATCGCATAACGCCCTTTCGTCGAGATCATAGAGGGCTCCTTTCCGTGTATATACCTATTGTACGGTAGGCAGATAGGTAATTCAAGGCAGCAAAGGGTCCTTTGAAGGATAATGAAATTAATAACCTATTGACTCGATAGGTAAATAGGAATAAGGTGTGCTCGTACAACAAGGGGAGGGGGCACATCGACATGATTTACGCCGACAACGCTGCAACAACGAAAATGAGCAAAACCGCCATCGATACGATGGTCGCATTGATGAACGAGGAGTGGGGGAACCCCTCAAGCCTGTATTCGCGTGGGCAGAAGGCGAAGGAAGCGCTTGAAACCGCGCGCGAGACCGTAGCGGGTCTCATCGGCGCTCAGCCGAACGAGATTCTCTTCACCTCAGGTGGAAGCGAGGCGGACAACCAAGTTATCCGCTCGGCTGCGGAGCTTGGCAAAAAGAAAGGCAAAATGCATATCATCTCGACTGCTTTCGAGCATCACGCTGTCCTGCACACCTTGGCGAAGCTTGAGAAGGAGGGATTCGATGTCACGCTGCTCGATGTTCACGAAGACGGTTTAGTCGTTCCCTCTGAGGTCGAAGATGCTATCAGGGATGATACCTGCCTCGTGACGATCATGTTCGCCAACAACGAAATCGGTACGATTCAGCCCATTCGTGAAATCGGTGCAATCTGCCGTGAGAAGGGCGTGTTGTTCCATACGGATGCCGTGCAGGCTATCGGCCATGTCCCCGTGAATGTCGTTGACGACAACATAGATTTCCTTTCTGCCTCGGCGCATAAGTTCCATGGTCCGAAGGGCGTGGGCTTTCTGTATGCGAAAAAGGGAATCCGTCTCACCAACCTCATCGAAGGTGGCGCGCAAGAGCGCGGTAAGCGCGCAGGCACCGAAAACGTGCCTGGAATCGTTGCCGCTGCCGCTGCTATGAAGGAGGCGTGCGAATCGATGGACGAGCATGCTAAGCATCTCGTCGCCGCACGCGACAAGATCATCGCCGGCTTGGAAGAAATCCCGCATTCTGCTTTGAATGGAGACCCTATCCGCAGATTGCCGAGCAATGTGAATTTCTGCTTCGAGGGAATCGAGGGCGAATCGTTGCTGCTGTTGCTGGACCAAAAGGGCATCCAGGCTTCTTCTGGAAGCGCATGCACGTCAGGCTCCCTCGATCCGAGCCATGTGCTGTTGGCCATCGGACGTATACACGATGTTGCCCATGGGTCCTTGCGCCTAAGCATCGGCGAGGACATTACTGATGCGGAGGTGGACGAGATCATCGAAGCGGTTAAGGACGTTGTGGCATATCTGCGCGGCTTCTCGCCAATTTGGCGCGATCTTATGGCAGGCAAGAAGGAATTCATTCTGTAAAGCACCATTCGTTAAAGAAATAACAAGGAGGCATTTCTCATGGCTTTGTATAGTGAAAAGGTTATGGACCATTTCCTGCATCCACGCAATGTCGGCATCATCGAGGATGCGAACGCAATCGGTGAGGTTGGCAACGCGAAGTGCGGCGACATCATGAAGATGTATCTGAAGATCGAGGACGACATCGTCCAGGACGTGAAATTCGAGACCTTCGGTTGCGGAAGCGCAATCGCATCGAGCTCCATGGCAACGGAGCTCATCAAAGGGCAACCGCTCGATGAGGTGCGCAAGCTGACGAACAAGGCAGTTGCAGAAGCGCTCGATGGCCTGCCCGACTACAAGATGCACTGCAGCGTGCTGGCGGAAGAGGCCATCCAATCGGCGCTCGAGGACTATTCGAAGCGCTCGGGAAGGGCTGTATAACCGCTCACGCCTCTAAACGGCACGAATCGGTGCTATCAAATAATTACCTATTGACTTAGTAGGTGAATGGTTTTATAACATGCACATAGCTCGTGCAAACGATGAGATGAACGGACATCCGAGAGGAGGAAAAAATGAAGGCTTCGTATTCGAATCGCTTCATGATGTGGTGTCGAATGCCTTACTCTCGGATGTGCCGGAAGTTGATTGAGCATGGTCTGAAGGGACTTGAAACGTTCTGAGACGAGCAATCATCGCAGGCATGTTCGGGAGCTTATCTAGCTCCCTTTTTTGTGGCTAGGCGTTAAATGAGCAAGCGCTCGCCGAAAAGAGGGAAGCAAGAAGGGACTCTACGTTGCGCAAGCACCGAATCGCGCGAAAATGCAGGAAAAGAACTTACATGCAAAGGAGACACCACCATGGCTGATTATAAATTCGAAACCCTCCAACTTCACGTTGGTCAAGAGCAAGCAGATCCCACCACCGATTCTCGTGCGGTGCCGATTTACCAAACGACTTCGTATGTATTCCATAGCGCGGCGCACGCTGCGGCACGCTTCGATTTGAGCGATGCCGGCAATATCTACGGACGTTTGACGAATTCCACGCAGGACGTCCTTGAGAAGCGCGTCGCCGCCCTCGAAGGCGGCGTGGCGGCACTTGCCGTTGCGTCAGGTGCTGCGGCCATCACCTATACCGTCCAAGCGCTTGCGCAAAAAGGTGACCACATCGTGGCTCAGAAGACCATCTACGGCGGAAGCTTCAATCTGCTCGAGCACACGTTGCCGTCATACGGCATCGAGACGACTTTCGTCGATACGCACAACCTCGAAGAGGTTGAGGAAGCCATTCAGGAGAACACGAAGGCGCTCTATATCGAAACGCTTGGCAATCCAACATCCGACATTCCCGACATCGATGCGATTGCAGCTATCGCGCATGCGCACGGTCTGCCGCTCGTTGTTGACAATACTTTCGGTGCCGCCTATTGGGTTCGCCCGATCGAGCACGGTGCTGATATCGTCGTACATTCCGCTACCAAATTCTTCGGTGGACACGGTACAGCGCTTGGCGGCATCATCGTCGATGCTGGCACCTTCGACTGGAAAGCAAGCGGCAACTATGCGGCAATCGCCGATCCGAATCCGAGCTATCACGGCGTCTCGTTCGTCGATGCAGCAGGTCCAGCTGCATTCGTGACTTACGTTCGGGCAATCCTATTGCGCGATATGGGCGCGTGTATCTCGCCGTTCAACGCGTTTCTGCTTTTGCAGGGCATCGAGACGCTTTCGCTACGCCTTGATCGTCACGCGGAAAACACGGCGAAGGTCGTCGAATATCTGGCGAATCACCCGCTCGTCGAAAGCGTCAGCCATCCGAGCCTGCCGGATCACCCAGATCATGGGGTATACGGACGGCTCTTCCCGAAAGGCGGCGGCTCAATCTTCACCTTCGACATCAAGGGCGGTAAGGACGAAGCATGGGTGTTCATCGATGCGCTCGAGATCTTCAGCAATCTGGCGAACGTGGCTGATGTGAAGAGCCTCATCATCCATCCGGCATCCACGACGCATGGTCAGCTCACCGATGCCGAGCTAGCGGCTGTTGGCATCCATCGGAACACGATCCGTCTTTCTGTCGGTACGGAGCACATCGATGACATCATCGCTGATTTGGAAAAGGGCTTTAAAGCGGTTAAAGCGCTTAAATAGGAAACAGGACTTGTATATACCCAGTTACTGACTGGCAAGAAATAAAAAGGAGATTATCATGACTCAACCAAAGGGTTTAGATACGAATATCGCGCAAAGCGTCATTGAACTTATCGGCAACACTCCGCTTCTGCAGGTGAACCGTTACGCTAAGAAGCATGGTCTGGTTGGTACCGTGCTCGCAAAGCTCGAGTATCGCAATCCAGCCGGTTCCGTGAAGGACCGCATCGGCTACTCGCTCATCGCGCAGGCTGAAGCTGACGGAATCCTCAAGCCGGGCGGCACCATCATCGAGCCGACGAGCGGCAATACCGGCATCGCGCTTGCAGCTTATGGTACTGCGCTCGGATATAAAGTCATCATCGTGCTGCCCGACTCTCTTTCCGTTGAGCGTCGCGCGCTCATCCGCCAGTACGGCGCCGAACTCGTGCTCACGCCAGGTGCCCAAGGCATGAAAGGCTCAATCGCGAAGGCCGAAGAGATCCATGCCGCCACGCCGAATTCGATCATTCCACAGCAATTCGAGAATCCGGCGAATCCTGCAATCCACGAGAAGACGACTGCCGAGGAGATTTGGCGCGACACTGCCGGTCAGGTCGATTTCATCGTCGGGGGCGTCGGCACAGGTGGAACCATTTCGGGCATCGCCCATGCACTTAAGCCGCGCAAGGCTGACTTAAAGATTGTGGCAGTGCAGCCTGCCGAATCTCCGATGCTTACCGGCGGAGCGGCAGGTACGCACGGCATCCAGGGCATCATGGGCGGATTCGTGCCCAAGAACTACGATGCGGATTTCATCGATGAGGTTATCTCGGTAACGACTGCTGACGCCATTGCCGCCTCGCAGGATCTTGCCCGCACCGAAGGCGTGAACGTGGGCATTTCATCGGGCGCTTCGCTTGCAGCTGCCACTGTTTTGGCATCGCGTCCCGAGAATGCTGGTAAGAATATCGTCGCCATTCTTCCCGATACGGGCGAGCGTTATCTTTCCACCGCCCTGTTCCCGAAGGACGATGAATAACCAATAGTTTTTCCCTCCTCTCTTTTCTCTTCTTGCAATGCGAAAGGGGCCGTCCGAAAAGGA
>JAFRLO010000012.1 GCA_017431165.1 Eggerthellaceae bacterium
GGGTGATCTCCCCCCGGATGTCCTTTTCCCGGACGGAAAAATCGTGGGTACGCTCCCGGGTCAGCTCTGGGGTACAAGGACCGTGAAGTCCTCGAGACCGAGTAAGCATTTTCTCCCAAGAAGAAAGAAGGCCTCTCGCATTAGCTGCGAGGGGTCTTTTTGTATGGTTTGAGACTGCCTGATAAGGACCAAGTGTGCATTTGCGCGCATCGTGAGAATTGTGCCTTTGAAGCAGACAATAAAGCGCAATGATTTGCGATTCTGGGTGCGAAATCCATGGTAGTTTGGACTATAATATAGATACGTATGTCTAGCTGAATGTGCTCTGCCTCATATGCTCGGATGCGGATAATGGAAAGCGGTTCAACAAGGAGTCTTGCATGTCCGAAAGAGTGGTCATTGCGGTTGATGCGATGGGTGGCGATTTCGCGCCCGATGTCGTTTTAAATGGTTGTGCGCTCGCGCTCGAGTCCAACAAGGATCTCGAGATCGCGCTGTGCGGTCCCTCTGACATCGTAGAGCCTTTTTCAAGCGCCCATGAGCGCTGTATCGCATATCCGGCATCTGAGGTTATCGCCATGGGCGAGCATCCTGCGCATGCAGTTCGCAGGAAAAAGGATTCCTCCATCGTGGTCGGCTGCCGCCTGGTGAAGGAAGGTGCGGCGCACGGATTCTTCTCCGCCGGTTCCACTGGGGCCTGCCTTGCTGCCGCAACGCTGGTCATCGGCCGCTGCAAGGGCATCTCTCGCCCCATGCTCGCCACAATCGTCCCTTCGCCGAGCGGCGACGTGCTTTTGTGCGACGTCGGCGCGAACGCCGATTGCAAGCCTGCTTACCTCGTGCAGTTTGCCCAGATGGCTGTCACCTACGCGCAGGCCATCATGCATATCGAAGATCCCCGTGTCGCGCTCTTGAACATCGGTTCCGAGGATGCGAAGGGTTCTTCGTTTGCGCAGGAATGCTTTGCAGCACTCAAGGATGCGGTTCCGCAGTTCGTTGGCAATGCAGAACCTGACGATGTGCTTTCTGCAAAATACGACGTGTTCGTCACGGACGGTTGGACGGGTAACATCTGCCTCAAGACGGTCGAAGGAACTGCGAAGACCTTGTTCAAGGCCGTCAAATCAGCCATGCTCGCTTCGACGAAGGGTAAAATCGGCGGGCTCTTGCTCAAAGGCGACCTTAAGAAGCTTGCAGCATCTCTCTCTGCCGATACACATGGTGGTGCGCCGCTTTTGGGCGTGAATGGCGCATGCATCGTAGGGCACGGATCATCGAACGAGACCGCTATAAAGAATGGCATCCTCGCAACGGCTTCGCTGGTGAGCAATGAAGTGGTGGCCACCATCGCCGCCTCTGCCGCCCGCATGAAGGCTGAAGCCGATGGTGAGGCCGAAGCGTAGGATTAACGGGAAACATCGTCAGGAGACACGTAAGGAGGTGAACATTGATGAAGCTTTCCGAAGAGCAGGAGCGAAAGCTGGCACTCGCGCAAGAGATCATCGGCTACGAGTTCCATGATAAAAGCTTCCTGCTTTCTGCGATCACGCATCCTTCTGCAGTTGAAGGGCTGCCACGCAGGTACTCCTACGAAAGGCTGGAGTTTCTGGGTGACAGCGTGTTAGGCGCAATCGTCGCCGCAGAGGCCTTCAACGCATATCATGACCTCGATGAAGGAGGCTTGACTCGCATCAAGGTGGCGCTCGTATCGGGCGCGAGCCTTTCCGATGTATCGGCGCAACTGGGTTTCGCCGACGTCATCGTATTCGGTTCATCGGAAGCGGGCACAGGTCGACGCGGCCTTCATTCCGCTCTTGAGAACGTTTACGAGGCGATAGTAGCAGCATTGTTCTTGGACGGGGGTACCTTAACGGCTCGCCAGTTCGTCATGCGCACGTTGATTCCGCGCATGAACGCTGACATGGCCAAGGAGCCCGAGAATCCGAAGAGCGCTTTACAAGAGAAGCTTCAAGAAGACGGCATCACGCCGACGTACAAGCTTGTCGAAACCCAGGGTCCGCCGCATGATCGCACATTCGTCGCGCAGGTATTTGCAGGTTCGCAGGGTTTGGCTCAGGGCACAGGTCGCACCAAGAAGGAGGCGGAAAGCAAAGCAGCTAAATCGACTCTTGCGCGCCTTGGCGAATTCATCGACTTGATCACAAACGCCGATCCCGAGAAGCGCGCCGCCGCAAAGCGTGCCAAGGAGGAGAAGGCTGCCGCTGCAAAGCGCGCCAAAGAGGAGAAAGCCGCTGCAGCGCTGCGCGCCAAGGAGGAGAAAGCTGCCGCCGCGCAAAAGGCCAAGGAAGCGAAGGCCGCTGCAGCACAGCGCGCCAAAGAGGAGAAGGCGCGGCGCAAAGCGGAAGGCTCCGGTGGCGTTCTTGCGTGGCTTTTGGATACGCAAGAATACCAAGAGACGCCTCAGGTTGCAGAATTGCCCGCACCCGATGGAAGCTACGAGCTCCCTGATGAAGCATACGATTCTGCAGATGAGGAGTTTTTCCTGAGCGAGGAAGGATCTGCGTATCTCGAAGATCTTGCCATGAGCGCGCAAGATGCAGAGCACGTCATCGATGCCGAAACGGTATCGGATGGCGAGACTTCTGAGATGTCCGAAGAGATCGCGGCTGATGCGAATAACGAGATATCCGAAGCAGAAGGCTTCGCTAAAGATATTGACAATGAGGAGCCTGCTCGCTGATGTACCTGAAATCGCTAGTGCTTAAAGGATTCAAATCGTTCGCCGATCGGAGCGTTCTCACATTAGAGCCAGGGATAACCGCCGTTGTAGGACCTAACGGATCTGGTAAATCGAACATCTCAGATGCAGTCCTATGGGTTTTAGGCGAACGCAATGCCAAGAATCTTCGCGGTCAAGTGATGGAAGATGTCATCTTCGCTGGTTCGAGTAAGCGCAGAAGCGTCAATGTCGCGGAAGTGACGCTCGTGCTCGACAACTCCGATGGAGCCCTTCCCGTTGATTACGATGAGGTTTCCATCACGAGGCGGATGTACCGCAACGGCGAAAGCGAGTACCTCATCAATGGAACGCTTGCGCGGCGTATGGACATCCTCGATATACTGCACGACTCCGGTCTCGGCACTGGTACGCATTCCATCATTTCGCAAGGGCACCTGGATTCCATCCTCCAATCGAAACCCGAGGATCGCCGAGCTTTGATCGAAGAGGCAGCCGGCGTGCTTAAGCATAAGCAGCGTAAGGCGAAAAGCCAGCGTAAGCTTGAGCAAATGGACCAGCACCTGGCACGCGTCAATGACGTTGTCGCTGAGGTGAAGCGCCAGCTTGGGCCTCTGGAACGTAAAGCGAAGCGCGCGCTTGCCTATAAGGGCGTAAGCGCGGAACTCGCTGATCTCACTTTAAAGCTCGCCGTCGATGATTTGCGCATCTTGCAGGTGCAATACGAAGAATGCAATGCGCTCGAGCGCGACTTGATCGCCGAGCTCGAGAAAAACCGTGAGCGCATCGAAGATGCTGAACAGCACGCTGAGAAACTGCAAAAGCAAATCACCCAGGATTCGAATGATGTTATGGCCGTTGTGCGCACATCTCAGCATCTAGGATCATACGTACAAGGCCTCGAGGCGAATCTCGCGCTCCTTAATCAGTCATCGAACAACGCGAAAAGCCGTTCCGATGAATCCAAGGCACGGCATCTTTCCTTGAATGCGCGCGCCGATCAGCAAGCGGGTGAGCTTTCTCGCATCGACGGGGAACTCGATTCCATCAAAAAGGCGTATGAACAGGCTACTCTTGTACAAGATGATGCTGCTCGCGCATATGAGGAACAGCGGGCGCTGTGTCAGGAGCTCCAAAGGCGCGTTTCCGATGTGGAGGCACAGCGCACCGTGCTCTCATCCAAGCTCGAGCAAGTGGACAGACAGCTCGCTTCGCATCGCGAATCGCTTGTCGAAGGATCAGGGAAGGCAGCGACTTTAGAAGCTCGCATCGCAGATTTAGAATCATCACTCGTGACGATAACAAAGCAAGTCGAAGAGTGCGCTTCTCGCCGCGATGAGCTCATCGAGCAGCATGGGCAGTGCATGTCCCGAGCTGCTGCTGCCCAAGAAGCCATTGAGGCTGCTAAAAAGTCATGTGACGAGGCGAGGGCGGACCATGCGTCTGCGCGTGAAAGCGTCCAAGTGCTTAGCGCCGAGCTAGCCGGTATCGAGGAACTCGAGCGCACGCTCGCCTCGGCTTCGGGTGCGGCATATAGCTGGGTTTCTGGGCAGGATAACGAGACATTCGGTACTCCCGCTCCGCTTTCGCGTCTCATCCATGCGCCTAAGGAGTTAGAACCGCTTATCGAGCGTTTGCTTGCGGATGATATAACCTCGCTTCTCGTCGATGATGTCGATCGAGTGAGAGCGCTGGGCAGGGCCCTCAAAGAAAGGGGAGACGCCGGTTCGGTTACCTTGGTGTTGCGTGATGATGTCGCGTTACCGCAAAAGACCGCGAAGGATGCCATGGACTATGGTGAGGCGTATCTTCTCGTTGATCGAATCGATGTCGATGCGAAGGCCAAGCGTGCCGCAGAGGCGCTCTTGGGTGATGTGGTCGTGTGCCGAAGCGCTGAAGAGGCATTGACGATGCATGTGCGCGCGAAGGTACCTGCGCGCTTCGCAACAGCAGACGGATTCGTGGTATTCCCTTCAGGCAAGGTTTATCTGGGCACGCCCGAGCAAAGTGATTCTGGTGGCGCGCTCGAGCGCGGTCGACGCTTCAATGAAGTGAAAAGCCTTCTTGAGAATGCATTTTCGGCCGAAAAAGAAGCCGCAGCTCTCGAGGATAAACAAGAGCAAAACCTCTCCGCGAAACAGGATGAGAGCCTTGCTGCCGAGAAGATGGCAGCTCAGGTGCTCGGCAACTTAAGTGCTGCACGCATGGATGTGAATGCTGCGCGCGAAAGGCAAGCCGCCCTTGAGAGGGATTTGTCCGATGCTCGTGAGGCTTTAGCATATGCCCAGGAGACGCTTCTAGCGTCGAAGCCTCGTGTCGACGAGCTCTCTCTTTCGTCCGAAGAGCTTGAGAAGCGTTTGCGCGATGTTGCGCTTGAACTTGAGCGTGCCCACAGTGCTTCCGATCCCGCCCGTGAACGCGAGCAAGAACTTGCAGACGCCCTTGTGGATGCTCGTCTCGAAGCTGCGACGCTCGCCGAGCGCCTACGCCATATCACACAGGCTCGCACATCGCTTGAAATGCAATACTCTGAGAGCAGACGCCTGTCAGAAGATAGCCTGATTACCGCCCAGCGCTATGATCTTGCGTCCTTATATGCTGCACCGATCATCGCAAGGCTTTCAGAAGTGATGCAAAACGCCCGTGTCCGTCATGAATCGCTCGAGCAATCGGTTTTGGCGGCGCAGGAGTCTTCAGTGCTTTTAAATGAGCGGCAATCCGAGGCTCGGTCGGCTTCGCGTGCGGCACATGATGCGTTTGATGAGACGAACACCCGTCTTTCTGATGTGCGTGTCGAGAAGGGCCGCCTTGAGCTTAAGGTGCAGGGTGCAGTCAATTCGATCGTTCATGACTGCGCAACCTCGATTGAGGCGGCGCTCGAGCTTGAGCCGCTCGAGAACCGTGAAGAAGTCGAATTGAATGCTGCGCGTCTTCGCAATCGAATCGCTAAGATGGGAACCATCAATCCTGATGCGGCATCTGAATTCGAGCAGCTGAAAGAGCGCTATGATTACCTTTCGTCTCAACTTGCCGATCTGTATGCGGCCCGTTCCTCGCTTTCAAAGATCGACCGCGTCATAGAAGCTCGCATGAAGGACGATTTTGCGACGACGTTCGTTCAGGTGAACGAGAACTTCCAGGAGATCTTCGCCATCCTGTTCCCGGGAGGCCAGGCTCATCTATCGCTTGCGGATCCAGATGATATGGAAACAACAGGCGTCGAAGTCACCGCACAGCCTTACGGCAAACGCGTCATGAAGATGTCGCTCATGAGCGGTGGCGAGAAGTCTTTGGTAGCGCTTGCGCTCATGTTCGCGGTGTATAGAATCAGAAGCGCGCCGTTCTATATCTTGGACGAGGTCGAGGCTGCGCTCGACGATACGAATCTCCGTCGTCTCATCTCGTATCTTGAGGAACTGCGAGAATCCACGCAGCTCGTCATGATCACCCATCAACGCCGCACCATGGAGATGGCTGATGTTCTGTTCGGCGTATCCATGCAATCCGATGGTATCAGCAAGGTTATCAGCCAGCGACTTGACCGCGCTCTGCGTTACGCGGAGTAGGTTGCACCCATAAGGAGGAAATGTGGGCTTTTTCGACAAGATCAGCGAAGGCCTGAGCCGCTCGCGTACGAAGTTCGTTGAATCGATGAATGTCCTGCTTGATCGCGGGCCTCAACTTGATGACGACTTTTGGGACGACTTGGAGGAAACGCTCATTCTCGCCGATATGAGGCCGCTCACTGCTTCGTATATCGTCCACTCACTACAGGAAACAGCTACGCGCAAGGCTTTGCCAGATGCTTACGCTGTGCTTGACTCGCTCAGCGAAACCATCGCCTCCTCGTTCACGACGGGAGGCGAAGAAATCCTCGGCGGAGAACCGGCATGCGTTCTCTTTGTCGGCATCAACGGCACGGGAAAGACTACGACTGTTGGAAAATTGGCTAAGGAAGCTGTCGATAACGGTCGAAGCGTTATTCTGGGGAGTGCGGACACGTTCCGCGCAGCTGCTATCGAGCAACTCGACGTGTGGGCGAAGCGCGCTGGCGTCGAAGTGGTCACACGTGAGCGCGGAAGCGACCCGGCAAGCGTGTGCTACGCGACTATTGAACGGGCGGAGGAGCTTGGAAGTGAGCTCATTCTCATCGATACGGCTGGTCGTCTCCATACTTCTGCCGACTTGATGCGCGAACTGCAAAAGGTCGTTCAGGTGGTTAGGAAGCGCTCCAAGCTGCCTGTCTATGTAGTCCTCGTCATTGATGCGACCACTGGCCAGAATGGCCTAACCCAAGCGAAAGAGTTCAACAAAGAGCTCGATTTGGATGCGCTTATCATCACGAAGCTCGATGGCACGGCTAAGGGCGGCATCGCGCTCGCCGTTTCTCGCGAGTTGATGTTGCCGATCATCAAGATCGGCGTCGGCGAGGGCATTGATGATCTGAAGGATTTCGATCCGAATGATTTCGCACGCGCATTGATAGGGGATTTCGATTCCCGTACAGCCGCAAACGCGGAATAGCCAAGCGTAATAAGAAACGATAAGGAGTTTTTCATGCTAGAGAGCCTTTCCGAACGATTGCAAGGCATTTTTTCTGGCCTGCGCGGCAAAGGTCGATTGAATGAGGAAGACATTAACTTTGCCATGAGGGAGATCCGCATCGCGCTTCTTGAGGCCGATGTAAATTTCAAAGTGGTCAAATCATTCGTTGCGAAGACGAAGGAGCGATGCCTTACCGTTGAGGTCTTAGAATCGCTTACTCCTGCTCAAAACGTCATAAAGGTCGTGCTTGACGAGCTCACGGAGCTTCTGGGTAGGAGCGATTCCAAGCTCGTTCTGGGGAGCCGCATCCCCGGCGTCATCATGCTTGTCGGCCTTCAAGGCTCGGGCAAGACCACTGCTGCAGCGAAGCTCGCATATCGTTTGAAAGAGCAGGGACATGTCCCACTGCTCGCGGCATGCGACGTCTATCGTCCTGCTGCTGCGGATCAGCTCGAAACACTCGGTTCCGAGATAGGCGTCAAAGTCTTCCGCGGCGATGGTAAGAATCCCGTAGCAATCGCGAAGGCAAGTATTCAAGAGGCAATCGATACCTTACGCGATGTGGTCATCATCGATACGGCGGGTCGCCTGCATGTCGATGAGGAGATGATGGAGGAAGCACAGTCCATCAAGGATGCTACGAAACCCGACCAGGTGCTTATGGTCGTCGATGCGATGACGGGTCAAGATGTCGTCAACGTGGTGACGGCTTTTTCAGAGCGTGTCGACTTCGATGGCGTAATCATGTCGAAGATGGATGGCGACGCCCGAGGTGGCGGCGCGCTTTCCATCCGCGAAGTGACTGGCAAGCCGATCAAGTTCATCTCTTCGGGTGAGAAACCCGATTCGCTTGAGGAATTCCATCCTGATCGCATGGCGAAGCGAATCCTCGGCATGGGTGACATGGTGAGCCTTATCGAGACAGCCGCGAAGCTCAAACAAGATCAAGAGGACGAAGAGGAGGCCGAGCGCCTTTTGCGTGCGAGGTTGACGCTTGACGATTTCCTCGAGATGCAGAAGAAGATCAACAAGATTGGCGGCGTTTCGAAGCTGATCTCCGCACTGCCTGGTGGCGATCGAGCCTTAAGCAGGGGCGAAGTCGATGAGCATGCTATTGACGACATGGTTGTCATCATCAATTCCATGACTAAGGAGGAACGCCAAAAGCCAGAGATCTTGAACGGTTCCCGTCGTGCAAGGATCGCCCGCGGAGCAGGCGTTCAGGTGAGCGATGTGAATCAGCTCATCAAGAAATTCAATGAGACGAAGAAGATGATGAAGAAGATGATGCCGGCGTTCGGTGAGGCTGGAGGTCGCGGTAAGAAGGGCAAGAAAAAGAAGAGGAGAGGTTCACGTGGAATGCTCGGCGGCGGCATGAGCATGTCTGACTTGCGCAAGATCCAGGATATGATTGATTCCCAGTAGGGATATGTTCGCCCGATTTATGTACATTAGCGAAAGGCTTCTTGAAAAAAGCATTTCGTGGACCTATACTATATAGTTGCTGTTTTCAGAGGGAAAGGGTTCCCTCATAAGAGATATCAAAAGGAGTTCACCTTCATGGCTGTTAAGATCCGCCTTGCACGTCACGGTGCAAAGAAGCGTCCGTATTATCGTGTTGTCGTCGCTGATGCTCGCGCTCGCCGCGATGGTCGTTTTATCGAGGAAGTCGGTCGCTACAATCCCTGCACCGACCCTGCTTTCGTTTCCCTTGATATGGAGAAGGTCGATGCCTGGCTCGAAAATGGTGCCCAGCCGACTGATACTGTTGCCCGTCTGATCGAGCAGGCTCGCAAGGAAGCATAAAGCCATGCAAGATCTGCCTGCCGAAATTGGCGGTTTAGTAGAAGCCATCGTGCGCCCTCTCCTCGACTATCCGGATGATTTCCAGATGACCTATGAGGAAGAAGAGGATGCCACGATCTACGTCGAGCTCCGTGTTAATCCTGAGGATGCCGGCAAAGTCATCGGCCGTCAAGGTCGTTTGATCAAGGCGATTCGCACCCTTGCTCGCGCTTCTGCTTCGCGTGAAGGGTATCATGCCGAAGTCGAGCTGCTTGATTAAATGCAAGCATGGGCTGACGTTGCGCTTCTGACGAAAACGAAGACCCAAATCGGAGGGTTCGTTGTGCGTTGCACAACGGGCCTTTCTTTTTTCCTTGAAGAGGGGATGGAGCTTCGCTTCGTCCCGCCTCGTATCGATTGCCCGCGCTCTGCACGCATCATTTCGATCGAGGGAGTGCATGACATGTCCGCATCGGTCACGTTCGATTCGTTTACGACTATGCAGCAAATGATCGATATGGTCGGTTCGCATTGTCTAATCGATACGGACGCGCTTTCAAGCGAGGCACTTGAAAGCGCAGGGTTTCTGCTTCTCGGCTTCACGATTATCGATGATGGTTTCGGGGAACTCGGTAGCGTAACCGATGTCGTATCCAATCCTGCGCAGGATCTCCTCGTAATCGATTGCCCCGCTATGGGAAAAAGCGATGTATTGATTCCTTATGTAGATGAGTTCGTAACAGGCATCGATGAGGATGCACGCATCGTCTATACTGCGATTCCCAAGGGTTTACTGGAGCTATAGAAGGTTATCGTATGCGGATTGAAGCCCTGACAACGTTTCCCGAGATGTTCGATTCCGTGATGAACGCATCAATGATGCGCATCGCGCAAGAGAAGGGTCTGCTCGAGTTTTCCGCTCATGACCTTCGGGACTGGACGCATGATAGGCATCGTACGACCGATGATGACCCGTATGGTGGAGGCCACGGCCTTATCATGAAATGCGAGCCCATTTTCGAGGCGTGTGATGAGTTGTTCGCTGATTCGGATCCCTACGTCATCTTCCTTGCTCCTACGGGTGAGCGTTTCACGGATGAGATAGCAAGCGAACTATCGGAAATGGAGCATCTTGCCTTTATCTGCGGTCACTATGAAGGCATAGATGAACGTGCGTACACGCTTGCCGATCGCGTGCTTTCCATCGGCGATTACGTTCTTACAAGCGGCGAGCTTGCGAGTATGGTTGTCATCGATGCCGTTGTGCGCAAGATCGACGGTGTTTTAGGGGATTCCCTCGGTCCTGTCGAAGAGAGTTTTTCCGGTAATCTGCTTGAATATCCTCAGTACACACGGCCTGCAAGTTATCGCGGGCTCGATGTACCCGAGGTGTTGTTATCAGGCAATCATGCTGCCATCGACAAATGGCGTCACGAGATGAGTCTTGCCCGTACGGCATTGCTTCGTCCAGACCTTCTAGAAGGTCTGGAATTGAGTGCCGCTGACTGTGTTTTTCTGCAAAACTTGGAGCACCGATAAAAGCTCTTAATCGCAAGCGTTATTATGCAAACTAGGAGTTTTATGCACTGCGTTCGCGCCAGCTTCGCTTTGGCGTGAACTGTTTCGATGAAAGGATTGGTGCTCGCATGGATCAGGGGCAGCACGCTGTGCCACCCGAACGATCCCGCGCCCGCGGCATCCTCGAATTCTTGCTTTTGATTGCAGGCGTCTTATTCGTCGTCTGGCTTCTTCATGTCTTCATCTTCCAACCGTATCGCATACCTTCCGGGTCGATGGAAACCACCATCATGACTGATGACATGGTACTTGCCGAGAAGGTCAGTTATTACTTACGCGACCCCCAGCCTGGTGATATCGTCGTCTTCGACGACATGAACGTCGAAGGACGTCATCTCATCAAGCGCTGCATCGCGGTAGGCGGCCAAACAGTTGAGCTTATCGATGGGAAAGTCGTTGTTGACGGCGTAGCGCTTGATGAGCCTTATACTGGCGATCGCCCCACATATCCGTTGAATTCGAGGACGGTAAGCTACCCGTATACGGTTCCCGAAGGATATATTTGGGTGATGGGTGATAACCGCACCAATTCACAGGATTCGCGATATTTCGGCGCTATTAGCCTTGATTCCGTTATTGGGCGTGGCGCTTTCGTGTATTGGCCGATAGCAAACGCTGGCGTATTGAAATAAGGAATGCATGCGGAAGACTTGCTGCCTTTCCGCATACACGATAAGAGGGAAAGGAAACAGAGTACGAGATGTCGAACCAAGAGTTGATTGAGAACAAAACGGCTCTGCCTCCAACATTCCAAGATGTGATCTTGCGGTTGGAGCAGTACTGGGCCGATCTCGGCTGCGTCGTTTTGCAACCGTATGACAATGAAGTTGGAGCTGGTACGTTCCATACCGCGACGACGCTCCGATCGCTTGGACCCGGAGCATGGCGTACGGCCTACGTGCAGCCGTCCCGTCGCCCGACGGACGGACGTTATGGCGAAAACCCCAACCGCCTGCAGCACTATTATCAGTTCCAGGTCATTCTGAAGCCTTCACCCGACGATGTGCAGGAACTCTATCTTGATAGCCTGCGTGCCATCGGAATCAAGGTTGAGGAACACGATGTGCGCTTTGTCGAGGATGACTGGGAAAGCCCTACGCTTGGCGCATGGGGCCTTGGTTGGGAAGTGTGGATCGATGGAATGGAAGTGACGCAGTTCACGTACTTCCAGCAGGTTGGAGGCTTCGAGTGCCGTCCCGTTCCTGCCGAAATCACCTACGGTCTTGAGCGTCTCACCATGTACATCCAGGGCGTTGACTCCGTATACGACATCGTTTGGAGCCGTTCCGATGACGGTCTTACCTTCACGTATGGTGATGTGTTCTTGGAGAACGAGCGCGAGTTTTCCGCTTACAACTTCGAAGTCGCGGACACCGATTTCCTTTTCGGTGAGTTCGACCGCTACGAAGCCGAGTGCAACCGCGTACTCGAGGCGGGTCTTCCGCTTCCTGCGTATGATTATGTCCTGAAGTGCTCGCATGCATTCAATCTGCTCGATGCGCGTGGTGTCATTTCCGCTACGGAGCGCATGGGGTATATCCTGCGCGTTCGCACCATTGCGAAGGCTTGCTGCGCAAGCTATCTGGAGCATGTGGTCAATAAAGAGCTTGCTTCCTGCGAAGGGGAGGAGGCCTCAAATGACTAAGAAGACGCTTGCTTTCGAGATTGGTACCGAGGAGATTCCGGCATTCGATCTGCATGATGCCATCGACCAGGTTCAGAAGCTTGCCGAAACGGCGTTTGCGAAAAACAACATCGAGTACGATAGCGTGATCGTCCGTACGACGCCAAGGCGCATCATCATGCTTGCGAAAGATGTCGCTGACGAGACGAGTGCAAAGCACGAAGAATTCCGCGGTCCCGCGTGCCGCATTGCATTCGATGCGGATGGTAATCCGACGAAGGCTGCTGCAGGCTTCGCGCGTGGCAAGGGAGTAGCTGTCGAGGACCTCATCCGTCGCGAGGATAATGGTGCTGAATACGTGTTCGCATGCGTTGATACGCCGGCAGTACTGACGATCGACCTGTTACCAGATATCCTTTTGGGAATCATCAACGGCATCCAGTGGCCTAAATCGCAACGTTGGGGCAGCACGAACGAACAGTTCAGCCGTCCGGTACGTTGGTTATTTGCCATGCTCGATGGCGATGTTATCCCGATTCAGTATGCTGGCCTTACATCGGGCAACCTCACCTATGGCCATCGCTTCTTGGCTCCTGGCCCCTTCGAGGTGCCTGAGGCCAAGGAACTGCTTAAGACCATTAAGGGAGCATTTGTAACCCCAAATGAGGAATGCCGCGAGCGCGATATCCGCGAGCAGGTTGCCGCTATAGAGGAGAAGACAGGTCTCGTCGCCGAGCTTCCGGCGAAAACGATGGCCGAAGTCGTGAATCTATGCGAGTATCCGACCGCCATGGTCGGCACCTTCGATGAGCTGTTCTTGGAGGTCCCGAAAGAAATCACCGTTGATGCCATGCTCGTACATCAACGTTATTTCCCGCTGTTCAACGCGGACGGCAGCCTTGCGAACAAGTTCATCATCACCTCGAATGGCGACCCGGCGTTCGCAGAGAACATCATCGACGGTAACCAGCGTGTCGTCGCCGCTCGTCTCTATGATGCGAAGTTCTTCTATGACGAGGATCGTAAGCAGCCGCTCGAAGCCTATGTGGACCGCCTAGATGAGGTAGTGTTCCAGGAAGCGCTTGGCACAATGCGCGCAAAGGCGAATCGCATGGTCGCACTTGCCGGCAAGCTTGCCGAAATGGCCGGCTTTGACGAAGCGGACACCCAGGACGCGAAACGCGCAGCCCTGCTTGCAAAAGCCGACCTCGTGACAAGCGCGGTCGTGGAATTCACTTCGGTGCAGGGTATCATGGGTTCGTATTACGCCGCCGCAAGCGGGGAGACTGCCCAGGTGGCTCAAGCCATAGCAGACCATTATCGTCCCCGTTTCGCAGGCGATGAGCTGCCTGCCTCTTCGGTTGGCCGCATTGTTGCAACAGCCGATAAGATCGACACGATTTGCGGTCTGTTCGCAGTCGGCCAGGCTCCGACGGGTTCGTCTGACCCCTTCGCGCTTCGCCGCGCTGCTATCGGCATCATCGCGATGCTCGAGGCTGGATTGGACATTTCGCTTGCACAGGCTGTCGACGATGCTCTCGCCATCTATGAGGAAGGTGGCCTTACATTCGGTCGCGATGCTACGTATGCGCAGGTCATTGACTTCTTCATCACGCGTACGAAGGTCATGTTGCGTGATGGCGGTTGCTCGCCCGATACGGTTGATGCGGTGCTTGCGGCAGGCATCGAAGAGCCTGCAACCATCATCGCACGTGCCCGTGCCCTCGAGCAGGCGCGCACGGAGAAT
Source organism: Eggerthellaceae bacterium (assembly GCA_017431165.1). Classification (GTDB taxonomy): domain Bacteria; phylum Actinomycetota; class Coriobacteriia; order Coriobacteriales; family Eggerthellaceae; genus SIG42. Next base: position 13,978 of record JAFRLO010000012.1, read on the forward strand.
CCTGACACCTTCGAGGATCTTGCGACTGCATATGCACGCGCAAACAACCTTCGTGATGCGGCGTGCGGTACCGATGTGGATGAAGGCTTGCTTTGCGATGTCGAGATGGATCTTATGGACGCCATCGAAAATGCAGAGAAGGCGATTTCTGACGATTTAGCTTCGGACGCGTACGCAAGTGCGCTTGACGAGCTAGCTGCGCTTCGCAAGCCGATAGATACCTTCTTCGACAGCTTGATGGTCATGGATGAGGATTTGTCCATCCGTGCAAATCGCATGAAGTTGCTGAATAGATTCGTTGCCGTCTTCGCGCATGTTGCCGACTTTGGCAAGATGGCGAAAACGGCATAGTTCGTATGGTGTAAGATTGGGTTGTTTATTAGTTTGACTGGAATGGAAACCATAGCGTAAAGGAGAGTAAGGTGGCTGATCAAGTCAAGCGCGTCTATGCATTCGGCAGGGATGCACAGGGCAACAATGTAACCGAAGGCAATACCGACATGAAGATGATCCTGGGAGGGAAGGGCGCCAATTTGGCTGAGATGGCCAACATCGGTCTTCCGGTTCCTGGAGGCTTCACGATCACCTGTCAAACGTGCATGGAATACGCGAATGCCGATAACACCTGGCCGGAAGGCGCTTTGGATGAAATCAAGGCGTATCGCGAGGATCTCGAAGCCCGCATGGGCAAGAAGATCGGCGATTCGGAAGATCCGCTGCTCGTCTCCGTTCGCTCCGGCGCTCCGATGTCGATGCCCGGCATGATGGATACGGTCTTGAATCTCGGCTTGAACGACGAGTCGATCAAGGGCCTCATCAAGCAGACTGAGAACCCTCGTTTCGCGTGGGACTCCTATCGCCGTTTCATTCAGATGTTCTCCAACGTCGTAATGGGCGTCGATGGCGATAAGTTTGAGCATGCCATCACCGCTCTCAAGGAAGCGCGCGGCGCCGCTTCCGATACCGATTTGACCGCACAAGACCTTGAAGAGCTCGTCGCATCGTTCAAGGCTATCTTCTCCGAGAATGTGAGCGCTGAAGAGTATCCGCAACTCGTCGTCGATGGAGCGGTGCAGTTCCCGCAAGATCCGATGGATCAGCTGAAGCTCGCTATTGAGGCTGTATTCGGCAGCTGGAACAACCCGCGTGCCACGCTGTATCGCAAGCAAAACAAGATCGCCGATGATCTTGGCACCGCTGTCAACGTGCAGTGCATGGTATTCGGCAACAAGGGCGATACGTCCGCAACGGGCGTTGCGTTCACGCGCAACGCTGCCGATGGCACGAAGGAATACTATGGCGACTATCTGGTCAACGCTCAGGGCGAGGATGTTGTAGCTGGTATCCGTAACACCAGCCCGATTGCAGAGCTCAAGAGCACTCCAGGTCTTGAAGCTGCAGGTCAAGAACTCGAGGATATCTTCGTTCTTCTCGAGAACCATTTCCGTGACATGATGGATATCGAATTCACCATCGAGCAGGGCAAGCTCTACATGCTCCAGACGCGCGTCGGCAAACGTACCGCTGCCGCTGCTTTGAAGATCGCCATCGACATGGAGAGGGAAGGCTTGATCTCCAAGGAAGAGGCTGTGACCCGCGTCGATCCCGAAGCGCTCGACCAGCTGCTTCATCCACAGTTTGATAAGAATGCTGATTATGATGTTCTGGCCCGCGGCTTGAATGCAAGCCCGGGCGCTGCAGTCGGCGAGGCGGTCTTCTCCGCCGCCGATGCCGTTGCCGCTTCCGAGGCTGGCCGCAAGGTCGTATTGGTACGTTGGGAGACTACGCCTGACGACCTCGCAGGTATGATCGCTGCCGAGGGCATCCTGACCTCCCATGGTGGCAAGACCAGCCATGCGGCCGTTATCGCCCGTGGCATGGGCGCTCCGTGCGTCTGCGGCGTCGAGGCTCTCAAGATCGATGCTGAGAAGAAGCAGGCTGCCGTTACCGGTACTGATATCGTCATCAAGGAAGGCGATATGATCTCCATCGACGGTACTACCGGTATCGTCGTCTTGGGTGCCGTCGAGCTCGTTCAGCCAGAGCTTACCGGCGATCTCGATACGATTCTCGAATGGGCAGATGAGTTCCGCACCATGGGTGTCCGTGCGAATGCCGACAACCCCGAAGATGCTCAGCTTTCCCGCGACTTCGGTGCAGGCGGCATCGGTTTGTGCCGCACAGAGCACATGTTCTTGGGCGACCGCAAGCAGATCATCCAGTCGTTCATCCTCAACGAAGATGAGGACATCCGCAAGAAGGCGACGGATGACCTCTTCGAAGCTCAAACTGGGGATTTCTATGGCATGTTCAAGGCTATGGATGGCCTGCCTGTCATCGTGCGTCTGCTTGATCCGCCGCTGCATGAGTTCCTCGAGAATGGCCGCTCCATCGAAGTTAAGATCGCCCGCATGGAAGAGCAGGGTGCCGATCCCGAAGTGATCGAAGCCCATCGCGAATTCATGGAGAAGTGCGACAGCTTCGCCGAGCAGAATCCGATGCTGGGTCTTCGCGGTTGCCGTCTCGGCATCGTGTACCCGGTTTTGCCCGAGATGCAGGTTCGTGCCATTTCGACGGCATGCGCTAAGCTTCTCAAGGAAGGTTTCGATCCAAAGCCCGAGATCATGATTCCGCTCGTCTCCACTGTCAACGAGCTTGCCTTGCTCCGTGAAACCGCTGAGCGCGTTATCGCCGAGGTTTCCGAGGAATACGCTATCGGTTTGAATATCCCGATTGGCACGATGATCGAGCTTCCGCGTGCTGCCGTCACCGCTGACGAGATCGCCACGCAGGCTGACTTCTTCAGCTTTGGCACCAACGACCTCACGCAGACCACGTTCGGTTTCAGCCGCGACGACGTCGAGGCTGAGTTCATTCCGCAGTACCTTGAGAAGAAGCTTCTGCCGTACAACCCGTTCGCGACCATCGATCCTGGTGTTGCGAAGCTCGTTAAGATGGGTGTTGAACTCGGTCACGAGGGAAATCCGGATATCGTCTGCGGTGTCTGCGGTGAGCATGGCGGCGATCCCGATTCCGTCAAGATGTTCAGCGAGATCGGCATCGACTACGTCAGTTGCTCGCCGTATCGCGTCCCGCTGGCCCGTCTCGCGGCCGCCCAGGCAGCGCTTAAGCATTCCGGTCCTGCCGACAAGTAAGCGCACAGCACATGGTTCTATCTGCGGGCTCCTTATTGGAGCCCGCATTTTTATGGGGAAGAAATGATGCGCGTTGATAGGGTATTCTTCGGTTAAGGCGGAAAGGGTGGTCGGGTATAATAACGATGATGAACGTTACGATTTACACAGATGGCTCTGCGCGCGGCAACCCCGGTCCCGGGGGCTATGGGGCAGTGCTTTGCTATACCGACCCTACCGGCGAGACGCATGAGAGGGAACTTAGCCAGGGCTTTCGGAATACGACGAACAACCGCATGGAGTTATTAGCGGCGATTGTCTCTCTTGAGGCGCTTAAACGCCCGTGCGATGTTATGCTCTATTCGGATTCGCAATACTTGGTAAAGGCGTTTAGCGACCATTGGGTCGATGGGTGGATTTCACGCGGTTGGAAAACTACTGGTAAAAAGCCAGTGAAGAACGTCGATCTGTGGCAGAGGCTTCTCCGCGCAATGGAGCCGCACACTGTTGATTTTGTATGGGTGAAAGGTCATGCGGGCCATGATATGAACGAGCGTTGCGATGCGCTAGCAACGGCTGCCGCTGACGGTGAGGACCTTTTAGTTGACGAGGGCTTCGAGGGGGAAGCGACCCTGTTCTCATAAACTGAACGCAGTTTCTCCGTGATTCGGCGGGCGAAAAGCTTTCTTCAGGATCCTTTGCATTCTATTCTGCCGCAAGTGGCGTGAGCCTGCCGCAGTAATCTCGGATGTTGATGCGCTTGTCGCTTGTTGGGAACTTGTAGCTATACAGCTCCATGAAGTAGTCGTCCGTCATCGAGGCGATGTAATCGCATACGATGCGGTTCGGATCCTGCGAAAGATATGCATCTACATCGAATGCGCGGGAGTTACTGGTCAGGTTCGACACATGATGGCGGAATACAGGAGATGCCTCATCGTGTCTCTCCACATCGGCAAGCAAGCAATCGTAGAGTTCAACGAACATTTCGTGGGCGAGTTCGGAGGAGTCGCCTGACATACCCTCGCGCTCGTAAATGAGCTCGTTGTTCTGCTGTTTCGCGATCTTTACATCCATGAATACGTCAGGGCTCATGCAGATGTGATCTTTGCCGTAGCTGTTGTTGATGATGTCAACAGTGAGGTTGTTGATGATGGTTGCGTTATCGAGCCCAATAACCGAACATTCAAAGCAGTCGAGCGTATCAAGCACGCCTAGGGCGAGAGCGTCGTTTCTGTCCTTTCCGAGATAGGCAATCATGTCGCTCACGCGTACGACACATCCTTCCAATGTAGAAGGGCGTAGCGTTTTGATGGTCGTAAAGTCTTGCTCGCAAGCAGTAACGAGCGAGTCGAGCGTTTCGAACGAATCCGTGGTTCCCAGTTGCAGCACCTGCTGGGCAAACTCGCCGTTGTGGCACAAAACGCCATCAAGTGTTTGGAGGCTGATGTTGCGCGAATACAAATAGTCGAGTACGCGCACCGAGTGCACATTGTGATTGAAATACTGTCCCGTATGCTCATGATACTGCTCGTTGAGATATCGCTCGCCGACATGGCCGAAGGGCGTGTGCCCAACATCGTGACCGAGTGCGATAGCCTCAATCAGATCCACGTTGAGTCCGAGTGCTGCACCTATGGTGCGCGCGATGCGGCTCACTAGCTGCACGTGCAGTCCTCGCCTGCAGATATCATCGTTGGCGACGAAGGAGAACACTTGTGTCTTGCCCGCGTAACGGTTGTAAGCGGGAACATTCAGAATCTTCTCGATATCGCGTATGAATGCCGGGCGCGTGAGTGTCGCCTCGTCATGAGGGTTGGGAAGGCGGCGTATCACCTTCGCTTCGTCGAAGCGATATGGGTTGACCCATCCGTCCTTACGATTCTGTTTAATGGCTAACTCGATATGCGGGTCGAGCATAAGATAGGGATATGCGGGTGCGGTATGGAGCTTGCTTGCGGGCACGTGGTTCCTCCAAGGCGTTTTCGTTGCGTTCGGCGCCATTGTACCATGCACGCTGTCAAGGCACGTGCTTCTAAGCGCCATGTGGCATGCATTTCTGATGTGGTACGATACGCGAAAGGGCAGTAACTGACGGAGTACGCCATGGACAAGACGACCGAACAACGTGACAGGGCGACGCTTGAGGCCATGGGACGCATATTCTGCTCATCCAGGCACAAAGATGCTGGAAAGGACGAAGCGTGGCTGTGTGCGCAGTGTCGTGATACCATCGAGTTCACGCTTGAGCGCACGGCAGCGTGCCCGTATGGGCATGTGGGCAACTGCCAGAATTGCGATATCCATTGTCAGCAAGGGGAAGCCCGTGAGCGCATACGTGAGATCATGCGCTTTGCGGCGCCCAGGATGACGTTCCTTCATCCGTTGATGACTGCTGAATACCTTCGTAAGAAGATAAGGACGAGACGAGCATAGGCATCCTGAAGTAGTTTATGGGGCCTTATGTTCGAATGGAGAGTGCAATGGGAAAAGTTGCAAAACGCATCATTACCGCAGTCGTCGCGCTCATCGTTGTGTTCTTCGCTGCATCGTTGATCGCGGATGCTGTCATCTTGAACAAGACTTTCCAAAAACGCGATAGCGTTGTGCAACCAGGTGGCAACATTCCGGTTTTCGAGGATTATGCGTCAACGCATTCCCGCACGCCAGTTGAGTTCAAGCTCGATGGGATGACTTTACGCGGCTACATATACGAGTCGGATGATGTCGATATTACGAAGGGTTTTGTCGTATTTCGTCATGGCATTTTTGCGAACCATGGCTACTACCTGCCTGAGATCATCGCTTTAGCCGATTGCGGTTGGAAGGTGTTCGCCTACGATGCGCTTGGGGCAGGGGAAAGCGATGGCGATTCATATATCGGCATGGTGCAAAGCGCCCTCGATGTGACCGAAGCCGTGAACTTCGTGACAAGAGAGGGGCTAGCCGGCGATTTGCCGATTGTCTTATGGGGGCATAGCTGGGGCGGCTATGGTGTTGCCGCCGCTTTGAACAACGTTCCCTGGGTAAAAGCCTGTGTCACGATGTCGGGTTACAGCGAGCCGCTCGATATTTTGGTTGAATCTTCGGAAGGCTTCATCGGCAGTATCGCCATCACGCAAAAGCCTACGATTTGGATCGTTAATAAGATGACCTTCGGGGCGCAATCAGATCTCTCGGCAGCAGAGGGCATCAATTCAACCAGCGCTCCTGTGCTCGTCATCCATGGCACAGAGGATTCCACGGTGAGATTCGATGGTTCAGCCATCATTGCGCAAAAGGCTCGCATCGATAATCCGAAGGTCGAATACCTTGAGTTCTCCGAAGAGGGCCGCAATGGCCACAATTCGTATTTCTACTCGCGTGAGGCAAACGAATACGGAGATGCAAAGCGTGCTGAGCTGAAAGCGCTTACGGACCAATACCCCGACGGTCTTCCCGATGACGTGCGGGCAGCATTCTACGCGGAATTCGATGTGCTGCGCGCGAACGAGGCAGACCCGATGCTGATCGCATCGATCGACGATTTCCTAACCAGAGCGATAGGAGGTAATGCCATGAAGCAAGTACAGGGTTTCACATCGAAGGGCACTGAAACCGATAACGGGAAGTACGGTGAATTCGAGAGCGCGTACTATTCTAATTCAGGCAACAGCTTGGGTAATTTGTATTCGCTTGAGACGATACAGGGCGACAACGGATCGTGGGTTGTCGTCGAACGTGAGGCGGCAATGCATAGCGAGCCGATTACCGCTCGAGAGTACAAAGCACCTGATGATCTGATCGCCAGAATCGACCAAATCATCGAATCGTCTGGAATGAAGGATTGGGACGAAATCAAGCCAAGCGAGTTTTATCCGCTTGATGCTTCGACTCCAAGGTTGAGCCTCACGTTCAAAGGTGTGGGCGAGAAGGCCCGCTGGCATGAGTATCTTTCACTTTGCGGCTGGGATGAGCATCCAGATAGCGGTAAGGCATACGATGACATATGTGACCTTTTGTTCGCGTGCGCCAAGGAAGAGAATCTGATCAAGGAATACAGCGAGAAGGTCAAAAACTAGCGCATGCGAAGGATGGATGGTGGTGTTTTCAAGAATACGACCAGTTGCGCTAACTTGCGATTAAGGAGGAAGACATGGCACAGATGCCAAAAGACTGCATCGATATGATCAACAACGTTTATGCTGCGGCTGTTGCAACGTGCAGTGCTGACGGAATCCCGAACGTTGCTTGTTGCTCGATGAAGCAGGCGTGGGATGCCGAGACGGTGATGATTTCTGATCAGTACATGAATAAGACGCTTGCAAATCTTAAGGAAAACCCGAAGATGGCCATCTCGGTCTGGGACGAGACGCATGGTTATCAAGTGAAGGGCACGGTGGTATACGAGAATGAAGGACCGAATTACGAAGCGATTGCAGCACAGGTTCATGCCATTCTAAGTAGCATGGGCTACGATTATTATTCTAAAGGCGTTTGCTGGATACACGTCGACGAGGTCTATTCGTTGACGCCGGGTCCCGAGGCGGGAACCAGGATCGTTTAACTTAAAAGCTTTTATTGACCGATATGCTGCAGATGGCCCTCCGATGGTGGGCCATCTGCTTATATGATACAGTCGTCAAATTCTGTGGAGTCGATGCTAAGGAGGACTGCATTCCGTCATAGACAAGGAATGCGGTATACTTAGAGGTTGGAAAAACAACGAGTTAAGGACGTATCATAAGTGGCTGACGGCTTTATAAGCGATGACGATATCCAGAAAGTACGCGAGGCGAGCGACATCGTCGCGGTCTTCTCTGAGCGTGTTCCTGTCAAGCAGCGCGGACGCGATTTCTGGTGTTGCTGCCCCATCCATCAGGAGAAGACGCCTTCATGCAAGATCGACCCCGCTCTTCAACTGTGGCACTGCTTCGGCTGTGGTGAAGGGGGAGATATCTTCGCCTTCCTCATGAAAGCGGATGGGCTCACGTTCCGTGAGTCGGTCATTAAACTTGCCGAGCGTGCTCACATCCCGATTTCTTACGGAAACGGAAAGCCGACCGGTGCCGATGGCAGTTACAAGGCTCGGTTGAAAGCGGTATGCAAAGAAGCAGCCGATTTTTACCATCTTCAATTGATGCGCTCCGCATCCGATGGAGCTGCGAAGGCGCGCGCTTATCTTTCCGGACGCGGTCTTGGCGGGCAAATTCCGAAGACGTGGAATCTCGGATATGCTCCCGGAGGCGGCATGTTGGTGCGTCATCTCATGCAAAAGGGTTTTTCGGGTAAGGAGCTAATCGATGCGAACGTCGCCGTTGCCGGTCGCGATAACAAAGTACGCGATCGATTCTACGAGCGCGTGATGTTCCCGATCTGCGATGTCCAGGGTGAGCCTATTGCATTTGGTGGGCGCATCATGGGGCAGGGCCAACCGAAATACCTGAATTCTCAGGAAACGCCCATATTCCATAAATCTACCGTGCTCTATGGTTTGCATCTTGCAAAAAACGCCATGGCATCGACAGGCGTTGCCATCGTCGTCGAGGGATATACCGATGTCATCGCTTTAGCCGAGGCGGGAGTTAAAAACGTTGTTGCGACGCTCGGAACCGCGCTTACAATGCAGCATATCCGTACGCTCTCGAGCCATGCGAAGAATCGCATCGTGTACCTATTCGACGGCGATGAAGCAGGACAGCGCGCGGCTGATCGAGCTTTAGGTTTCATAGACTCCTCCATGACGCCTGAGGCAGGGCGCAAGCGCATCGATCTGTGTGCAGTGACCTTGCCTGATAATCTCGACCCTGCTGATTTCGTGGGCCAGCGCGGTGTCGAGGAGCTTCGCGCTCTTATCGATGGTGCCAAGCCGCTTTTAAGCTATGGTATCGAGAGACGCCTAGCAGCCCATGATCTGTCGAGAGCGGAAGGACGCGCTGCTGCCGTCACCGAAGCACTTCAGGTTCTCGCTCCGATAAAGGATTCGCTTCTCGCTAAGGATTATGCCATCCAGATCGCGAGCAGAACACGTACGCGCGAAGAGGATGTGCTCGCACAGCTTGCACGTTTGAAGGCTCCTAGACCTGTCCAGAGCCGCGATTGGGGCACTGACGAACAGGTAAAGGGAAATGGAGCAAAAGAGGCCTCAGCCGCGTTACCAGAGGGTCAGGCACCTGTACGCGCCAACGCTCAGAGCACGCATGGCGCCAGCCAGGTCTCCGCTTCTGAAATCAACCGCCGCCGTTTCGAGCGACAACTTTTATGCCTTTTCGCGCAGAACCCATCTGTCGCTCTTTCGTTTTGCAGCACACTTGCGCAGACAAGATGGCATGATGCACTGCATGGTCGCATTGCCGATGCGATGCTCGAGTATTTCACCGAGCATCCTGATTGCAAGGCCGCGCAACTCATCTCCGCCGTTCAGAATGAGATTCCTGAGGCGGGAAACATGCTTACTTCATCCTTTGAATCATCCGATGCGGCGCCCGATGCTCTTGCTCTATATCTATCTGAAGAGCTGTCGATAGGGGATTTAGATGACACGATTGCGGAGCTTCGAGCTCAGCTTAAGGATGTTAATGCGCTTTCCGCAGAAGAATACGACCAGCTCTTCCAAACCGTCGTTGTCTTGCAGAAGGATTTAAACGAGCGCCGTAAAACGCATCAGGTTTCGAGCTTTGCTTCTTCAAGCTAGATGCCATGAACGTTTCGGCACGTATGGAATATGAGATTGTGTAAGGAGCTTTAAAGAATGCTTAAGATCGTTACCGCTCCGGATCCTTTGCTTCGCGAGGTGTGCGAACCGTGCGTAGTTGGCGACCGTGACCTGAAGCGTCTTGCAAAGCAAATGGGCAAGGTGATGTATAAGAACAATGGATGCGGCCTTGCAGCGCCGCAGGTTGGCGTGCTTAAGCGCCTTATCGTGGTCGATTGCGAAGAGGAACGTGATCCTAAGAACCTCATCGTGTTGGTCAACCCTGTTTTGATGGACTCATGGGGCGACCCCGAAGAGGCTGGCGAAGGCTGTCTGTCGTGTCCCGGGATTACGGTTCCCATCACGCGCAAGCCGTGGGTCCGCGTACGTTATTTCGACCTTGATGGCGAGGAGTGGGAAATCGAAAGCGATGGTCTGCTGGGTCGTTGCCTGCAACATGAGATCGATCACTTGGATGGTAAGACGCTGTTCGAAACATGCTCGGCCGATGTTAAGCTTTCCGCATTGAGCGCTTACGAGAAGGCGAAGGCCGCTGGGGCAAAGCCCGGCGATGTCGGCGTCTGACCATTTCAGCCAAAGAGAGCAATCCGTCAATCATCGATAATGCAAGGAGAGTGTTATGCGCGTCGTTTTCATGGGTACTCCCGATTTCGCGGCGACCGTGCTCGAAGAGCTTGCACAGCATCATGAAGTTGCCGGCGTATTCACGCGACCTGATGCGATTCGCGGCCGGGGCTCGAAGCTTGTGGCATCTCCCGTAAAGGCATGTGCTGAGCGCTTTGGTATCCCCACGTTCACTCCTACTTCTTTCTCTGACCAAGAGGCGTTCTCCTCTCTTGCTGAGTTGAATCCAGAGTGCATTTGCGTAGCTGCCTATGGACTGCTACTTCCCAAGCGCGTGCTTGAATTACCGCCATATGGATGCCTGAACGTTCATCCTTCGCTTCTTCCTAGATGGCGCGGAGCCGCACCTGTCGAGCGTGCGATTCTCCACGGGGATGAGGAGACCGGCGTATGCATCATGCGTATGGAGGAAAGCCTGGATACCGGTCCATTCTGCGTATGCCGTACCACGCTTGTTTCCGACCTCTCCGCTACCGAGCTTTCTGATGAGCTCGCTAACCTCGGCGCTCAATCATTGCTCACGGCGCTCATCCATGTCGAGGCAGGAAAGGCATCGTGGACTAACCAGGATGAGAGTAAGGTGCGTTACGCAGAGAAAATCGGCAAGCATGAGCTTGATGTCAGCCCTGATGATTATGCAATGACGGCAGTGCGTAAGGTGCAGGCTTCTGGTCCCGCGCACGCGGCGCGTTGTGTGATCGCCGACCGCCCCGTTTCACTTTTGAAGATTCAGAAGGTTTCTGGAGACGATCCTGCTGTGCGCGGATTGCATGATTTGAATCCTGGAGAGGTACGCTATGTGCAGAAGCGTCTCTTCTTAGGTGCTGCAGTCGGTGTCATCGAGGTTCTTTCCCTTCGTCCTGATGGCAAGCACGATATGGATGCAAAGGCCTTTGCGGCGGGAATACATGGAATCAAAAACGAGAATCTAACCTGGAGTGCGCCTCATGCCTCATGAGGGTTTCAGCTACGCAAAACCAAAACGTGAGATAAGCCCTGCCCGAAGGGCCGCGCTATCGCTCGGCACGAAAATCAGGGAACGCGATGCGTTCGCCCATGATGTCTTGGAGGCGCATCTTGATGATGAGCGTCTAAGCGCTTCCGATCGGGCTTTCGCATCGCTTCTGGTCCTTGGAGTTGTTGCGTGCAGAGGTACGCTCGATGAGCTTATCGACATGGTTGTCGATAAACCGAAAAGCCTGCAACCCCAAGTCCGCGATGCGCTCCGCATCAGCGCATACGAGCTGTATTTCCTTGATAAGGATACCCATGCCGCAGTCGATCAGGGTGTCGAGCTTGTTCGGAGCATCGCTCCAAAGGCTGCTGGACTTGCCAATGCCGTATTACGCAGGCTTGCGAAGATGCGGGTTGATTTCCCGTTCGGCAATCCTCACGAGGATATCTCGGCATGCGCGAGGTTGCATGCATTTCCTGTTTGGCTGACTAAGCGTCTCATAGATGAGCTGGGGTTTCAGAATGCATGGAAGCTCATGGAGGCCAGTAACGAACCGGCTCCGCTTTTCATCGCCGTAAATGCGATAAAGGGTGACGATGCTCGCATCGTTGAAGCGCTGCGTACTGCTGGCGCACAAGTCAAACCCGTAAGCTCAATCGTGTGCGATTTACAAGGCTGCTATTACGTGGATTCGGGGCGCGTCCTTCGGGACAAGAAGGTGAAAAGGCTTCTTAGCGAGGGTGCGTTCCTCGTTGCTGATGCCTCATCGCAAACGGTTGCCCGTATCGCGCTTGGTGATGTTGGGACCAAAAGCATGCTGGAAATCGGTGCAGGGCGCGCTACCAAGACGATTCTTATACAGAGCGATGCCTACCGTGCATTTGGCAGGCAGGTTGACCTGACCTCACTCGACAACATGGCGTTCAAAGTTCGTCTTGCTAAGAAGCGTGCGAGCGAATACGGGGTGGAGATTTCAGATGCCATAGTCGGCGATGGCACGAAACTTGATGCGGTATTAGGGGATAAGCAGTTCAATACGGTGTTCATCGATGCGCCCTGTACGGGTCTTGGCACGCTTCGCCGGCACCCGGAAATCCGCTGGCGCATTAAGCCCGCATCTGTCGAGAACATGGCCGCACTTGGATACCGCCTGATTGAGAACGCCTCAGAGCATGTTGCGCCAGGCGGCAAGCTCGTATATGCGACGTGCACGGTTACGCGCGAGGAGAATACAGGTGTCATTGCGCGTTTCCTGAAGAGCCCTGCCGGTGCTGATTTCAAGCTCGAACTCATTGGCGGCAAGCCCTGTTTTGCGGGTCTTCTGTCAAAAGGTTCGCCTGATGCCCATTTCGCCGCAGTATTGCGCCGCATCTAACTTACACGTGTTACTATGTATGCATATATGAAACCCCAAGATTTGGGGCGATATCGTTTTACATTTTTTAGCGAAAGGAATGCTATGCAGCCCGCTCGAATCATGGAAATCCTCGGAGTAGCCGAAAAAGCCGCCATCGCATGCGCAGACTGGAATGGAAAGGGTGATAAGGTCGCCGCCGACCAGGCCGCAACGACCGCGATGCGTGAGGCATTCAACGATATCGATTTCTCCGGACGCATCGTCATCGGCGAAGGAGAGCGCGATGAAGCTCCCATGCTCTACATCGGTGAGGAGCTCGGCCGCGGTGGCGAGGAGATCGACATCGCCGTCGATCCGCTTGAGGGCACGAACCTGTGCGCCTCCAACCAACCGAACGCTCTTACTACGATCGCTATAGCTCCGCGCGGCGCTCTTCTGTTCGCCCCCGATACCTACATGTGGAAGATTGCTGCAGCCACCGATTGCGGCGGACGTCTGCATATTGATAACACGGTCGCGGAGAACCTCCAGTACTTAAGCGAGGAGCTCGGCAAGCCTGTGAGCGACATCAACGTTTGCATTTTGAAGCGCGGTCGTCATGACAAGATCGTCGAAGAGGTCCGTGCAGCAGGCGCGCGTATCCGATTCATCGGCGACGGTGACGTGTTCGGTGCTATTGCGACTGCAGTGCCGGGAACAGGCATTGATTTCTACATCGGCGCCGGCGGATCTCCTGAAGGCGTTCTAGCTTGCACGGGACTCAAGGCCATTGGCGGCTTCTTCATGGGGAAGCTGGATTTCACAATCGATAAGGACGGTGCGGAGAAGCGCGCACGTGCCGAGAAGATGGATGGTCTTGACTTCGATTTGGACGCTCCGCTTACCATGGATATGCTCGTCAGAAGCGATGATGCGGCGTTTATCGCCTGCGGTGTCACCGATGGCGAGATGGTTTCCGGCGTCACGTTTATGGACGGAAGCGTCACAACTGAGTGCGTAGTCATGAACGCCGCCGACAAAACGGTACGTTTTGTAAAAACTTGCCATCGAGGCGAGAATGGACGTGTACGTTTCAACTAAACGTTGGTAAACGATTCTGCCCGATTTTAACGAAAGGGGCACACGTGTTAGAGCCGAATATCAAAGAAGTTGCCGGACGCGTACGCATGCTGCGCGAGGATCTTGGCCTTACCATGCAGGAAATGGCCGATGCAACAGGTCGTAGTGTCGCCGAATATGCTGCACAGGAATCTGGAGAGGAAGACCTCTCTTTCACCTTCCTCTATAAGTGCGCCGACACACCCATCGCCGACGGCAAGGAGATCCCGATCGCCGACGGCTTCAAAAGCCAGATGCTCGCCGTAGCCGCGAAGGGCATGTACTACGGCGGCGGTATCAAGGCGAC
>JAFRLO010000013.1 GCA_017431165.1 Eggerthellaceae bacterium
CTTCCGCAGCGCTTCAAAATCCACGCGCAGGAAACGCTCCTTGTAGGCTTCGATGTAGCCGTGACTGGGAAGCTGGTCGCAGCCTCGTTGAAATAGCCGTAGGCGCTCGATGGAAACGCATAGGACAGGGCAAGGGCCGCACAGACGAGCAAAGCCGCAAGCGCCGCCTGGCTTGCTTTTGGTTTTAAGCATCGCACATGCACGGACAACACGCCTCTATCGGAGAAGCTCTTCGCGTCTCACGAATCTCAGCGCAAAGGCCAGGCAGCCAAGCGAAGCCGCAAACAGAGTACCGCCCGCAATAGCCGGTGCTAGGTTGATCGGAAGGATGCCATTAGCTGATGCGGATTCCGTAGCAAGGCCACCCTTGCCAGCCACATTGTTCGACTTGCTTGAAGCAGATTTTGACGCTTCCGAATCCGCCAGCGCTCCGTTTGCGCTCGAAGAGCCAGTACCCGTGCTGCCCGTGCGGAGTAGCGATGAGAGATTGCCTGCGTTGCTGCCTCCCGAATTCGAGGGGCCGAGGGAGGGGGACCCACCGTCTGGCGAGTTAGAACCATCTGTGCCACCGCCTGATCCACCGCCCTTGTCATCGTCTTCTTTCTTTGGATCGGGCGTCATGGATCCCTCATCAGCAGAGACGGTCATCTCGAACGCAACCGCTTCGGTCTCTTCGGTGGCGCTCTTGCTCTTCACCGAAAAATGGACGGTCGAGTTCAGGTTGAGCGGTATTTCGAACTGGGGCTTCGCTCCCACCTCGGTCTGCGTGTTCTCGTATTTCTTGCCACCGATGAACAGCGTTTGGTACGAGGTGCCGCTGCACTCAACCGTCGCCGTCACGTGCCCATCCTTCACCGTCACGCTCTTCACGGTCAAAGTCGTGTCACGTGCCGAGGTGCTCTTGCCTCGGGTCGACGTCGAGGTGATGCCCGTGGAGTACGTTCCATCCTTGAGAATCGTGATGTCGTTGATCGGACGTAACGAGTCGAGCGCCCAAACCGCGCTCTCTAGGTGACGGCCATAGGTGCGGCTAGATGTCGGCGCTTCTTTGTCAAGCTGAGCCTGCAGCTCTTCGGACAGTAGTCCATAGGCGGTTTGCGCGGTCTTGATCGGCGTGGTCACGCGCTCTTGCGTATCGAGATTGATGTCGAACGGATCGCCCGGAAGCACCGCGATGAGGGCGCGTACTAAACGCAGCTGCTCCTTTTTAGGATCGAGGAGCGACCTCTGGGCTTCCGTCATTGCGATGTATGCCTTGCCAGCCTCTGCTACGGCTGGGTTATCCGTATCACCAATCAGGGATTCCACTGCCGGTATCGCTTCGATCTTCTTCCTGACAGCCTCTGCCGAGACCTCGTCGTCGCTCATCCACTGCGCGATGATGGTCAGGTCTGAGGTGACGTTGTCTAATAGCTCAGGATGATCCCAGCCGACAAACGTATACCCTGGGCGTTTCGAAACTTCAGGTGGCGTGACTAAGCTGCCTTCTTCAACATTCTCGATAGTATCGATAATGTTGCCGTCAGGTCCGTCGTAAAACGTAACCGTATAGTAGTTAACGCCTTCCTTGTGCCAGATAGCATTCACTGTGAGATCGCTGGTGACGTTACTGAACTCCTTATCCCAAGCATAAAACACGAACCCATCTCGTATGAGCTGCTCGGGAGCCGTCGCGCCCATGCCATGCTCGACTTCCTCTGATTTGAGGATGCCCTCATCCCCTTCGGTGTAGCCATCTCTGAACGTCACCGTGTGATACGCAACATACGCGGGCTCCTCGATGCTAGTGGTCAGGGAGAACGCTATGGGGATGGGCATAGACGAGGAAACGCCAGCGAAATAAAACGTCGAGTTCAGGTCGATGGGGATGCCTTCGAACTCGCAGTTACCACTCGAACTCGTATTTGGGTACGTCTTACCCCCCATCCACAGCCCTGGGTATGTGTCGCTCTCGACCGTGATCGTCGCTGTAGCCTGACCACCTGACACCGTCACACTTTTCACACTCCAAGGCTTCTGACGGGGCGACGTACTCTTGCCCTTACTGTAGGAGGATGAAAGCGCGGGCGTCGTGCTGGCATCGTAGATGCCATCAGGAAGCGTCGTCCAATTGTCGATAGAGTCGTACGAGTGCACAGACCATACCGCCACTTCGAGGACGCGGCCTAACGGCTGGTCGGTGTCTTTATGGCCATGCCGTGCGTCGAGATCAGCGCGATCTTGATCACTCAAAGCATTGTAATCAGCTAAAACCCCTTCCACCCATGCACGATCGCTTGCGCTATACGCAGTAGGGTCAGCTTTCAGCCCTATTATCTCCGCAGCAACGTCATCCACCGCTGCAGCATAAGCGTAATTGGGCATCAGCCCGCACATAAGGAAGAGGGCGACTGCCGAAAAAAGAACCATCGCGATGGTTCGCATGCGGGTTTTCATATGTGTCGAATCAAACACTATCGTTGCCCCCATCTTCTTTAGGATGCAAAAAAGCCGCATCCTGATGAATACGGCTTACCAAAGGTAACGGAACGTGCCATCGACTATCTTGATTACACGCTACGAAGCTTTTGCCATGACCCGTGGCAGCCGGCTTCGGCAAACGCTGCAGCATTCTGGCTTCAACCCGTATGAGGTCGTTACAGTAGCGGCACTGCGCGAGATTCTCACTCGCTTCCCTGCATTGCGCTTGCCCTATTCTGTTATGAAATGGCGCTATCAAAACATATATGTCTAACCAAATTATTATATTGAAATTGGTTTTGTATCACAATGTTTGCTCATAGTGCAGAATTGACCAAGAGTTTCGCCACGCGCAATCTATGCACACAATCGGACAATTTGACACGTGCGCCACGTTCTTGCGTGCAATGGTCATGCTTCATGTCACTTAAAGGAAAACAAAGACCAAATCATGAGCACTAACGCAAATCATCCAATAGAATGAAAACGTTTACAAACCACAATGTCGATTCCGAACATGCCGCTATGCCCGCTGAACTCTATAGACATATTTCAATTGCATCTTGCGTCTTTCGCCCCACCGCTTCTCAACAGCAATGCTCGAGGAGCAAACGATGAGCACAACTCGAAACTCCCCTCCTGCATCGAGCGATGCAGTGCGCAAATCGATGCAGGGCAACAAACGCCGTGATACCAAGCCCGAGATGGTCGTGCGGAAGATGTTGCGCGAACTGGGATTCCCCGGCTATCGACTCGACTGGAAAAAAGCCCACGGTCACCCCGATATCGCCTACCCCGGACGCAAGATCGCCATTTACGTCATGGGCTGCTTCTGGCATCGGCATGAAGGCTGCAAGTACGCGAGCACGCCGAAGACGCATGCTGATTACTGGGAAGCGAAATTCGCCCGCAATGTCGAGCGCGATGCGGAAGTACGCGCAGCCATGGAGGCCGACGGTTGGCAAGTTGTTGAGATTTGGGAGTGCGAGCTTAAGAAGGACCGCATCGACGAAACCCGCGAACGGCTGCGCTCAGAGATAGAGTACGCATTCATCGAGATGTATAAATGATGATAAAATTAATTAAGGTTATGGAGGTAGGAAAATGAATAAACAACAATTAGCATCAAAAATATGGGAATCAGCAAATAAGATGCGTTC
>JAFRLO010000014.1 GCA_017431165.1 Eggerthellaceae bacterium
AACCACTTGAAGCTCTTGGTCTGAATCTCGATCAGATTGGGAGCATCCATCACGTCAGGAATCTTTGCAAAGCTTCTGCGATTCCTATAAAGGCTGGTGGGAGTGGATTTTTTACCTTTGGCCACGAGGCTTTCCCTCCTTTTGTAAAACGGTTGTTTGAACTCGCTTTTATCAAAAAGTCGCAATTTTCCAAGATACTCGCGCGCACGAGCGAAGTCAAGAAAAATTTCTACGAGATATGGTTTATTTGTATGTTTTTAGAGCGATTTTAAGGGCGCTGAACTGCCTTTATGAACGTCTGCTGGAGCCGTAGGCGGCGTGCTTGCGATTCCCATATGCACTTCCCCTGCGCGCGGTGCGCTTGAGCTCAGCCAAAACATCTTCCTCGGACGTCCCTTCGAACTGCGCGCGGAGCTTGACGAGCTGGTCCCGCAAACGTGCTGCCTGCTCGAAATCCATGCCCGCGGATGCCTGTGCCATCTCATCCTCCAAAGACCCGATAAGCCGCATGATCTCGGCGCGGCTTAAGTTCGCCAGCTCGGCGCTTACCTGCTCGGCCGTGGAATTGCCGACTTCGTCTGTCACGTAGCCGATGATGTCGTTGATAGCCTTCCGAATGGTTTGCGGTTCGATGCCGTGCTCTTCATTGAAACGCTTCTGAATCTCACGGCGACGACGGGTTTCCTCGATTGCCTCAGCCATAGAATCCGTGATCTTATCGCAGTACATGATGACCTGACCCGACACGTTGCGAGCAGCACGGCCGATGGTTTGAATGAGCGAACGACGATTGCGCAGGAAGCCCTCCTTATCGGCATCAAGAATCGCCACAAGCGAAACTTCGGGCAAATCGAGTCCCTCGCGCAGCAAATTGATGCCGACGAGCACATCGAAGCTACCCCGACGCAAATCGCTCAGTATCTCTACACGCTCAAGCGTCGCGATATCTGAATGCATATAGCGGGCCCTCACACCGCGGTCCAACAGATGATCGGTCAGATTCTCAGCCATCTTCTTCGTCAGCGTCGTAATCAAGACGCGTTCGTCTCGTGCCGCGCGTTCCTTTGCCTCGTCGATGATGTCATCGATTTGCGAACGACTCGAGCGTACGATGATTTCGGGGTCGAGCAAGCCCGTAGGACGGATGATCTGCTCGACGAGGGCCTGGCTGGCACGTTCCTCGTAATCGCCTGGCGTTGCCGAAACGTAGATGAATTGCGGAACGCGCGCTTCGAATTCGTCGAAGCGCAAAGGACGGTTATCGAGACAGCTGGGCAGCCTGAAACCATGCTCCGCCAACGTGACTTTACGAGAGCGGTCCCCTTCATGCATGCCGCGAATCTGAGGAACCGTCACGTGGCTCTCATCGATGATGCATAAAAAGTCATCTGGGAAATAATCGATGAGCGTGTATGGCGGCTCTCCCGGCGCACGTCCATCCAGATGGCGCGAGTAATTCTCGATACCAGAGCAGAAGCCGAGCGTCTCGAGCATCTCCAAATCGTAGTTCGTACGCATCTCAAGACGTTGCGCCTCGAGCAGCTTCCCTTCCGCTTTGAATTGTTGCAAACGATCATTCAGCTCGTCACGGATGGTCAGCACAGCGTGGTTAAGCTTTGTTCGTTCGGTCACATAATGAGATGCGGGCCAAATCGGCATAACCTGATACGAGGTGAGCTCTTCGCCCGTCACGAGGTCGAATTCGATGATGCGCTCGATCTCGTCGCCCCACATCTCCACCCTAACTGGATTATCCGCATATGGCGGGAATACGTCGAGCGAATCGCCGCGCACGCGGAACGTTCCCCGCTTGAGTTCGTAATCGTTACGGTCGTACTGGATATCGATCAATTCGTGGATGAGATCGTCCCGCGATGTTTCCTTCTCGATGTCGAGGAACACTGCCATGCCCGCATATTCCGCAGGCGAGCCGATGCCGTAGATGCACGAGACGCTCGCAACGACGATGCAGTCGCGCCGTGAAAGCAGCGCGGACGTCGCGGCGTGTCTAAGCTTCTCTACTTCTTCGTTGATGGAGGCGTCCTTCTCTATGAACGTATCGGATGACGGCACGTAGGCCTCAGGCTGGTAATAATCGTAGTAGCTGACGAAATATACGACCGCGTTGTCAGGAAAGAATTCACGAAGCTCGCTTGCGAGCTGGGCAGCAAGCGTTTTATTGGGCGCCATGATCAGCGTCGGTTTCTGAACCGCCTCGATAGTCTTCGCCATCGTGAATGTTTTGCCCGATCCTGTCACACCGAGAAGTGTTTGGTAGCGCAAACCCTCGCGCACGCCATGAGCCAAGGCATCGATGGCTTGTGGTTGATCGCCCGCGGGCTCGTAAGGAGACACTACACGAAACGGCGTGTCCGCCAGCCTGACTTGAGGCAGCTTGCCTTCCATTCAGTCCCTCCCCTTCGTAATGCGATTGCCCGCATGGTTTTCTTTTAGGGAACCAGTATACCTTCCGAAGAGGGGACGTAGGCGCTCGATGCGAGAAAGAGTGCCGGCATTAGGACAGGACGCACCATGCAAACGATTGTGGCGAACCTTCGCATGGTGCGTCCTGCGCGAACTGAGCGTCTAAGCCAGATAGGCATCGAGCGCATCGGCCAAGAAAGCACACGCGCCTTTGCCCGCTCGCGACTCATAGTAATCAGAAAAGCGTTCGTCGTTCAGATACAGCTTTGCGAGCCCTAAGTGAGCCTGACGCGAATACGCCCCATCTGCCCATTGCATGCGAATCCATCTTTCATGCATATGCGCGAGTTTTTGCGCTTGTTCGCCTGAAGCATCGCCCGTCGCCATCGCTTTGATGAGCTGATCGATGATGGCATCTTCAAGTTCTTCCTTGTTCTGCCATTCCCTATCATCCATAGCGAGAACCTTCCTGTTCGCAGCATCGATAGCTTCATCGCCGTACTTGGCACGCGCTTCTTCGCCATAGAGCTTCTCGTTCTCCTGCACTGCATGACCTGCGCGCGTTCTCAGCAAACCGTGACGATTGCAATAAGCGTAGAAGTCGCATGGACCGTGAATGCCGAACCGGGCTTCCGCCGAGCCTTCGGGGTACAGCTTTTTTATCTGCACCTCGTCATCGCACACGCATGCGATGAAGCTGATGTAATGCTCTTTCGACATAGGGTGATCGATGCTGACGAAGTATTCACCATCGATGCGATCCGTATGGATTACATGCTGGTCGTCAAAGGATTCCGCCTCAAGCGGAATCATCTGAATGCCACAGCAGCTCGCAGCATTCGCTCCGAGCGACCAAACAACGTTTCCGCAGATGGGGCAAACATGGAAAATGCTCTTGCGCACATTGCCGGAACGGTTCTCGTTACGCGCGACCTCACCTGTGATGAGTTCGGCAACTGACACGCAAAATGCTTGAGCAAGCGGTTCGATAAGGCTGATATCAGGCAGGCCACGACCCGTCTCCCACTTCGAGACAGCCTTCGCAGTCACGCCGATTTGCGCGGCAAGCTGCTCTTGGGTCATCGCGTGGGCAGTACGTAAGTCCTTTATCGTTTCAGGGGAAATATACCCGCTCATAGTCTCCTCCTCATAGATGCGCGACTTACACGAATCGCAAGCTTTCGGTTACATGCCAAAACGTATTTTGCAGAGGAATCCTCCGACACGCAACCTACGCTCCGTAGACACAGCCGCTAGGAGCGCACGAGTTCGTACCACATGGCATCTTGATCGGGCTCGTCTGGACAATCAGAGGGCCATACGGCTGTATGCGTGTATACAAAACCGCACTTCTCGATTACACGTCGCGATGCATCATTGAATAGATAATGGCTCGTCGTAATGAGCCGCACGTCCGTCTTTTTCCACGCCCAATCGATGACCGCTTTCGCAGCTTCGGTCGTATAGCCGCGATTCCAATATGGTTCTGCAAGCCAATAACCGAGCAGGAGCACATCGGGCTCGTTTTGGCGCGACGGATTGGGAAGTAAGCCAATAGACCCTATAACAGGACCTTGAGAAACATCTGGGTCATCGAGTCTTTCGCAAACCGCCCATACGTATCCCAGCGGAACGATTTCCTCGATATATGCGAGCGAATCCTCAATGCATGTATGGGGCGGCCAACCCGCATTGGTGCCCAAAACGGGATTGCTGCATGCTTGGAAAACGTCGGGGGCATCCGCGCGTTCGAACGCGCGGAGCACAAGACGCTTGGTATGTATTACCTCAACCGCAGGCATCGCCATCAATCGTTCGCGAAGACGCGGAGCCCTAGCGATTCTCCAGAACGTATTGAAGAATGCCGCCACTCGTGAAGTAGTGGCCCTCCGTAGGTGTGTCGATACGGACGATTGCCTCGAAGCTGCGAGTTACCCCGTCAGAGTCTTTGGCATGTACACGTACGGTCGACGGCCTAGGCAGACCATCTGCGCAATCGATTGGATCGATTGAGAAACGTTCGTGTCCGGTAAGCCCGAGCGTTTCCGCATTCTGCCCATCGAGGAACTGGAGAGGCAAAATGCCCATCCCGATGAGGTTGGAGCGATGGATGCGCTCGAAACTCTCAGCTATGACCGCGCGGACGCCAAGGAGCATCGGCCCCTTCCCCGCCCAGTCGCGCGATGAGCCACTTCCATAGAGCTTTCCTGCCACGATGATGCTATCGATCCCCGCATCCTTATAGGCCATCGATGCATCGAAGATCGTCTCGATTTGACCTGTCAGATGATTGCGCGTGAAGCCGCCTACGCGACCTTCGGCCAGCTCATTGCGCAATTTAACGTTCGCGAACGTGCCGCGCATCATAACCTCGTGATTGCCTCTACGTGAGCCATAGCTATTGAAATCTGCAGGTGCCACACCGTGCGACTCCAAATAGCGCGCTGCAGGAGAATCAAGCGCAATGGAGCCTGCTGGAGAGATATGGTCGGTCGTGATGAAATCACCGAACTTGCCGAGCACGCATGCGTCTTCAAGGCTCCAAACAGCCTCGCTCGCATCTGCACGTTCGTTTTCGCTATCCGCGTTTGCGCGAGCAACGAGTTCATCGAAATATGGTGCGCAACGCACGTAGGTCGAAGCGTCGTCCCATGAATACAAATCGCCGCCTGAAACATCGATGGCGCGCCAAGATTCGCTTCCTTCGTAGGTGCCGCGCGCTCCTTCCTCGTAAAGGACGTTCGTTGCGAACTCATTCATCAATTCA
This sequence comes from Eggerthellaceae bacterium, assembly GCA_017431165.1. GTDB lineage: Bacteria > Actinomycetota > Coriobacteriia > Coriobacteriales > Eggerthellaceae > SIG42. The sequence goes on from JAFRLO010000014.1 coordinate 5,192, forward strand.
TCGATTTTTGCAGCGCTCGGCAGAAGATCGCGTAGGTACACCGGCTCGCCGTCGTTTGATACGCCCAAGGCGTCCTTTGTCAAATCGATGTCCATCGTGCCCGCCAATGCATAGGCGACAACGAGCGCGGGAGCCATCAGATAATTCTGCGCGACATCGGGCGAGATGCGCCCATCGAAGTTGCGATTGCCCGAAAGAACGCTCGTAAGCTCAATCGAGTCGGCAATGGCATGCATAGGCTCGCACAAAGGACCGGAGTTTCCAATACAGCTCATGCATCCAAAACCGCAGGTATAGAAGCCTTCCTTTTGCAAGCTCTCCAACAAGCCGGCATGCGCGAGCAGCAATTCCGTCGCCTTGCTGCCTGGTGCGAAAATCGTCTTCACCCATGGTTTGGGAGCAAGACCGGCTTCCGTAGCGTTCTTGGCTAGAAGTCCTGCAGCTAACATCATGGCGGGATCGGTTGCCGTCGTGCAGCTCGTAATCGCTGCAATGGCAATAGCACCGTGCGAAATCTCGAAATCACCCTCCTCAAGCGCAACCGTCACGCACTCCGAAGCATCGAGTTCGCGCTTTTCGCACAGGCTCTTAAAGCTATTTTGCGCGCAAGAAAGCGCGATGCGGTCATGCGGGCGCGAAGGCCCTGCGATGGATGGCTCTATTGCACCCAGGTCGATCTCGACGATGCGCGCGTATACGCAATCATCTTCGGCAGCTATTGGATCTCCCGCCAAAACGCCACCGTGCTCACCCCAGCAACCCTGCGCCTTCGCATAGGCCTCGATTAAGGCAAGTTGCTCGCTTTCGCGACCGGTCAGCCGCAGATAATCGATTGTGCGATCGTCCACGGGGAACAACGTGCACGTGCATCCATATTCAGGGGTCATATTGGCGATGCAAGCGCGCTGCGTGGCGGAAAGCGAAGCGATTCCCTCCCCAAAGCATTCGACGAAGCATCCGACAACGCCCTCAGCGCGCAACGTTTCCGCAAACGTCAATGCAACATCCATGCCCATTACTCCGGGCTTGAGCTCTCCGACAAGGCGTACACCCACCACTTGCGGAACAAGCGTGGTAATCGGCTGCCCAAGGGCTGCGGCCTCCGCCTCGATGCCACCAACGCCCCAGCCGAGTACGCCGACGCCGTTCGCGGTGGGCGTATGGCTATCGGTTCCCACCAATGTGTCGAAATACGCAAGCGCCTCATCGTGCGCCTCGGATTCGTTCGTCATGACAACATGCGCGAACTGCTCGATATTGAGCTGATGGCAGATGCCCGATCCTGGAGGAACGATGCGCACGTTATCGAACGATTCCTGCGACCATTTCAGGAAGCCGTAGCGCTCTGCATTGCGCTTTGACTCGAGAACCATGTTTGCTTTAAGCGCTTCAGCGCAGCCTGCTACATCGGCAATGACGGAATGATCGATAACAAGGTCGCAGGGAACGAGCGGATTGATGGTTGCGGGGTCGCCACCCATTTCGACGCATGCTTTACGCATAGCCGCAAAATCCACGAACACCGGAACGCCGGTGAAGTCTTGGAACAGAACGCGTGCTGGCGCGAATTCGACTTCCTGCCCCGTTTGGCCAGCCAAACCCGCTTCAACGATGCGACCTGCAAGCATTCGGGCCGCATTTTCATCAGCGGCTGTGCGTAACACGTTCTCAAGCAAAACTTTGAGCGCACGAGGCAAATGCTTTACGCCATCGATTTGATCGACTGCGCAATAACGATAGTTCCGCCCCCTCACGGTAAGCGTCTTTTGGAATGAAGCGGTTCCACTCAAGATAGCGTCCTTTCCTTCGGATGCGTGGAGTTCTCCATACGCACAATCAAACTCATGCTCGCGCACGTCAAGCTACTCTTCGCTCAACGCGTCCATTCACTCGATTGAAAGTGGCGACTTGCGTTTACTTCGTCATGCAGTCGATTAGCGCCTGGGTGAACTCGGTACAAGAAGCAGCCGGCTTTTCGGATGCCGTTGCACGGCGGATATCCTGCGTCACGTGCTCGCCGCGTGCGTACACCTCAGCAACCGCTTCACGGATGCGTTTTGCACATTCACGCTCGCCGATGTGCTCGAGCATCATAGCAGCAGAGATGATCTGAGCCGTCGGATTCGCCGTGTTCTTGCCCGCATGCTTCGGAGCAGAGCCGTGAACGGGCTCGAAAATGGCGCATTCATCGCCGATGTTCGCACCGGGAGCGATACCCAATCCGCCAATGAGGCCGGCAGCCAAGTCGCTTGCGATGTCGCCATACAGATTCGGGAAAACCACTACATCGAATTGGCTTGGATCCTTAACAAGGTTCATGCAGAACGCATCGATGATGCGGTCCTCGAACTCAACGCGGCCTTCATAGCGCTGCGCAACCTCGCGTGCAACCTGCAAGAACAGTCCATCGGAATATTTCATGATGTTCGCCTTGTGGGCTGCCGTCACCTTCGCACGGCCGTTTGCCAATGCATACTCGAAGCCGAAGCGAAGTATGCGCTCACTCGCCGTCACGCTGATCGGCTTGATGGAAATGCCCGAATCAGGACGGATGACGCCCGCACCGGTTTCCTTGCATAACTCGATTAGGCGCGCAGCTTCTGCGCTTCCCTTCTCGAACTCGATACCCGCATAGAGGTCCTCGGAATTCTCGCGTACGATAACAAGATCGACGTTCTCGTATCGCCCACCTGCACCAGGCAGTGAGACGACCGGCCTGAGGCAAACATATAAATCGAGTTCCTTGCGCAGGGCAACATTCACGCTACGGAATCCCGTACCGACTGGCGTTGTGATGGGGCCCTTAATGGCAACCTTATTGCGGCGGACAGCCTCGAGCGTTTGCTCGGGAAGCGGGGTCCCGTATGTCTCCAAGCAAGCTTCACCTGCCGGTACTTCTTCCCAAACGATATCAGCGCCGCTCGCTTCAACGACGCGCTTGGTTGCTGCAGAGGTTTCGAGTCCGATGCCGTCACCGGGGATCAGCGTGATTGTGTGTTGCATAGATACGACCTTTCAGTTACTCGTGATTCGATTATCAGAGGCGCCCTTCACCTCTGCATAAACGCGTGCACACATGATGATTCACATGGTGCACCCGTTGACCGTGACCATTATCGAAGCCTGATGTTTCGAAAAGAATACAACCTCGCTTACTGGAGGTTAGCGATGATCGCTTGCGCCTTGCGGCCCAAAGCGCCCTTCCCGTTTTCGGCATCGAATGCCATACGGGCAAGCAACTGCTCCTTGACATGAGCGCTGATCTTCCCCGCTGAGAAATTCATGACCGCATTAAGCATATCCTGGAATTCCAAATCGCCATGGTAGCACTGGATGTCCTCATCGATATATGGCCACACCTTCTCCGAACGTTTTTGCGTCGTCGCTCCGAGCGCGCATAAAAAACGCATGGCGGCCAAACGGACCGTGCCGCTATCTTCGTCGAACAGAGCCGATTCGGCACCAACGATCGCCTTATCGCACAGACGCGAATCAAGCGGGACAAGCTGGGTGAGCGCATCGAGGCACTCCCAGCGTGTCTGGGCCTCAGGCCGATGCAGCGCATCAACGAACGATGCGCCATAGGGAAGCACCGACTCGGGATCCTCTTTCGCCTGCCGGGCGAAGACGGAAGCTGCGCTTTGACGCGCACGGCGAGACGCGCCTTCGAGGTCCTCCGCGAGAGCTGCAAAATCCTTGGCCTGCGCTTCACCTTGAGCGGACAATTCGGAATTGCTCATTTGAACCTACATTCTCATCAAATCATATACAGACTAATCCAGTTGATATTCTACCATCTATCAAATGCAAGCGTGAGGACAATGAAGGCTTTTCAAATGAGTTTAGCAGCACCTCGAGTCATTCGTTCAAGGTGCTCCCAGAATACAATTCGCAAGCTTCAGCAGTTAGTTTCTGGGCAAGAAGAACACCGTAACCGCCAACAATCGCTGTTGCGAGAATCACGTCATCCATGTCATTGATTTCGGGGTATCCATCCAAACGCTCTTCCCCTCGTAAAGCGGCGACGGATTTCTTTACCTCCGCACAGAAATACTTCGCAGAACTGCGCCGCAACGAGCAAAAGCGCTCATAAACGCTGCGCAACCTGTCCTCGGAAAGATCCGCCGGAAGCGCTTGGGCTATTTCCGCGATGCTTAGTGACTGTTTTAGCAAGCAGATGATGATAAGGTGGGCAAGATGCACACGATAGTAGCGCTTTTTAACAGATGGGGGCACAACACCCGCCTGAACGTAATTGTTGATCATAGCCTTCGTGGCAAGGGGAGTTCCTTTGATGTCAGGCGCAAGGTAATCGAAATAGCCATCTAGAAGCGAAATCACCTGGTCCATGTACAGCCCGATATCGGGAATGTCTTCCCAAGCGGGAAGGTCATATTCGAGAAGGTATCGTTCCCAAACCTTCATTTTCTCATCGATATACGTCGACTCGTTCGGTAACCGTTCCATACGAATCCTCCCTAACGGACTCGTCCCAACGCGAATGCATGCCGATGCCTGGTCGGCCGGATGAGAGCCCGATTCTTCTTTGGGAACAAAGTATACGACTATTATGAACGATTATTGTCAAAATAATATAAAAAATCATTACGGATATTACGTGTCGTGGTTACGCCATGATATTGATATGCAAGTAATTGTTTTGGTATAATCTATATAACTATGCGGTATGCGTTTCGAGATACGCCAATGACGTTTCTCTACCCGCTCAATAAGGAGAATGCAATGACGGCACAAGATCAGACCTATGTAATTTTCGCAGACTCGGCTTGCGACTTAGAACCCGAAGTTCTCACGTCGTGGGAAATCCCGTGGTGTGGCCTCAGCTGCTCGAGCAATGGAATATTGCAGACCGGCTTCGATGGCGAAGCGGGCATAAAGTCCTTTTTCCAGCGTATGCGCGACGGTGAAGTGTTCAAAACCTCCGCTGTGACCATCGGTGAATTCTCCGAAGGATTCTCCGAAGTGCTCGCCGAAGGGAAGGACATCCTCTATTTGGGTTTCTCTTCAGGTTTAAGCGCAACCGTCGAAAGCGCAGCGCAGGCAGCGGACCTGTTAAAGGAACAATACCCCGATCGACGCATACTCATCGTCGATACGCTTTGCGCCTCTGCAGGATACGGTTTGATTTTGTATCTCGCATGCCAGAAGCGCGATGCCGGCGCGACGATCGATGAAGTACGCGATTACGCCGAGGACATCAAGCTCAACATAACCCACCTGTTCACGGTCGATGATCTTGTCTATCTCAGGCGCGGCGGCAGGGTTAGCGGTGCATCCGCGACCATCGCGACCGCGCTTAACATCAAACCGGTTTTGCATGTTGATGACGAAGGAAAGCTCGTTGGCATTTCCAAAGCTCATGGTCGAAAGAAAGCGCTCATGGCAATCGCAACACGGTACGGGAATCTCGCAAAGCATCCTTCTACCGGCCCTGTGTTCATCTCGCATGGTGATTGCATCGACGATGTCAACATGCTTGCCGCAATGCTCAATGAAAAATATGGTGTAGGCGTCGACCTCGTCAGCTATGTCGGTCCTGTCATCGGGGCCCACTCCGGACCAGGAACTTTAGCGCTCTTCTTCGAAGGCAAGCAACGTTAACAGAGTTCTCGTCTTCTTATAATCGATTATTGATACGCAAGGCCAGCCTTCATCGGCTGGCCTTGCGTATCTGATAGCTACATGAGAACCAATAAAAAGGCCGAGGACCCGCGAATGCGGGTCCTCGGCGCTCCATA
>JAFRLO010000015.1 GCA_017431165.1 Eggerthellaceae bacterium
GTTGGTCCTGGAACTAAGGACGAGCCAATGGAACTTAAGGTAGGCGACATCGTAATCTTCAGCAGAAACGGTGGCAATGAGCTCAAGTATAAGGGTGTTGAATATACTATCATCAATCAGAAGGACATCCTTGCTACAGTAGAGTAACAAGAACGTTAAATAAGACTCACAGGAGGATATAGATACAATGGCTAAGGAATTATTTTACGGCGAGGATTCAAGAAGAAAGCTGCTTGCCGGAGTAGACAAGCTGGCAGACACAGTTAAGATCACACTCGGACCTAAGGGACGTACCGTTCTGATCGAGAAGTCCTACGGTTCACCGCTGATCACCAACGATGGTGTAAGCATCGCAAGAGAGATCGAGCTCGAGGACCAGGTAGAGAACATGGGAGCTCAGCTCGTTAAGGAAGTTGCTACTAAGACCAACGATGTAGCAGGTGACGGAACAACAACAGCTACACTGCTCGCACAGAGCATCATCAGAGAAGGCTTCAAGAACGTTACAGCCGGAGCTAATCCGATGATCCTCAAGAAGGGTATCAGCGAGGCAGTAGAGGCTGCAGTAGCATACCTCAAGGACGCTGCTAAGCAGGTAGATGACAAGGCTGCTATCGCACAGGTTGCATCAGTATCTGCTAACGATGCTGAGATCGGCGAGCTCATCGCTGAGGCAATGGAGAAGGTCGGTAAGGACGGCGTTATCACTGTTGAAGAGTCCAAGACACTCGGAACATCACTCGATGTAGTTGAAGGACTTCAGTTCGACAGTGGATACCTCTCACCATACATGGCTAACAACGAGAAGATGGAAGCTGTCATGAACAAGCCTTACATCCTTCTCACAGACAAGAAGATCAGCAACATCCAGGACATCATCCCACTGCTCGAGTCCATCATGAAGGCAGGAAGAAGCCTTCTGATCGTAGCTGAGGACGTCGATGGCGAGGCTCTTGCTACTCTCGTACTCAACAAGCTGAGAGGAACACTCGATGTAGTTGCAGTCAAGGCACCTGGCTTTGGCGACAAGCGTAAGGCAATGATGGAAGACATCGCTATCCTGACAGGCGGCGTTGTTATTTCAGAGGAACTCGGATATGAGCTCAAGGAGGCTACTCCTGACATGCTCGGACAGGCTGAGACAGTCAAGGTCAACAAGGACAACACTGTTATCGTAGGCGGAGCAGGCAGCAAGGCTGACCTCAAGGCAAGGATCGCACAGATCAGAGCATCCATCGAAGATACATACTTGCGTGATGGAACTCAAGTACCTCGGCCTCTGGGAACAGAGCTGCAGCCATCTTGGAGAATTGCATCATCAACACAGCACCCGTAGTGAAATTAGGGGCATGGAACAAGCACGTGCCCTCTGGGGCAAGCAAAGCAAGCTCGCTCAATTTGTCTTCGGTAAGTCCCGTGGTGCCGACAACGCAATCAACACCCGCGGGAAGCGCTACGCGCAACGTGGACTCGACAACGCTCGGTGCAGTGAAATCGACAAGAACATCGAAATCCTCGTTCTCAAGCGCCTCGGCAATCGATGGATATGCCGGAAATCCAATATCGGAAGGGGCATATGGATCGATGCCGCATACCAATTGCATATCAGGCTGGGCTTGAACCGTCTTTACGACAGTAGACCCCATCTTTCCAGCACATCCGCATACTGCAACCTTAATCATCACATACCCCCTCATCATTAAACGCTTTTACTCATTGTATGTGCTTGTATCGTATCCTTTTCTCCTACGATTCATGGCGACGACGTGGCGTACGGCCGTTTCCGCCTCCGCGATTGCGGTTTCCACCATTATTGCGGCGGTCTTCTGCACCACCACGCGGACGGCGTGTATCTACGCTGCCAGCAGGTGCATCGGGCTTGTTCGGACGATCAAGGGAGATCTTGCCGTTTGCATCGACGTCGATGACCTTGACCTCGATGACGTCACCAAGATTAAGTACGTCTTCAACACGGCCGACGCGGCCATTTGCCATACGGCTGATGTGTAAAAGACCATCTTTGCTTGCAGTAAGCTTAATGAACGCACCGAAATCCTTGATGCCAATGACTTCACCGTTGTAGATTTCACCGACCTCGGGCTCTTTAACGATATCGAGGATCATCCTCTTCGCTGCTTCACCAGCAGGACCTTCGACCGCAGCGATGTGAATGGTGCCATCCTCAAGGATCTCAATTTGAGCACCAGTCTCATCCTGGATGCCACGAACGACCTTGCCACCCGTACCGATGACCTCGCGGATCTTGTCAACCGGGATGTGGATGGTCTCAATACGAGGAGCTGTATCGCGAAGCTCGGGACGAGGCTCTGGAATCTGCTCAAGCATGGCTTTCAAGATAAACGCACGACCTTCCTTCGCCTGCGCAAGCGCACGAGCGAGGATCTCGACGGAAAGACCACGCGCCTTATTGTCCATCTGGAGCGCAGTGATTCCATTCTCGGTCCCGCAGACCTTGAAATCCATGTCGCCGAGAAAGTCCTCGAGGCCTTGGATATCAGAGAGGATGACAGTCTTGTCGCCCTCCTTGATAAGGCCCATAGCAATACCCGAGACAGGATGGGAAATCGGAACGCCAGCATCCATCAATGCAAGCGTAGAGGCACACGTGGATGCCATGGAAGACGAGCCATTGGACTCAAGAACCTCCGAGACCACGCGGATAGCGTAAGGGAAGTCATCCTCTGATGGGATGACGGGACGAAGCGCCTTCTCGGCAAGTGCGCCATGTCCGACCTCACGGCGCTTCGGAGCGCCCATGCGACCAGTCTCGCCCGTGCAATACGGAGGGAAATTATACTGATGCATGTAACGCTTACCCTCTGCAGGGTCGATGGTGTCGAGTCGCTGCCATTCGTTGAGCATACCGAGTGTGCAGATGCTCATGACCTGGGTTTGACCACGCTGGAACAATCCAGAGCCATGGACGCGTGGCAGATAGCCCGGAACGATGAACAGAGGGCGAATCTCATCGGTAGCGCGACCGTCAACGCGCTCACCCGTCTCGATGACCATCGTGCGCATGGCATGCTTCTCAAGTGATTTGAGCTCGGCAGCGATATCGCTTCCCCACATGGAGAGTTCCTCATCGGTGAACTCGGTTTGCTTGATAGTGGCCTTAAGCTCTTCGACCTTCAAAAGACGCGCTTGCTTATCCGCATCCTTAAGGGCTTCTGCCATCTTGTTATAGTAAGGATTGATGCGCTCAGCGATGCTCGGATCTGCCATATGGAGATCGTACGCGAGCGGTTCAGGATTAACCTTAGCGATGAACTCAGCTTGTTTCTCGCAGAATGCCGCGATAGCTTCTTGGCCGAACGTCATGGCAGCAAGCATGTCGTCCTCGGAAACCTCTTTGGCTCCCGCCTCTACCATTGAAATGTAATCAGCAGTACCGGCGATGGTCAACTCGAGGTCGGATTGCTCCTGCTCTTCGAATGTTGGATTTACGATGAACTCGCCGGTTTCGGTATTGCGAGCGATGCGTACGCATGCTGCAGGACCATCGAAAGGTGCACCGCCTGCCAAGAGAGCAGCGGAAGCTCCCATGATGCAGATGGTGTCAGGCTGGTTGACCTGATCGCACACGAAAGTGGTCGCAACGACATGAACTTCGCGCTTGAAACCATCTGGGAATCCAGTGCGGATTGGACGGTCGATCATTCGAGCTGTGAGCGTCCCTTTTTCGGAAGGGCGCGCTTCGCGCTTCAGATAGCCGCCAGGGATGCGACCGACGGCATACATCTTCTCGATGAAGTCGACGGTTAATGGGAAGAAGTCGTAGTTCTTCTCTTCCTTCGAAACGACTGCGGTCACCAGCACCGTGGTTTCGCCTTGAGAGACGAGTACCGCGCCGGTAGCCTGCTTTGCAAGCTCGCCGGTCTCAAATCGATATTGTTTGCCGTACAGTTCGAAGGATTCAACGATTTTTGCCATGCTCAATTCTTTCTCTTCTTCGCAAGCGCCCTATTGCGCTTGGACTTCTTCGGATGCCCGCTACTCGTTCTTCGCAGGATCCTCGAGCAAAAACGCCTTTACGTTTTCGACCGATATCGCATGCTTGCTTAAGCATGCGAAAACAAAGACCCGCAACCGCGGGCCCTTGCATGAAACAGATTAAATGTTGTCGCGGATGCCGAGTTTTTTGATCAAGGTACGATACTCTTCGATATCGTTGGCCTTGATGTGCTTCAACAGACCGCGGCGCTTACCGATGAGCATCATGAGGCCACGACGGGTATGGTTATCCTTCTTGTGAACCTTGAGATGCTCGGTGAGATTGCGGATACGCTCGGAGAGGATTGCAACCTGGACCTCAGCGCTGCCGGAGTCCTTCTCGTTTTTCCCGAACTCCTTGATGAGCTCGGCCGTACGCTCCTTGGAGATGCTCAGCTTATCAGCCATGGTATATACCACCTTTCTTCATGTGCAAGCATGCACAAACGTTTCGCGGCGTATAATCTATCGCCGCACCGTACTACTCGTTTCGCTGAGTAGGCAAGCAGTGGATGCATGCTAACTAAGTGAAACGTTGCCGTGCAATAAACACAGCCTTATTATTTTATCCATTCCCATATCGGATTACAAGGATTAATTCCATTACGGTCTTAAGCCTTTACTGTTATTCTTTAGCACGAATGGAGGCACACCGGCTTGGCAGGCACGCATGCCCTTGATGAATTGATCGGCGCATGATGTTTGTTTACGACCGCAGGTATTCCCCTCCCAATACGATGCAAGCTCATCAACCGTCCTGCCCTCGGAAATCTTCGCGATGGCTTTAAGGTTTCCGTTACAACCACCATTAAACTTGACATTGTGAACGACATCACCATCAAGCTCAAAGTCTACCCAGTATGGGCAACAATCTTCCAAACGATAACGATACATGCTTCCTCCTTCTTAAGCCTCATGGCAATTGTCTCATGCTTATCATGCCAAAGCGCAGGTAAATAGGAAATTCAGGGATTTCAGGTTGATGGAGAAATGCGTACGCGCCCACGTCTGGCAAAATCGAAGCAAAGCGAACGAAACATCATCATCCACCACGAAATCATCAATCTGATCTAATGTGGCGTGCAGAAGGCTATGTGCCCATGAAAGCATCGGTGCAGGTACGATAACCGTATCCGATCCTGCATGGCATGCGTCACACACAACTCCGCCCTCGATGTAGCTTATATGCATCATGCGGTTAGCATCTTCAAGATAGCCGGTTGTATCTTCTCCGCATGATACGCAATGAGCAAGCGAGGGGCGAACACCGGCATACGAGAGGGCCTTGAGAAGAAATGCGGCGGTAAGTTGAATGGCTTTCCGAGTATCCGATGCGCTCATATGCGTGAACGTGGCCTGTGCAAGAGCGAAGAGCATGGGGCTCTTCAAGCCAAGTTGGGAGACCCTGTCGAGGAACTCCACACATGAGCTTGCGCAGGCGGTGTGCTCAAGGCTTATACGCAATGGGTCGAAACCCTCCACAAGGCGAGCTTCTTTGACGCTGTCGAGATTTCGTCCCTTCGCAAGAAGCAAGTCGTCGATACTGAAAAGCTCGAGCCTCGATGCGAACGAGCTCGTTGGCTTGCGAGCGCCCTTCGCAACGGCACGTATCTGGGAGCCATCCTCAGCTAGAAACGTACAAATCAAATCACTCTCATTGAGCTTCGTCTTTCGCAAGACCAATGCACGAATCGAATAAGTTGCCTGAGCCACACTTACCGCCTAATTGAGCGTGTAATTGTTGCTTGCATCGAAATGCGCTGACCCGGATATGGTCTTCGTCGAGCCATAGACCGTTTCTCCATCAAGGACGGTGAACGCCTGGCCGGTGACTGTAAAGTTCACGACATCGTTTCCGGCATATTCAATCGAATCGACCGAATGAATGTAATAGCTCGTTCCGCCAATATACGCTGTTGCGCCATCATAGAGAATGCCACGCATGATGTCGGTCAATTCATGCGCACGGGATTTCGTAACGCGAATCGTGACTGTGCTTTCGGATGGATACTTGCTATCCGCCTCGGGAGAAGTGGAAACAACTTGGCCTTCTGGCGCACCCTCTGTATAGTCGTATTCAATTGATACGTAGTATCCGGCATCTTGCACTGCTGCGATGGCAGACTGTTCGTCCATACCGACGACGTTAGGTACGGTATAGGGCTCCGCTACGGTAACAGTAACAGGAGTCGCACCTTTAACCTTCGTACCAGCTTCGGGAGAGATACTTAGGACCTTCCCTTCATCGTCGTTTGATTTCACCTTCTGGTATGTAACGTTTTCGTAGCCGGATTCGGAAAGGAGTTTCTTGGCTTCCTCTTCGGATTTTCCAACGACATCGGGAATGGTACGCGGTGTAGCAACATGGATGACTACCTCCCCGCCCTTGCGTGCCCTATCGCCGCTCTTCGGGTCGCTTAAAATCACCTTTCCTTCGGTATCGTCAGATTTCACTTGCATCGAGCGCACAGAAAATCCCTTTTCTTGCAAAACGTTCAATGCTTCCGACTCGTTCATACCGACAACGTTCGGCACACGGATGCCTCCCCATAATTCGAAGAAATAGGTAACACCAGCTATGGCACCAGCCAATACGATGATAGCTAAAAGGATGAAAAGACCTTTACGACGCGGACGCGAAGTCGTCAGTTCAGAACCTGGCTCTGGAGCACTGTATATCTCGGAATCCGCAACGCCCGAATCAGGATCGTCAAAAACCACGGGCATCTGCAATGTTGCATCGACGTTCCATGCGCCTCTCTGCTCATAAGAATCGTTCGAAGGCAGTTCCTGGGTTGTTGCAGTAGCGGAAGGATGTGAGACATCGTATGGGTCGGGGATGTAAGGAAGCGCATCATCCCCGCCATGAACGGATTGAACTCCATCAGAGAATGCAGCGGCATGCGAAGCAGCATAGTCGATAGACTCGGTGGGATAATCGGATATCGGATCGTCCATCAAGCTCGCAGCAGCAGTTGCCGCAGCATGCTTGGCCGTGCGAAGCGATTTGACGCGAGGAAGCGAAGCAGTGGGAACCTCGGCTACTGGGCGGGCTGGTTCAGATGGATCGGGAAGGTCGACACGAGATGCGTGCGAATCAAGCGGCAGGCCGCATTCATTGCAGAACTTCGCTCCATCTGGGTTGGGATTCAAGCAATTCGGACAGATCATGGCTGCGTTTCCTTTGTGCGTTTGATGTGTCGTTATGGCGTTATTTCACTTTGCGAATATTGTACCGCACTTCATCGTTATCGGATTCATTAAGCATCTACTTCATCAATGCTTCACCATAACCGAATCTGCGGATCTGATTCGCATCTCGACGCCAGTTTTTGCGCACCTTGACCGAAAGATCCAAATAGACCTTGCAGCCAAGTAGCTGTTCGAGATCTACCCGCGCTTGCGTACCGATCCTCTTTATAGCAGCACCCTTTTTACCGATTATGATGCCTTTCTGGCTTTCTCGCTCCACGTAGACGTTGGCATATATGTGTTCGATACCCTTTGCATCATCGTATTCCATCTCTTCAACCTGAACGCCAATGGCATGAGGGATCTCGTCTTCGAAATGAAGCAGGATCTTCTCGCGGATGAACTCAGCTATGATAACCTCAATCGGCTGGTCGGTGTCCATGTCCTTTGGAAACCATGCAGGACCTTCGGGCAAGAAAAACACGACCTCTTCAAGGAATGCATCGAGGTTATAACCGTTTACAGAAGAGCAAGCTACCATCGCGTCCCATGCGCAAAGCGCCTCGGCAGCTTGGGCTTGGGCAGCGATCTGATCAGAAGATGCGATATCGGTTTTCGTAAGTACGCAAATGCGCTTAGCACGTACGTCTTTCAACTGGGCAGCAACCCACTCGTCTCCCCTGCCAATCGGAGCAGATGAATCGATAAGCATGGCAACGACGTCAACGTCCTCGAGCGCCTTAATGGCTGAAACATTGAGTTGTTCTCCGAGCGCATCATGCGGCTTGTGCAGGCCAGGTGTGTCAACAAGTATCACCTGATAGTCATCCGAAGTGATAATGCCGCGAAAACGATGCCTCGTCGTCTGCGCTGTATCCGATGTGATAGCGATCTTCTTGCCCACGAGCGCATTGAGTAGCGTCGACTTACCAGCGTTCGGACGTCCGATCAATGTAACGAAACCAGATTTAAACCCTTCCTTGAATGCAGGATACGAGCTGTTATTTGCGAAATACTCGTCCAAATCCATAAGGCTACTCCGTTATCAGTCCAACTCTAAAGCAACGATATAAGCCGATACAACGCAGGGATATATATGATGGCGGCAACAACAAGCGAACCAATCGCGCAGATTAGTACCGCACCTGCAGAGCAATCCTTCACCCGTTTTGCAAGCTCATGATATTCGGGAGAAACAAGATCGACGAGAGCTTCAAGGGCTGTATTGAGCACTTCAAGAGAAAACACGAGGCAAATGCAGAGTGTGACAGCAAGCCATGATGCAGCATCGATTCGTAACGCGAAACCAAGAACGACCGCAGCTATAGCGAAGCATAGATGTATTCGCATGTTACGCTCGCTGAATGCGTTTTTCACACCCTGCCACGCGCACGCAAACGAATGTGCGAGCGGCTGTGCTTTGGTGAACTCGTGCTCTTTATGCTCTGTTTTGCTCAACGGTCGAACTCCACCTTGAACCATTCACTTAAAAGGGCTTTCTCGCGAGCCTCCATGACTTCAGCCTCATCGTCGGTCATATGATCGTAGCCGCAGAGATGCAAAAGTCCATGCGTGAGAAGAAGCGAAAGCTCTTGGATAAAAGTATTGCCATATTCCGCACATTGCGATTCGGCAACGTCAGGAGCGATGATGATATCTCCAAGCTCATAAACGGAATCGCCTTCCATGTTGATTGCTGAAAAACCGGCATCATCCTCTACACCATCGCACTCGAACGAAAGCACATCGGTCGGCCCGACGATGCCTCGGTATTCTTCGTTGAGCGCAGCAATGCGTTGGTTGTCGACAAAACTTATCGATACCTCCGTATTAGCAGGGCATTTTTCATGTTCAAGGACGAATTGCGCAAGCTCTCCAAGCGAGAGCCCTGCTAGCTCGTCTTCTCGGTACTCATAGTTGAATTGGATATCCATATGTGCCTTTCAGTTGAATCATGAATCTATTGCATTTCTACGTTCATAGTACCACGCACGAACCTCGTTCGATACGAGCGCGTACCATGGAGCCCGTTGGAACCTTTCTGCTCACTTTGACTTCGTGATAACTCTCAGTAAGCCCGCGCCCAGCTCGTTCGACAACGACAAGTTCTTCGTTCCCGAAACGGCCATCTGCATCCAGCTCACGCAATTCATCCGAAAGGGCCCGCAAAACCGCACTGCGGATGCGCTTTGTCTCAGGATCGACCTGGTCGGGCCGAATGGCAGCGGGTGTACCCTTGCGGCGCGAATACGGGAATACGTGGATCTTCGAGAACCTGCACGCACGCGCAAGCTCGAGTGTTTGTGCAAAATCTTGATCCGTCTCTCCAGGAAAGCCGACGATGATGTCTGTTGATATCGAAATCTTAGGAACACGCGCATAGAGCCTGCCGATAAGATCAAGATACCCATGCGCATCATAGGGACGCGCCATTTCGGAAAGAACTTTTGATGAGCCTGATTGAACCGGGATATGGAGATGACGGCAAACCCTACCTTCAGATGATGCCAGAAGCTCGATGAACGCATCATCGATATCGCAGGGCTCGATACTCGATAACCGTAACCGCATCGCGGGAATTCCCCGCTCATCAACCGCGTCGGTAGCCCTGAGAACCTCGGAGATAAGACCAGTAATACTCATGCCGCCATCACGATACGACCCCAGGTTGATACCGGCGAATACGAGCTCACGAACGCCTGCTTCCATGTAACTGCGAGCTTCGTTGATGACATCGAAAGAAGGCTTACTCCAAATCTTCCCACGCGCCGTATGCACGATGCAGTATGTGCACGCATTAGCGCAGCCATCCTGAACCTTTATGCCGACACGAGTTCGGAAGCGCTTCCCCACGCGCAAAGCATCGCTTGCCGAAGAGGGTTTTGAAGGGAGTATCTTCTCAATGTGCGATTCGAGATCGGGCTTCGATACGATGACGATCCTCGGATCGATTGCAGCGAGTTCATCTGAATCGATAGCTGCAGCGCATCCTGTGACGATGATTGTCGCTTCGTCATTGGAACGTAGGGCCTGACGAATCGCTTTACGTGTTTTCTTCTGAGCCTCTCCAGTTACCGTGCACGTATTGACAACGATGATGTCAGCGTCTTCCTCTCTGTCAGCAATCCATTGGGAACGCTGGGCTAAAGCAAGTAGCGAGTCGGATTCAACACGATTAACCTTGCAACCGAGATTGACTACGTAAAGGCCGCTCATCAGCGTGTTCCGCCTAATTGGCCAAGTTCGTACAATGCGAGTGCCGGGGCAACGATGCCGGCGGTTTCAGTACGAAGGATGCTCGAACCCAAGCTGATGACGTGGGATGCCTCATTAGACGAGCGCAGGATATCGATCTCTGTGGGCTCCAAACCTCCTTCTGGACCTACTACGATGACCAGAGGTGATTCTTTCGTGAAACTAGAAGAATCCATATCAAGAAGTGCATTATGCAGCGTCTGGGTAAAGTCAGCTTCTTCCCAACAAATAAGCATGCTTCTTGCACGAACTGCCCATTCTGCAAGTTGGACAGTACCCATCACGGGAAGGATCTGCGGGATGCTTTGCTGACCTGACTGCATCGCCGCGCTTTTCAAAATCGCCTGCCACCGCTCGCGTTTCGATTGCTCTTTCGAAGCAGCGATTTTCACAACGCATCGCTTCGATGCATAAGGAATAAACGCTGATACGCCAAGCTCTGTGGCATGACGGATGACAAGCTCGAATCTATCGGCTTTCGCAAGACCTTGTGCTAGAACGACATATGGACGTGCAGCTGCCGAATCGGAATGCGAGGCGATGCGCACAATAGGAAGCTTTCCTTCGAATCCTACGATAGCGCATTCGAAATAATCCCCATGCGCGTCGATTACCGCAATATGCTCCTCCTCCTTTAGTCTAAGCACGGAAATGTGCTTGGCATCGTCGTCTGCCAATCGGAGAACGAACGTCTCATCAGACTCATTAGAGAGGACTTGCTTCTCAAGGAAAAACCGCGCCAGAGACACATAGACTCCTAAATGAAGACGTCGCGAAGCTTTTGGAGGGGCGAACGAGGTGCGGCGACCTCCTCGCCCATATCTTCAGCAAGCTGTTCAAGCAATTCGCGCTGATGCTTGGTTACCTTCTTCGGCACAAGAACGTTGACGTGCACAAGCATGTCGCCACGGCTCGATGAGCGAAGCTTCGGCATACCGTAGCCCCTAGTTTTGACGACCTGCTCGTTCTGACATCCTTCGGGAATGCGAACCTTCACTTTCTCGTCAGGCAAGATGCCGTCAACTTCGATCTCGGCACCCAAGGTTGCCTGGATAATCGAAATGTTGACGCGTGCATGCAGATGATCGCCGTCACGCTCGAAGAACTCATGTGGCAAAACACGGCATGTGACAATCAAGTCTCCCGAACGTGCACCGTTCATACCCGCTTCGCCAAAACCCGAAATGCGCAGTTGCTGTCCATCCCGAATACCCGCGGGAATATCCACCGAGACGCGTTGGCGATCAGGAACGCGACCTTGACCTTCGCACTCAGGGCACGGATTATCAATACTCGTGCCTGTGCCGTGACATGTTTGACACGTGCTCGCAGCCTGCATGTCACCCAAGAAGGTATGCTGCACCGATATAACGCGACCGGTTCCGTTACAGGTCGGGCAGGTGACTTCCTTGCCACCTTCGCCAAGACCCGTACCATCGCAATCCGAACATGGTGCAAGCCTGTCGTATACGACCTCCTTCTTAACGCCCAACGCAGCCTCTTGGAGGGTAACGCGAATGCCGATGCCCATATCACGACCATCACGACGTACGCCTGGGCTTGCAGCTGCACCACCGAAGAAGGAGCTGAAGATATCGCCCATGCCGCCGAACATGTCTTCGAAATCAACGTAACCGCCATAGGGCGAGCTGCCAGCGGCACCGGGAATAGTACCGAAGCGATCATATTGCATGCGCTTGTTCGGGTCGGAGAGGACGTCATATGCCTCGTTTAGCTCCTTGAAACGCTCCTCGGCATCCGGAGCCTTATTCACATCGGGATGCAATTCGCGCGCTTTACGGCGGAAAGCTTTCTTTATCTCGTCGTCTGAAGCACCTTTCGTTACCCCGAGCACCTCGTACAGATCCTGCGCCATACTATCGAATTCCTTCTTTCATCAAGCTCGCCTTATCGCAGCATCTCCGTAAGGCGGGCAATCGGGTCATTTTTGAAATCCTATAATTCCTCAAGCACCGAGCTTGCCACGCGGACGGCGTTGATAACCTTCGAATAATCCATTCGTGTTGGGCCGATGACGGCGATGATACCTGCAGAAGGCCCACGACCGTATTGGCTTGCAACGACCGATGCACCCGAAAGACCTAAAGCGGCGTTCTCACGACCTATTCTCACAAGCGGATCCTCGTCAGTGACAGCAACCTCATCGAACAGCTCCATGAGTATCGCATCATCCTCAAGCACCTGGATGATTGGCATGAAGGCCTGAGAGTTTGAAAACTCCGGTTTGCTAAGCAAAGAAGCTAGGCCTATACGACGCGAGTGAGAGAGACCTGATTCGCGCAAGCAAGCCGAAACGCCATCGAGGATAGAACGGATAGAGGGATTCGAAAGTGCCGGAATCGTCGAAACAGCGAGATCGGATTCCGCCTCCTGGATTGTGCGACCCAAATACGTATCATTCAGGAAATTCTGGATGCGCGCCAAATCATCAGAATGGATAGGATCATCAAGGATGATGTGATGATTGAACACTTGCCCATCCTCGGTAACAAGGACGACGAGAGCATGATATGGCGTAAGCGACACCAACGAAATCTGCTTGATGGAAAGCGACAATACCGATGGCGCGACGACGATGCTCATGCAATCTGTCAGCCGTGCAAGTGCAACGGAAGTTTGCTTGACGAGGCTATCGATCTCGCTTGCGTACTGGCGCATCTGCTCGATCTCGGAAGCGAAGCTGTCTTGATCGATGGACGATTCCGTCTCCAACAGATGATCGACGAATGCACGATATCCGAAATCTGTGGGAACGCGACCTGCGGATGTATGCGGCTGGGAGATATATCCGTCATCCTCCAAAACGGAAAGCTCGTTTCGAATCGTTGCGGAGCTCACGCCAAGCTGATAATTCTCGGTCAGAGTCCGAGAACCCACGGGAAGCGCACGAGCAACATATTCCTCTATAAGTGCTGCCAAAACACGCTGGCGCCTATCCGATAGCACGTCATGCCTCCTTCTTGCAAAACGATACTAAAATGCCGCGACCATTTTAGCAGCCTCGAAGCACGAGTGCTAAACAAGTACCATTTCTCTACGCAAGCGGCACATTATATAAATATGGATTTCGGGGAAAAGGCATCAGGGGGCAAGGTCGTAAATACGCCCATAAAGCTCATTACCGCACAGCCAGCCCTTATGCGTAGGACGGTATCTCCCCTCTTCGAAGACGATAAGGCCGTCTGCGCACAATTCATCCAAGGTAGCCTGCAATGCGGGAAGAAAGACTGAGGCATTTGCGATGTCCTCGACTGATACTCCCTTTGCCAATCGCATGCCAAGCATTATGTCTTCGGCGACCATTTGGCTCTTGTTCAGATCATCAAGCACAATGCCGTCTCGAATACGTCCACGACGCTCACTGTTTTGAGTCATGGTAGTTGCAGAACGCCCTAAGCCAAGATACGGAACACCGGTCCAATACGCCACGTTATGCGCACTCTCGTATCCGGGAAGCGCGTAGTTAGCGACCTCGTAACGCGAAAAACCCGCTTGAACAAGGATGCTCTCAGCGCGTTCCATATGCAGAGCCTGTTCATCTTCATCGGGTTCGGGGAATTCGCCAGCCAATACCATGTTATTCAAAAGCGTATGCGGCTCGATGGTAAGAGGATACATGCTCACATGTTTGACTCCGCAAGATGCTGCCTTCACTAGGCTATCCTCCAGCGAGGCGATGCTTTGACCGGGAATGCCGCACATCAGATCTATGCTGACATTCTCGAAACGCTGCTGCGCACACTCAATCGCTCTTTTCGCTTCGGATGAAGAATGAGCTCTGCCCAAGATCTTGAGCACCTCGTCATCGAAGCTCTGTACGCCAATAGATAAACGGTTAACACCGAGTGCCCAGATATCTTTGATGATGCATTCATTGATGCTCTCCGGGTTCGCCTCCATAGTGAACTCGCGCACGTTCTCCAAACGGACGGAAACGGAGATCATATACAGAAGCTTCGTAAGCCGCGAACTGCCGATGAAGCTCGGTGTCCCGCCGCCAATATAGATAGTCTCAATTTGCGCTAGCTCCCCCTCGTTCGCATTGCGGCGAATCTGGACGCATAGACCATCGATGTACTCGTCGATGGCAGGGTTATCTTGCGGGATTGCCGATGAATCGAAATCGCAGTAGAAGCAACGTCTAACGCAAAATGGGATATGCAGATACAAAGCCTTATAGGGATCGTGCATCGATTTCCTCCTCAAGCTTTCCGAAGACCTTGTCGAAATCCTCGACTGTATCGCATTCATCGAGTTCGCGACGCACAGCCGAAGCACCGGGAAGGCCAGCCATATACCACATGGCATGCTTGCGCATGCGCACGATGTGCGTCCCTTCGCGCGCTGCGAGAAGATGCGCATGGCGACGCGCCATGGCAACCCGCTCTTTGGCGCTCGGTGGCTCAGGTACATCCTCGCCGCTCAATGCCGCTTTGATTTGGGTGAAAACCCAGGGATTTCCACGTGCTGCGCGTGCGACCATAACGGCATCGCACGATGTCTGCTCGATCATAGATAACGCATCGTGAGCGCTTTTGATATCTCCATTCCCGATAACGGGTATCTCAAGCGCTTCCTTGACTCGCTCGATGCATCCCCAGTCTGCGATCCCGTGATACATCTGAGCAGCATATCGGCCATGCACGGCACAAGCGCTTGCGCCAGCCTCCTGCATCCTCAGACCAAAATCGACCGCGCTTTCCTGACCTTGAACTACTCCACGGCGAAATTTTACAGTCACAGGATGCGTTATGGCTCGCGAGACGGATTTCACGATATCGAAAGCAGTATCGGGGTCTTTCATCAAAGCGGATCCCTCACCCTTTTTGATAATCTTCCGAACAGGACAACCCATGTTGATATCGATATACGCAAGATGATCCGACAGCTCTTCCTCTACACGTGCAGCCTCTCGAGCGAGCACCTCAGGATCATGCCCGAAAAGCTGAACCGCAACGCGCGTCTCGTTGGGTGCCAAATCGAGCAATCGGAAGGTACGCTCGTTGTCATAGGCCAGCCCTTGCGCGGAAATCATCTCGGTGTAAGTGAGATCAGCACCCGCTTCAAGGCACAGAAAACGAAACACCTCATCTCCCACACCTGCCATGGGACCTAGGATGACTTGATGGTTTCTAAAGAAATCGTACACTTAGCCGTCGACCTTCAAAAGGGCCATGAATGCTTCTTGGGGAACCTCGACATTGCCAATAGCTTTCATGCGCTTTTTGCCTTCACGCTGTTTCTCGAGAAGCTTACGTTTGCGGCTTATATCACCGCCATAGCATTTTGCTAAAACGTCCTTGCGCTTCGCCTTCACTGTAGTTCGGGCTAGCACGCGGTTACCAATGGCCGCCTGGATGGGTACCTCGAATAACTGCCGAGGAATAATCTCCTTTAACTTTATGGCTAGCTGATTACCACGCTCGTACGCCTTGTCTTTATGCACGATGAACGACAAGGCATCAACAGGTTTGCCAGAGAGAAGAATGTCGAGCTTCACAAGATCGGCGTACCTGTACTCGTTGAACTCGTAGTCGAGGCTTGCGTATCCCTTCGTCGATGACTTAAGCCTATCGAAATAATCCATGATGAGTTCTGAAAGCGGGATGTCCCACTGCATTTCAACTGTTGTCGGAGATAGATAGTTCATCCCCACGAACGAACCACGGCGAGCGATGGTTAGGTCCATGACGGCACCTACGTAATCTGGCGGAACGAGGATCTTCGCCTTTAGATACGGTTCCTCGATATGATCGATTTCCGCCGGATCGGGCATCTCCTGGGGAGAGTGAACGGAAACCATCGTACCGTTGCGCTTGAAGATGTGATACTCAACCGAAGGAGCAGTAGCAAGAAGGTCGAGATTGAATTCGCGCTCCAAACGTTCCTTGATGACTTCCATATGAAGCAAGCCCAAGAATCCGACACGGAAACCAAAACCAAGCGCATGTGATTTCTCTGGCTCCCATATAAGCGCAGGATCGTTAAGCGAAAGCTTCTCAAGCGCCTCCTTGAGAGGCTCGTACTGATCGCCATCAATTGGGAACAGGCCCGTAAACACCATGGGCTTGACCTCTCGGTATCCTGGCAATGGTTCGACATTCGCCGCATCGGCAGATGTGATGGTGTCACCGACTTTTACTTGGCTAACGTCTTTAAGTCCGGTAACGAGATATCCAACCTCGCCTACACCAAGCTCGCTCGATGGCACTTCGCTAGGACGGCGCGTACCTACATCTTCCACCAAAGCAACCGTACCCGTGGCAAGCATGCGGATGCGCTCGCCCTTGTGAATCGAACCGTCGACGATACGTATCAGTGCGACAACACCGCGATACGGGTCGAAATACGAATCGAAAATCAAGGCTTTAAGCGGACCGTCTGCATTCCCTTCAGGAGCGGGAATCGCGTAAACGATCGACTCTAAGAGCTCATGGATTCCCTCGCCCGTCTTACCCGAAGCGAGAACGGCGTCATCAGCCGGAAGCGCTAGCGCCTCTTCGATGTCCTCTCGCGTCCGCTCAGGATCGGAAGCAGGAAGGTCAATCTTGTTAATAAGCGGTATGACTTCAAGGTTCGCGTTCATAGCTAGCATGGCGTTAGCAACAGTCTGCGCCTCGACTCCCTGTGTTGAGTCAACGACAAGGACCGCTCCCTCGCATGCAGCGAGACTGCGTGAAACCTCGTAGGTGAAGTCAACATGACCAGGTGTGTCGATTAAGTTGAAGCAGTAGGTCTCACCGTCATCAGCCGTGTAATCAACGCGAACAGCCTGACTTTTAATGGTGATACCGCGTTCACGTTCGATGTCCATCGAGTCGAGCAATTGCTCCTTCATGTCTCGAGCGGCAACGGTACCGGTAAGTTCGAGGATTCGATCGGAAATAGTCGACTTCCCATGATCGATATGGGCGATGATGGAAAAATTCCTAATATGTTCACGATCGATGTTCATACCGTAAAACTCGTATCGACCTTTCTTTTAAACCAATGAAGCACGTCCAAGTCATTGTAACGCGCTTCGCGCCATGCATACGGAAAAAGGCTCCGTAAAGGAGCCTTTCACCGTCTTGACATGCGGACAGACCCGCTGGTGTTTTTCGTAGGTGCGAGTATAGCACACCCTACGCTATGCGCAAAGAAGCGAGTTTACTCAGCAGCTTCCTCTTCAGCAGCAGCCTTGGCAGCCTCAGCGGCTTCCCTAGCCTTACGCTTAGCAGCGGCAGCCTCGTCCTTCAAGGTCTTCGCACGATTAATAGCCTTCTGCTCGCTCTTCGCGGCCATAGCCTGCTTGCGGGCGGCACGTGCGTCAGCCTTCTTCGTACCCTTCTTCGGCTCCTTCTTCGGGGCGGGAACATATGCTTCGCGAATCTCGTCAGTAACGACGGTATTCGCAAGCTTCATGATACCGCTCTTGCGATTCGCAGCCTGGTTCTTATGGATAACGCCCTTGGATGCTGCACGGTCTAAAAGACGGCATGCCTTCAATGCTGCCGCATATGCCTCTGCGCCGTTCTCGGCAGCAACGGCGTCCTTGACGCGACGAGTTGCGGTCTTCAGCTCGGACTTAACCATGCGGTTGCGCATACGGGACTTCTCGTTGGTGATGTTGCGCTTCTTTTGGCTCTTGATGTTCGCCATGTTCTTTCCTCCAAATCAAAATATCGGACTGTTTGTTTGTTTCAACGATACATAAGAAAAGGCGCCTTCTGTGTGGCGCCTTACAGGACAGTTGAACAAGCGAAAAGTGCACAGCATGCAAGCATGCGAAGCTATGCGCTTGAGCAAGGCGGGATTTTCCTGCTCGAACCTTTCGGTTGTCCAGCTGATGCCCCCAATAAAGCAGCCACGTCTGCGGGCGGAAATAATTCCGAATGCATCGCTGAGTCAGCGATTGGAGATTGTAGCAGATATCATCGACGCTGGGCAAACAATTATTTCGAAACGACACTCAATAGCCATTGAACGAAGGTCGCATGAGGCGGAGAACCGCTTTTCATAGCCTTTTCGGCATCACATGAAGCCATTAGAGCACGTCGTAATTCCTCGCCTGAATAATTATGCGAATAGCGCACATGGTCGCGCACGCGCCATGAAGGAAGATGGAGCGTATCCGCAAGGGATTGCGCCGCACCGCGTTGCTCTAATGCCTTAGCGCACATGAGTTCACGAATACGAGTTGTACATTGATTCAGCAACGTGTATTCGGATGCAGAATCGAGACGTCCAAGCACCTCCATGCACGCTTTCACGTCGCGACGCGAAAGCGCATCTGAGAGATCCCACGGCTTCGCCTCGGCACGCCTCTCGACTAACGATTCAACGATCTGATCATCGATAGCGCCGCCTTCCACATGTGCTAAAGCAAGCTTTTGGACTTCAGCATCGAGGGCAACCGTATTCTCGCCGATGAGCTCGATGAGTTTTTGAGCTGCGGCATAGGTGAGAGAGACACCGTGCTGTTTCCCCATGGCTACAACGGTCCTGGGTAGTTCGGCGCGTTTCAGGGGAGCACAATCGATGATCGCATTCTTTCCAAGCGCACCGACAGCCTTGTACAGCCGGGAGCTTTTCGGAAGCTTCGCCGCCACCAAAGCAAGCACGGTTGTCGGAGCGGGATCCGCTAGATAATCGACGATTTGCTCGCTATCAGCTTTCTTAAGGGATTCGGCATCGGTTACGACAACGAGGCGGACATCGCTTAAAAACGGAAGCGTGTTGCATGCACTGATGATTTCTGCGCCTGAGGCGTTAATGCCTGAGAACGAATCTGAGTTGAACGACAAATCACCGAGTTTCTCGACACGAGCGCGCAGCCGTTTCAAGACGGCTTGGCGCTTAAGCTCGTCCTCGCCATTAACCAGATATGCGGCAAGCAATGCATTTTTATCTTCGGAAGCTGTCATATGCTTATTCTACCTGACAGGCGAAATGATAGGCTCGTAAACAATAACTACTTCGAGCGCTTATACGAAGGGCATGTGTAGCGATGGGACTCAGCAGAAGCGACAAGTTCATCGACCCATGTATCAATCGGAAATGCGCTCTCAGCTTCCTCGACATCACTGATCTTCGCATGCGTTTCCGGACTACGGGGCATAAATAACGTACAGCAATCAGGTGCATCTATCGAGGAAATGTCGTAAGTACCGAGTTGCTGGGCCATTGAGATGATCTCGAGTTTGTCGGTACCGATGAGCGGTCTGAACACGGGAAGGGAAACGGCATCTTCGACAGCTCGGATATTATCGAGCGTTTGCGAAGCTACCTGGCCTAAACTCTCGCCAGTGACAAGTGCTTTAGCCCCTTCGATGCGTGCCAAGCGCTCTGCAACCCTAAACATCAGCCGACGGTAAAGGATGATGCGCAACGCAGGCGGAGCGGCAAGAGCGATTTCGCGTTGGTAATCACCCAGCGGCACGACATAGACCCTTGCAATGCAGCCGCTTTTCTCTAAAACATGAGCGATATCATCGACGAGATATTCACTGGTGTCAGCTGTTTGAGGACGACCTGAGAAATGCACGCCCACGCATTCTGCGCCCCTGCGTGCGATGCGCCATAGAGCAACAGGAGAATCGATGCCCGATGAGAGCAGGCACACTACCCTCCCTGAACTTCCGACAGGTAAACCTCCGATACCGGTAACGCTCGCTGCGTACACATAGCAGGCATTTTGCACAACCTCGACGCCTACTGTGGCATCAGGCTCTTTCATCTTTACAGAGAGTTCGGGGTACGCATCGCAGAGTACCGCGCCGATAACGCGATTCATCTCCATAGAGTCTGTTGGAAAATCCGTATGGTTGCGACGCGCTGATACCTTGAACGTCTTAACGTCGGAAACATCACATGCGTCCCGCAAGGCCCATATAGCAGCCTCTCCCATCGTCTTGATCTCCCGCTCACATTTATACCCGCAGGAAACACGTGCAACACCAGGCACCACGCGTGCGCGTTCCACAAGCGCAAGCGCCGTTGCGTAGTCAGTCCCTTCTTTCAAGAAAATACAGAGACGACCGGAAATACGATGGATGGTTACAATGGGGAAATCACAAAAGAGCGCTTCGAGATTACGCAGCAGGCGCATCTCGAAGACCGCTCGATTATGGCCTTTAAGACCGATTTCGTGATAATGAATCAGACAAATACGCTGGAAAGGGGCACTATTCTCATCCATGCCTACCTCCCAGGAAATAGCCTAGTGATGCTTGATGTCGATGGAATCGGAATCGACGCCGACTTCTTGACGGGCAATCTCTGAGAAAGCGATGGAAAGCGGCTTCTTATCAGCTGCTTTAGCGATTTCAACTGCAGTCTGCAACTGGATGGCGCGATCACGCTGACCGCGCATCATATCGCTGATGTCATGTGCGCGCTTCGCGGCTACGGTGCACAACAGGAAACGGTCATTGTCGGTCTGCTCAAGCAGTGTGTCGATCTTTGGTTCGATGATACTCATGTAATAAACTTCCTTATTCGCTTGTGGCTTGCGCGTTCACATATGCAACTAGTTCGGCACGCGCGAGTTCCAAATCGTCATTTACCAACCTATAATCATACTCCATTTTTCGCGAAAGCTCCAGTTTTGCAACCTCAAGTCGGCGGGCGATATCTTCACCGCTTTCGGTGCCGCGGGCAATAAGCCGCGCTTTAAGCTCTTCCATAGAGGGCGGCTCAATGAAGACCAGGTGCGCTTCAGTCATCTTCTCGCGAACCTGAAAAGCGCCTTGCGTCTCGATCTCCAAGATCACCTGCTTGCCTTCCTCAATCTTCTCCTCGACAGTCGAGCGCGGTGTGCCATAGTAATTCCTGTTGTACTCTGCCCACTCTAATAGTTGATCATCGGCGACCATCTGCTCGAAACGTTCCCTCGTCACGAAATGATAATGAACGCCGTCAACCTCGCCTTTGCGCGGGGATCGCGTCGTTGCGGAGATGGAAACCCACGCATCGGGAACATCGCGCAAAAGCAGAGCCACCAGCGTGCCCTTACCAGCACCTGATGGCCCCGAGATGACAAATATATTGCCGTGCCGCATAGGCTTTCCTACTTCTTGCTCAAACGCTCCAGCAAAGCAGCATACTGGCGCTCACCCAAACCGCGCAGACGACGGCTTTCGGCAATCTGAAGCTCAGCCATGATCTTGGCAGCCTTTGCCTTGCCGAAACCAGGAAGCGTCTCAATAAGGGTTGCAACCTTCATACGACCAACGATAGGGTCGTCCTTCATTTCCAGGACCTTCTCAAGGGTCAGTTCTCCACTCTTAAGACTCTCACGAACAGCAGCGCGCTTAATGCGGGCGGCCTTGGCCTTTTCGAGGGCTGCGGCGCGCTCGTTCTTGGTAAGTTTTGGGATAGCCATGATAACGATTCTCCTTTTTGTCAGTGGCGCCCTTTCCATTAAAGCGCCGCCGTTTAATAAACGCGTATGCACGCTTGTCAAGTCTCGCACTAAGCCCCTCTGCAAAGCTTAACCGTATACACGTGCCATACAAATCCAGCGTGTATGAAGTCTACACCAGAAGAATCGCTTTCTCAATGTAAAAAAGCCAATAAATTACGAGAAACGATGAAAAAGGACAGTTGCGCTAATCTTGTCAACCAAATGTGAAGAATACTGTGCGCGAATGTGCGCAACATATGGATTTAACCGTTCTGCACCACCTGTCTGGAAACGCACCTGATGCAATATAAAACACTTATAAACTAGCCTTCATGAACGATGCGCTCAAACGCTGAGCGCTTGTCTTGCGCTTGTGTGATAGGCCTGCCCACAACGATGTGGGATGCACCCTCACCGAACGCAAACGATGGCGTCGCAACGCGCTTCTGATCATCGCTTACAGACGAGGCGAGACGCACGCCGGGCGTAACAACAAGACCCGAAGGCCCGAGGACGTTACGTAGCGCACGAGCTTCGTGGGGAGAGCACACTACCCCATCGAGATCTGCTTGGGCAACGCAAGCACCCAAAAGCTCAACCTGTTCGTAACTTGCACGCTCGATGCCGATTTGGCGCAACCCGGCATCATCGAAACTCGTTAGGACGGTGACGCCGATGACAGATGGCTTTTCGATACGATAGCGGGACACCGCGTCGGATGCACCCTCCATGGCAGCTTGCATCATCTCGATACCACCTGACGCATGCACGGTCAGCATGTCAGCGCCGCTAGAAACGGCAGAGCACGTGGCTCCACGCACTTGATGGGGGATGTCGTAAAGCTTCAGATCCAAAAATACCTTGAATCCGAGTGCCTTGAGTTCCTCGACGATACGAGGTCCGCACGCGTAATACAAGGTCATACCAACTTTTACCCATGTAGCCAGACCAGAAAGTTCCTTAGCTATGGCGATTGCTTCATCATGATCGCAATCGAGGGCGACGATTATGCGGTCGTTCGTCGGGATCTTCGTGAAATCATCTACCATTCCAATGCACCTACTAATTCGTTGACGTCGCTTACACCCTGATCCACGCAATATCGCTCGATGCCCTCGATGACTTGCATTGCTGCACAAGGGTCTATGAAATTCGCGGTCCCGACCGAGACGGCACGTGCGCCCGCAAGCAAAAACTCAACGGCATCAAGACCTGACCTGATTCCGCCCATTCCGATAATCGGGATATCAATGGCCTTGTAGCATTGCCATACCATGCCGAGCGCGATGGGCTTGATTGCCGGACCAGACAAGCCACCGATGCCACGAGCAAGTATCGAGCGGCGCGTATTAGCATCGATTGCCATACCGCATACGGTATTAATCAACGAGACGGCATCAGCACCTGCATCTTGCACTGCCTTGGCTATGAGGGTGATATCGGTAACATTGGGGGTAAGCTTTGCTATAAGCGGACGATTCGTGCGACTCCTGCACGCCGATATGACTTCGCTAGCAAGCGCGGGATCGGCTCCGAAGCTCATGCCACCGCCATCGACATTCGGACAGGAGATATTGACTTCATACGCATCAAGCGAAGCGTTCTCAAGTCGCTCGATAACTTGTGCGTATTCGTCGACACTGTGTCCGG
This sequence comes from Eggerthellaceae bacterium, assembly GCA_017431165.1. Classification (GTDB taxonomy): domain Bacteria; phylum Actinomycetota; class Coriobacteriia; order Coriobacteriales; family Eggerthellaceae; genus SIG42. The sequence goes on from JAFRLO010000015.1 coordinate 23,519, forward strand.
CGACGTTGACGATGATCGTCGCGCCTCGTTCATTAAGCCATGGAAGATCCTCTTCCATCAGATGATCTACACCTGGGTTCTGCAAACCGATGGAATTGAGCATGCCGCTCGGCGTCTCCGCGATGCGCGTACCATCATTACCAGGCCAGCCGTGAAGCGAGACCCCTTTCGTTGTCACCGCACCGAGCTTGGAGACATCTATGAAATCTGAGTATTCCCTACCAGCTGCGAAAGTACCGCTACCCACGGTTACTGGATTCTTCATGTGCAGGCCGGCAATATCGACATGTAAGGAAACCTGACCCATTTCTACCATTTCACCTCATTAGCATCGAACACAGGACCATCAACACACGAACGCTTCTTGCCATCCGTTGTGTCTAATACACATGAAAGGCATGCTCCGATTCCGCATGCCATCCTTCTCTCCATTGAGACTTCGCACGGTATGCCCTTCTCGCGGCAGAAACTTGCAGCGATTCTCATGACCGGATACGGACCACAAACCGCACAATAATCGAAAGGCTCTCCCGCCGTCTTCGCAGCATCGACTGCTTCAAGCGCGGCATCCGTGCAAAAGCCCGCAAAGCCATAGCTTCCATCATCGGTTGCGCATATGACATCAACGCCTAAATCAAGATAGGGCTTTTCAAAGACGAGTTCTGCATGGGTTTGCGCACCTAACACAACCGTGACATCCATTCCGTTGTTTTGCCCCTGCTTAGCGAGTTCGTACACAGGCGCAGCTCCTACGCCTGCACCGATGATGAGCACGCGTCTTGCCCCATTCGGCAAGTGCCATCCGTTGCCAATGGGTCCCATGATATCGACGGTATCGCCGCATGCAAGCTCGGTCATGCGGCGCGTACCCTCTCCCACCACACGATAAACGATACGGATCACATGGGTATTTGAATCAGCTTGGAATACCGAGAAAGGTCGCCTTAGAATATGCTCTTCGAATTCCGGAATACGCAGATGGATGAACTGCCCAGGTTGAACTAAGCAGGCGATATCCTTCGCAGACAGCTCGATGCGCCACGTTGTTCCCGAAAGCTGTTCGTGGCTAAGAATCTCACATTCGCGTTGCAGGATGGCCACTATGCATCGACTCCTTTTCCAAGCTCTGTGACAGCTCCATCGAGAAGCGTTGCGATTCCCCCAACATACACGTCTCTTGCCCGACCGGTAAGCTCGCATCCGATAAACCCGCTGTTGCAAGACTTCGACTCGAACTCTTCCTTCGTAACCGTCCATACGATATCTGGGTCGGTAATCGTTATATCGGCAGGATAGCCAGGTTTGAGCATCACAGGAGGTTGATGGAGGATCTTGCGCGGATTGATGGCAAGGAGCTCCACTAAACGCTCCCAGGTAATCACACCTGGTTTGATGAGGTTCGTGATATAGAGCGCAAGCGAGGTCTCGATGCCCGTCATGCCAAACGGTGCCTCTTCGAACTCGAGATCCTTCTCGAAATCCGCATGGGGCGCATGATCAGTCACAAGCGCATCGACGGTGCCATCGACGACGGCATCGATAAGCGCCGAAGCGTCCTCCTTGGAACGAAGCGGAGGATTCACTTTCAAGAAGGTGTTATAGGAATCGTCGATATCGGTTTCATCCAAGAAGAGATGATGCGGAGTGACTTCACACGTCACTGGAAGCCCATTCGCCTTCGCTTGGCGAATGAGTTCCATGCCGCGTGCCGTGGTCACATGCTGCACGTGATATTGGCAACCAGTAAGACGGCAAAGCTCGATATCGCGCGAAATCTGGATTTCCTCGCCTTGCGCAGGCCAACCAGCAAGACCAAGAAGTGTGCTTACCTTACCCTCGTTAATCTGTCCTGCACCAACAAGGGATTCATCTTGGCAATGGCTCATGACAGGACAATCGAATTGGCTTGCATACTCCATCACGCGACGCATCATCGAAGCATCCTGGACGCCACGGCCATCATCAGTGAATGCAACAGCCCCATGACGTGCCATGTCACCCATCTCGGCAAGGATCTCACCCTTAAGTCCCTTAGTGCACGCACCGCTCGGAAGCACGCGACAATGCCCTGCCTCGCGAGACCTACGCAAAATGAATTCGATGACGCTTGCCGAATCGGTAACGGGATTAGTGTTTGGCATCGAGCAAACGGCGACCATGCCGCCATGCGCGGCTGCCCTCGTTCCGCTTTCGATATCCTCTTTGTATTCATAGCCAGGTTCGCGCAAATGCACATGGATATCTACGAATCCTGGCGTTGCAATGCAGCCGGAAAGGTCGCGAACCTCGCAGCCATCTTCAGAAAGGCCCTTGCCCACCTCTGCAATCAGATCGTCTTTTATACGGATATCCAAGACCTCATGCAGGTCGATTTGCCCATCTATCGCCAGCACATTCTTCAAAAGCAGGCTCATTGCTCGTTACCTCCTAACAAAAGATACAGCGCCGCCATTCGTACAAGCACGCCAGCATACACTTGGTCGAGGATGACGGAGCGTGCGGGATTGTCAGCCATGTAGCTATCGAGTTCGACACCGCGGTTTATAGGTCCCGGATGGCAGATTATTGCCTCGGGTTTCATAAGCGCATCGCGCTCTTTAGTGAGGCCGAACAGCATGTGGTACTCGCGCAAGCTCGGGAACGGAGCACCCTCAAGACGCTCGCGCTGGATGCGGAGCATGTATACCACATCCAAACTTGGCAGTACTTCGTCGAGTTTTAATGAGACCTCGTCGACCCCGAGCACTTCGGGGTTTAAGGGAATGAGCGTCGGCGGAGCTATGATCGTAACATGCGCACCAAGTGTTTTCAGAGAGGGAATGAGAGATCCGCAAACGCGTGAGTGCGAGATATCGCCGACGATGCCGACGCGCAGCCCTTCGATATGCCCGAATTGCTGCCAGATGCTATACAAGTCAAGCAAGGCCTGCGTTGGATGCTGGTGCTTTCCATCACCCGCATCAATGACATGCGCATCAACCGTATCCGCAATCTTACGCGGCACACCTGCGTGCTTATCACGCACGACGATCATATCGATCTTGTAAGAACAGAGCGTCTCGACCGTATCGGTTAAACTCTCGCCCTTCACAGAGGAGGTCGACGATCCTCCGAAGTTCAATACATCGCAGGAGAGGCGCTTCTCGGCGATCTCGAACGAAGAGCGCGTGCGCGTCGAAGGTTCGTTGAACATGTTGACGACGGTGAAGCCCTTCAAAGTGGGTACCTTCTTAATACGGCGCTCATTGATCTGTTTGAAGCGCTGTGCTGTTTCAAGCAAGAGCATGATATCGTCAGCAGAGTATTCGCGAATGTCGATGAGATGTTTATGATTGAATGCCATCGTTATCTCTCACCGCCTTTCTGCGGGAGCGGCGCAGATCCCGGACGTGATCCGGGCGCGATGTCGAATATCGCCATCGCCGTAATGCCATCGATTTCCTCCAGGTACAGACGCACGTTCTCACTCGACGATGACGGAATGTTCTTACCAACATAATCGGCCCTGATGGGAAGCTCGCGATGCCCGCGATCGGCAAGCACTGCAAGTTGCACGCATGCAGGTCGCCCGATGTCCATGAGAGCATCGAGCGCCGCGCGGATTGTTCGTCCGGTGTAGAGCACGTCGTCGACAAGCACCACATGCAAGCCGTCGATATCGAAGGGAATGTCGGTGTTGAGCAGCTCAGGACTGATATACGTTGCGAAATCATCGCGATAGAAACTGATGTCGAGTTTGCCCAAAGGCACCTCGATACCTTCGATGTCGCGAATGATGTCGCGCAAGCGCATGGCGAGCGTATCTCCGCGTGTGACGATGCCTACGAGCGCCACATCGCTGGCACCCTTGTTCGCCTCGAGAATCTGGTGGGCAATGCGAGTCAACGCCCGATCAACCTCGGAGGCATCCATACATATCGATTTCGCTTGGGAAATGTCGACCATGTACGCTCCTTTCGATGCGTACAGCGAGCCGACCTGTGACGTGCGATGGGGATTCATCCTTCGCACTTAGATGCGCGCGGAAATATGCGCGAACTCAAAGTTGCCTTGTCGGTCTCTCTGTACCGCTTTTAAAGACAAACACATTGTATCATCAAACCACGGAAACAGACGATGCGAAGTGAATGGACGCTCTCCAAATCGGTGGTAATCGGGGTTTTACGTGTATCCTGCATTCTCATATAGAGTAAAAAGGGTACAATTGTACTAGTTTTCAAAGAGACGAAGCCATCATCCTGTGAATAGAGCATATGCGTTACTACCTTTGCATAGATTTGAAGAGTTTTTACGCCTCGGTCGAATGCGTTGAGCGCGGACTAGATCCTTTCACGACCAATCTGGTCGTTGCAGATCCAACGCGATCTGATAAAACCATCTGCCTCGCCATTACGCCCGCCATGAAGGAACTTGGCGTTCATAACCGCTGCCGCGTATTCGAAATCCCACCCGGAATCGATTACATCATGGCACCGCCTCATCTTTCTCACTATATGGAAGTCTCTGCGCAGATCTATTCGGTATACCTTCGATACATAAGCGCTGAGGATATGCATGTGTACTCCATCGATGAGTGTTTCATCGATGCAACGCCATACTTGGAGCTTTACCACACCACCCCAAAACAGCTCGCCGTCATGCTCATGGATGCCGTCTTCGCTGAGACAGGCATCTGTGCTACGGCAGGGATAGGCACGAACCTGTTTTTAGCGAAAGTTGCCCTTGATATCACCGCAAAGCATGTCGAGGATCACATCGGATTCCTAGACCAAGAAGCTTTCGAACGCGAGATTCTCCCCCATCGCCCCATTACCGATATCTGGAACGTCGGACCAGGCATTGCCAGACGGCTTGCAAAATATGGCGTGTACGACCTCGCAGGCGTTGCCGCCATGGAAGAGCGCACGCTATACAAGGAATTCGGCGTCAATGCTGAATACCTCATCGACCACGCGCACGGTTACGAGCCTTGCACCATAAAGCAAATCCATGAGTACGTTCCTGAAACTAATTCGCTCTGCAATGGGCAGGTGCTTTTCAGCGATTACACATATGATGAGGCGCGCATCATCATAAAGGAGATGGTCGATGCCCTCATCCTAGACCTTGTCGATAAGCACCTAGTCACAGAATCAATTGCACTATCGATCGGTTACGGAAAAGGCGAAGAGGATGATGACCCCTCTCCTGTAATCGACCCTTTCACTCATAAGCGCAATAATGCATATTTCGATAACGCCACCCGCAAGCTTAACTGCCGAACAGCTTCGCGGACCATTCTTATGGACGAATTTCTTTCCCTCTTCGATGAAATCTGCGCGAGGGATCGGCTCATACGCCGAATGAACATAGGATTCGGCTCAATCGTTCCCGAGGAATACGCAACATGCGACTTATTCACCAGCTATGAGGACCTTGCACACGAAAAAGAGCTCCAAGATGCGATCATCTCGGTAAAGAAACGCTTTGGCAAGAATGCCGTGTTCAAGGGCATCAGCTTAAAGGACAAGGCGACAGGACGGCAGCGAAACAGGCAGGTTGGTGGTCACAATGCCTAACGTGACGCGCAAGCCATGGCACACGCTGGAAGAGGAAGCCTCCCTGCCCGTGAGCAGAGCGGATCTTAACCGTGCGCGCCAATTCATGCCATTCGCGAGCCTCAAAGGCTTCTTCTCAATCGTACGCGATAGAGAAAAGCTGGTCACTCCCCGCCGAGACCTACAAGAAGAAGATATCTCTTCCCTGAATAAAGCGCTCTCGGCCATCCGAAAAAACGACATGGTTCGCGTCCGATATTACGACGTGGATGCATATCACACCATGCAAGGCCTTGTCACGCGGATTGAGCCTCATATGCAGACCATCACGGTCGTAAAGACGAGCATTCCCTTCTCTGACCTAGAATCAATAGAGATTATCAAGGGATAAAAGGATATGAAAAGCACCTATGATCGCTCATAGGTGCTAAGGCTCTCTCGTAAAGCAGGATTCTTGCAATCGTAAACTATTCGGTGATGCCATCCTCCATGCGGATCTCCTTGCGCTTGATCTTCCCACCGATTGTCTTGGGGAGCTCATCGACGTACTCGACGATGCGTGGATACTTATACGGCGCCGTCTCCTTCTTCACGAAAGTCTGCAATTCTTTTGTGAGCTCTGGTGAAGGAGTATAGCCAGAGGCCAAAACGACCGTTGCTTTCACAACCAGTCCACGTATGGGATCAGGCGCTGCCGTAACAGCGCACTCGATGACTGCATCATGCTTCACGAGCGCGCTTTCAACCTCGAATGGGCTGATGCGATAGCCAGAACACTTGATGACATCATCGTTGCGACCAACGAAGCTTACATAGCCTTGGCTCTCACGCCATGCCATGTCGTGCAAGTTATAGTACTCGCCTCCGACAGTCTCCTCGGTGGCATCGGGCATGCCATAATAACCCACGAACAAACCGGGCGGATAAGCCTCTTTCAGACCAGTGATGCAAATAGCGCCCTCTTCGCCATCCTCAACCTCAAATCCATCATCATCGAGCAACTTGATATTGAGGAGCGGACTTGGCTTGCCCATAGAACCCGGCTTGGGCTCAATCCACGGGTAGGTGGCCACAAGCACGGGACCCTCGGTTTGACCGAAGCCTTCGCGAATCTTCTTACCTGTGAGTTTCTCCCATTTGATGGTAACCTCGGCGTTCAGCGGTTCCCCAGCCGTAGCGAAGTTCTGGATGCTCGAAAGGTCGTAAGCAGCCACGTCTTCCTGCAACATGAAACGATACATGGTAGGTGGAGCGCAGAAGGTGGTGAGCTTATAGTCTTGCATTCTCTGCAAAAGCTTTGTCGGGACGAACTTATCCATGTCGTAGCAGAAGATGGTTGCACCGGCAATCCATTGTCCATAGATCTTACCCCAGCCGAATTTCGCCCAACCGCTATCAGTGACGCTCATATGCAAGCAGTTCTCACGTACCTGCTGCCAGTACTTGGCAGTCAGGATATGCCCGAGCGGATGTGCGAAATTGTGCATAACAGGTTTGGGGTTGCCTGTAGTACCACTCGTGAAATAGATAAGCATGATGTCTTTGCTGGTCACGCCCGCATCGCCCGTAGGACGCATGAAGCTATCAGGCTCATCTGCGATGAGCTCGTCAAAGCTCAACCAACCCTCGCGTTTGCCTGCAGCACACACGATATAAGCGATGGACTGAGAAGCATCAAGCGCACCTTCAACCTGAGAGCATACGTAATCGTCGTCCACGCACACCATCATCTTGACTTGACATGCGTTCGCGCGATATTCGATGTCATGTGTTGTAAGCTGCAACGAAGCTGGAATAACGATGGCTCCCAGCTTGCATAAAGCACTTGCGATGACCCAGTACTCCCAGCGACGGCGCATGATGCACATGACGACATCGCCCTTGCCAATGCCGAGCTTGGAGAATGCGTTTGCGGTCCTATTCGAAAGACGACTGATGTCAGTGAATGTGAACAGGCGCTCTTCGCCAGCATCGTTACACCATAAAAGCGCGGGCTTTTCGGGTTCTACGCTCGCCCATTCGTCTACGACATCGAAACCGAAGTTGAAATCACTTGGCACGTTGATTTTGAAGTTCGCGTAAAAGTCCTCATAGCTATCGAACTCGATTCGCGGACAATATTTCTTAAGGATGTGGTCCATATTCGATGATCCTTCGAATCACTCCGCGATAACGGTCACGAACTTGGCAGGGACATCCCCACCGCAACGTTGCCCATGAGGCAGACTCGGGTTGAAATAGATGCTATCGCCTGCATACAGTTCGAATTCTTTGTCGCACCAACTAACGACGACGCAGCCCTCCAACACAAGGTTGAATTCCTGACCGGTATGCGACACCATCTTGGCCGGTTCATCACTTGGGTCGAGGACAACGAGCAGAGGCTGCATGATTTTGCCGGAAAAACGCCAGGCAAGATCTTGGTAATAATACCCAGGATAGCGATCGACTTCACGCCCTTGACCTGCACGCACGACCTGATACGTATCGAGCTTTGCAGCCGAACCGGTCAGAATCTCGGTGAATTCGACACCGAATTCATTCGCCATATGGTAAATAGCGGAAATCGGAACGTCCTCGCCCGTTTCCTCCCACTTCTCATACGTCGCCACATCGACGTTTAAGCTCTCTGCCATTTCCTCGATCGTGACATCGCATGCCTCACGCAATCCCTTGATGCGCTCACCGATCTCTGCAAGCTCGTTAACCATTAGGCGTTCATCCCCAATTCAAGTGCTTTCTTATTCATCTCGATCATCGCAGCGCGTTTAGGCGGAACGCAATGGTCGATTGCCGCATCGAGCGTCTCGCGCTCGCAGAAGCCCGTTTGCTCGAACAACTTGCCGACCATGACGATATTGCCGAGGCCCTTGAGCCCGGCAGCCTCGGCAATCTGTTGCGCATCGACCATGCATAAAGTAACGTCGTCGCGTTCCTTGATCGTCGGAACCAAAGTGGTATCCGCGATGATTAGGCCACCAGGCACGACAGCGTCGACGAATTTATCGAATGAAGGCTGGTTCATGGCGATAAGGACATCGGGATCCAAAACAAGCGGCGAGCCGATCGGCTCATCGGAAAGACACACGCTGCAGTTAGCGGTACCACCGCGCATCTCGGGTCCATAGGAAGGAAGCCATGAAAGCTCCCTATCCTCGATAAGACCTGCCGTTGCGATGACCTTGCCGGCAAATAGCACGCCCTGGCCGCCGAATCCTGCAAGGACGACTCTCAGCTCACGGCTCATTGCGCACCCCCTCCCGTCACCAGCGGACAATCAGCTGCGCGCGCGAATGCCGCTTCAGCTGCATTCGCATAGCCTTCGGCAACGACATCCCTGTACACGCCGAGCGGGTAATACGGAAGCATGTTGGTGCGCCTCCACTCGAAAGCGGCCTGCGGAGTCATGCCCCAGTTGGTCGGACAGGTCGCAACCACTTCAACGAACGAATACCCGATACCATCGATCTGATACTGGAAGGCCTTCTTGATAGCCTTCTTAGCCTTACGGACGTTCGCGGGAGTATCGCAGCACACACGCTCGATGTATGCTGGACCGTCGAGCGAGCTTAAAAGCTCGCACACGCGGACAGGATAGCCTGCCGTGGAAACGTCACGGCCATAGGGACTCGTTTGCGTGACCTGGTTAGGAAGGCTTGTAGGAGCCATCTGTCCGCCCGTCATACCGTAAATCGCATTGTTGATGAAGATTATGGTGATGTGCTCGCCGCGCGTTGCAGCATGGACGGTTTCTGCCATGCCGATACTGGCGAGGTCGCCATCGCCCTGGTAAGCGAACACGATGTTGTCGGGGTTGGTGCGCTTCGCACCGGTGGCTACCGCAGGAGCACGACCATGAGCCGCTTCGATCATATCGCAACCGAAGAATTTGTATGACATGACGGAACAGCCAACGGGAGCGACGCCGATGGTCTTGCCTTCGATTTCAAGCTCATCGAGGGTTTCGGCGACTAAGCGATTCACGATACCGTGAACGCACCCAGGACAGTAATTCGTCACAACGGGAAGCAGTGCATGCGGGCGCTGGAAGACGATCTTGGTTTCCTTTTCCATGACTTATGCACCTACCTTTCCGTTAATCTCCTCGATTTTTGAAAGCACCTCGGCTGGTGAGGGAATCACGCCGCCCGTACGTCCAAAGAACTCGACAGGGGCTTGGCCGTTGACGGTTAGACGGACATCGTCGACCATCTGGCCCATGTTCATCTCAACAGACAGATACACCTTCGCAGTACCGAGCGTCTCTTTGATGGCATCGGTCGGGAACGGCCACAAGGTGATCGGACGGATAAGCCCTGCCTTGATGCCTTCCTTTCGAGCAGAGACCACGGCGCTGCGAGCAATACGGGCGCTCGCACCGAACGCGACGACAACGATGTCGGCGTCCTCCACCATGACGGACTCTGCAAGCTGCTCGTTTTGCTTAACGATCTCATAACGTTCGAAGCGCTCGACATTGAGCCTATCGAGCTCCTCGGCGGTCAGGTACAGCGAATTTGCGATGTTGTGCTCTCGCTCGAATTTATGACCTGTGCATGCCCACGGTTTCTCAGGCAGCTCGGTCTTCGGTTCGGGAAGCACCACAGGCTCCATCATCTGGCCGAGCATGCCGTCCGCCAGGATCATGACAGGCATGCGATATTTATCGGCAACATCGAATGCGTTATATGCGCAATCAGCCATCTCTTGAACCGTAGACGGTGCATACACGATCATCTGGAAGTCACCGTGACCAAGCGCCTTGGTAGCCTGCCAGTAATCGGACTGCGACGGTTGGATGGAGCCGAGACCGGGACCTCCTCGTTGCACGTTGATGATCAATCCGGGCAGGTCTGCTCCCGCCATATACGAAACTCCTTCGCTTTTGAGCGAGACGCCCGGCGAAGAACTGGAAGTCATAACGCGCGCGCCGCATGCTGAAGCACCATAGACCATGTTGATGGCGGCGATTTCGCTTTCAGCTTGCAGATATGTGCCGCCTTCCTTCGGCATGCGCTTCGCCATATAGGCGGCGAGCTCGGTCTGCGGCGTGATGGGATAACCGAAGAAGAATCGGCATCCCGCACGGATGGCGCTTTCGGCGAGCGCCTCGTTGCCTTTCATGAGGACTTTCTCTGCCACGTCAGATCACCTCTCTACCGTAATGGCCACATCCGGGCACATGGTCGCACAAGATGCGCACCCTATGCAGGATTCCATGTCGATGCAATGCGCAGGATGATAACCCTTAGGCGTGATGTGAGACATGTCCAGTTCCAAAATGGAGCGAGGGCATGCATCGACACATAGGCCGCACCCTTTGCAAAAGCCTTCATCAACGGTGATTTTGGCCATACTGCACCTCTTTCTACTCTCCAACGACGCTCATGGATGCTCCCTTTTACGCTTGACGTGCGAAAAGGTCACTCCCATGGCGTTTTAACATATATTGATACAGGATAAATGTTTCCGTGCGCGCTATCCGCAAAAACACCGTTAACGTCCTCATTTGCCAACGTCTTGGGAATGCAGGTGCACACGCATGGCAAATCGACTTCCAACGCGACCCTATTACCGAAGTCGATCTGTGCTAAAAGCGACTCGGATGTCGTGCTCTGCTTCAGATGTGAATTGTTCGCAACACAACTAGCCGAAAGCCCGCTTGAGGCTTCGATCTCGCGAAGTATCGTAACAGCATCCCCGACGGTCTGCGTGAGATTACGGTATGCATTCACGACGACGATCATCGTATACGGAGCTTGGCGGATGACACCCGAGAAGCGTCCAAGGGCCCCCGCGCCCACATCATCGCCGCCCGCGTCGATGATGGTGACGGACTCCCCTTTCTGCGCATGCTCGATAGCTGAGAGCACGCGCGGCGAAAGGCTCGGAACATCAACGCTCGTCCCTGCCAAGACTGGTGCCACGAGCTCTATTCCGGTATCGTCCAAAAGCTTCCCATAATCGCTGCTGCGAAAATACGGATTGACGATATCCAAGTCTACGAGCGTGACCTTATGACCCGCTTTCGCGGTATCGATGGCAAGATTGAGTGCGAAATTCGTCTTGCCCACACCATAATGCCCGCATACGATGACGAGTCGTTCAGCCCTGAACGGAACAGCCTCACTGAGCGTCAACATAATCTACTCCTGCTTATTCGCCTCGCGAATCGCAGCGCGACGGATCTTGCCGTTAACGGTCTTCGGGAGCTCATCAACATAATCGATAATGCGCGGATACTTATACGGTGCGGTCTTCTTTTTCACCCACTGCTGGAGCTCTACGGTCAATGACTCGCTCGGCTTGAATACACCAGCAAGCACGATGGTAGCCTTCACAGCCATACCGCGCAATGGATCCGGCACACCGGTTACCGCGCATTCGGCAACAGCCTCATGCTCTAATAACACGCTCTCGATTTCGAAGGGACCGATACGATAACCGCTCGACTTGATGACGTCGTCGTTGCGACCCACGTACCAGTAATAACCATCTTCGTCAGCCCACGCGACATCGCCCGTATGGTACCAACCATCATGGATGGCCTCCGCGGTCTTCGCCGGATTGCGATAGTACTCCATCATGATTCCCGGAGGATTCATGCTTACATCGATGCAAACTTCACCTGATTCGCCAGTCTTGCACTCGGTACCATCAGCGCGCATAAGGATCATGCGATACAAGGGCACGGGTTTGCCCATTGAACCCGGGCGTGGCGTGGAGTTACGAAGGTTCGCGATGGTAAGCGGCGTCTCGGTTTGCCCGAAACCCTCGTAGATCGTAAGGCCCGTATGCTCTTTCCAGAAGTAGAACAAATCGGGATTGAGGGCCTCGCCTGCGGTCGTGCAATACTCAAGCGAGCTTAAGTCGAACGCTTCTACATCCAATTGCGAGATCATACGATACATGGTCGGCGGCGCGCAGAAGGTCGTGATCTTATAGCGACCGATCATCTCAAGAATCTCAGCCGCATTGAATCGATCGAAGTCGTATGTGAATACGCCAGCCTGCATCGTCCACTGGCCATAGAGCTTGCCCCAAACAGCCTTGCCCCAACCGGTATCAGCAATAGTGAAATGAAGGCCATCGGGCCTAACGTTGTGCCATGGCTTCGCGGTGACGAGATGCGCAAGCGCATAGCGCGAATCATGGAGGACCATCTTAGGATTGCCCGATGTGCCGCTTGAGAAATACATGAGCATCGGATCGGTTGCGACCGTTAAGCGACGCTCAAAAGCAGGAGATGCAGCGCATACCTCCGCATTGAAGTCAATCCAGCCTTCGCGCTCGATGCGAGCGGCGCAAACCATCTCGGGTCCGCTTAATGCTGGCCCAAGAAGCTCACCTTCGGGGATTATCGGCTTCCCACCCTCATCGAAGGGCGTCAAACCTCCGCCACCCCCGTTCACGATGAACAGTTTCTCGACCGTCGGGCACTTCCCCACGACCGCGTCGCAGACATCGGCAATATACCCGACCGACGTACAGACAATGGCCTTGACGCTAGCGGACGTCAGACGATATTCGAGGTCATGCTCTTTAAGCATGAATGTCGCAGGCACCATAACGGCACCGAGTTTCGCTAAGGCGACGGCCGTGAACCAGAACTGGTAATGGCGGCGTAAGATTACCATGACCATATCGCCTTTGCCGATACCGTGGGCCGCAAAGACATTCGCAGCCTTATCAGACCAGTACTTCATATCGGCGAACGTGAATGTATGGGTCTCGCCTTCAGGATTCACCCACTCCATTGCACGGCGATTCGGCTCGTTTAACGCGATTTCATCAACGATGTCGTATCCGAAATTGTAGTTCTCAGGACACGCGATCTCGATTTTGCTTATCTCGCCGTCCTCGTTGAGGGTTTCAGTTATATAACGCTCATTCAAGGGTTCCATAATAAGAATCATGCTCCTTCGCATACGTGCCCGCACGGCAGGCACACCATGGATAATCAAAGAACTGATTTTCGGCGCGAATCCCCCGACAAACCAAGGGGATTGCGCCTAGATAATCGATCCCTCGCGAGGGCGCATGACTATAGCGATGAACTTGCAGGGCTCACCGCCGATGGCGATCATGCCATGGCCACGTCCAGAGTCGTACAACACCAAATCGCCTGGACCTAAATCTTCAATGTGGTCCTCGTAAGCGAAACGCATCTTGCCAGAGATTATGAAATCGAGCTCCTGCCCTTTATGGTACGAAAGGTGGATTGGCTTATCTTGTTCTTCGGGAACATACGGAGTCGTAACAACGAACGGCTCGCATACTTTATTCTTGAAGAAGGGTGCCTTATGAAGATATTCGAAACCAGCGCGCCTCTTCACCGAAAGGCCTTCACCTTCCCGTACGAGTGAATAACCCGTAAGGTGCGGAGCCTCTCCGGTAAGAATTTCGATGACATCAACGCCAAACTTCTCGGCGCACTTATAGAGGAAGGTGAAAGA
>JAFRLO010000016.1 GCA_017431165.1 Eggerthellaceae bacterium
AGAAGATCTGAGTGACGACGATCATCGGAAGATCATCGAGCGCTATGTGAACGAGGCAGGTAGTTTCAATGCCAACTAACCGCCTTGTCGAAAAAGAGAAAGTCGTAACGTATGCTGGTGCATTGCTTGATGCGGCGAATCAGATGGGCGGCCAAGAAGGCGTTCTCGAGATTCGCGACGAGCTCGAGCAGATTGTACGCATCATGCGGCAGAGCATCGACTTGACGGAAGCGTTGAGCGAGGTCACGTATTCGCCCGAGCAGCGCGCAGCACTCGTGCGCTCTGTATTCGCGGAATGCAATCCCGTGCTCGTTGACGTCTTGGCTGTTATGGCCGAGCGTAGCGACATGGGTCTTCTCAACCGCGTTTGCGCGAGTTTCGAGGACCAGATTACCGAAAAGCTCAATGTCACGGTCGTCGATGTTACGACGGTCGTAGAGCTTGATGATCATCTACGCCAGATCATTACCCAGAAAACATCCGCTGAGCTGGGCACCGATGTCGTTCTTCGCGAGCACATCGATGCATCCATTCTCGGAGGAATCCTTATGAGTGCGAACGGTACGTACATCGATGCAAGCGTCAAGACGCAACTCGAGAACGCGCGTACCACGCTCAAGCAAACTGTAGATGGAGGTGAATGCTAGTGACTGAAATCACCGCACAGTCTATTGAGGCGGCGCTGCGCAAGCAGCTCGATGCCCTCAATACGAGCGTTGAGTCTCGCGAAGTCGGTACCGTCATCCAGGTTGGCGACGGTATTGCACGCGTCGATGGCCTAAAAGATGCCATGGCGGGCGAGCTGCTCGAATTCACAGGCGCAGGCGGTAAGACCGTGTACGGTCTGGCTCAGAACCTCGAAGAGGACGAAGTCGGTGCCGTATTGCTCGGCGATGTCACCGCAATCAAAGAAAACGACCAGGTGAAGACCACTGGCCGTATCGTTGAAGTGCCTGTAGGCAAGGGTATGCTCGGTCGTGTTGTGAACCCGCTCGGCATGCCCATCGATGGTAAGGGCCCCATCCAACCCGAAGGATATCGTCCTGTCGAGTTCAAAGCTCCTGGCGTTATCGCGCGCCAGCCTGTATGCGAACCGATGCAGACCGGTATCCTGGCAGTCGACTCGATGATTCCTATCGGCCGCGGTCAGCGCGAGCTTATCATTGGCGACCGCCAGACGGGCAAGACGGCAATCGCTGTCGATACCATCATCAATCAAAAAGGTCAGGACATGATCTGCATTTACGTCGCAATCGGCCAGAAGGCTTCCACGGTTGCGCAGATCGTTGAAACGCTTGACCGTTATGGTGCCATGGATTACACGATTATCGTGGCCGCATCGGCATCCGATTCTGCTCCGTTGCAATACATCGCGCCTATGGCCGGTGCAGCAATGGGCGAGTTTTTCATGTACAACGGCGAAGATGGCAAGCCAGCCGGAAAGGACAACCCCGGTCGTCACGTGCTGTGCATCTACGATGACTTGTCCAAGCAGGCTGTTGCCTATCGTCAGATGTCGTTGACCCTGCGCCGTCCTCCGGGACGCGAGGCGTATCCTGGCGACGTTTTCTATCTGCATTCTCGTTTGCTCGAGCGCGCTGTTAAGATGTCCGATGTCAATGGCGGCGGTTCCTTAACAGCCCTTCCGATCATCGAAACGCAGGCAGGCGACGTGTCCGCCTACATTCCGACGAACGTCATCTCCATTACCGATGGCCAGATTTACCTGCAGACAGACTTGTTCTTCCAGGGTCAACGTCCGGCTGTCGACGTCGGCATTTCCGTGTCGCGCGTTGGCGGTTCCGCGCAGATCAAGGCTATGAAGCAGGTCGCAGGTTCGCTGCGTCTTGACTTGGCCTCATATCGCGAGCTGCAGGCGTTCACGCAATTCGGCAGCGACCTCGACAAGGCTACGCAAGATCAGCTGAACCGTGGTGCCCACATGACCGAGCTTCTGAAGCAGGGTCGCTACAATCCAATGCCCGTTGAAGAGCAGGCTGTGGCCATCTACGCAGGCGGTCATGGGTACCTTGACGAGCTGCCCGTTTCCGACGTCGTGCGCTTCCGTACCGAATTGCTTGCATGGATGCGTGCTTCCCATCAGGAGATCTTCGACCATATCGTGGAGGAGAAGAAGTTTACCGATTCCATCGAGACCGAGTTGAACGCTGCTATAGAAGCATTTTTGCAGCAGTTCCAGGTAAGAGCATAAGGTAGGTAAGCTATGCCAAACCTTCACGACATCGAACGCCGAATCAACTCCGTTACTTCAACGAAGCAGATTACGCGTACCATGGAAATGGTTGCGGCTGCCAAGATCCGTCGCGCGACCGAGCGCGTGGATGAGGCAACGCCGTTTTCCTCTTCCATGAAAGAGATGCTTGCGAATGTCGCAGCGCAATCGAGCGGTGGGGATAGCCCGCTGCTCGCGACGCATGACGATGTCAAGCATGTGCTTATCGTTGTTGTCGTGTCGGACCGCGGTCTTGCAGGTGGCTTCAATAGCAACGTCCTGCGCAAGGCCGAAAGCATCATGAAGGATCGCGAAGCTGCTGGTGCTCAAGTGAGCATCGTGTCCTGCGGCAAGAAGGGCATCGGCTACTTCAAGTATCGTGGCATCAAACCCGTGCTTGAGTTTGTCGATATGTCCGCTGATCCTACCGTAGAAGAAGCATCATCCGTTTCTGCGTATGCGATCGACGGTTATACCAACGAGGAACTCGATGAGGTCATCGTGGTGTATAACCACGCGAAGAACGCTGCCGAGCAGGTGCTCACCGTAGAGACCGTGCTTCCCGTCGATACCGAAGCGTTGTTGGCGAATGTCGCAGAGAAAGAAGAAGTGTCAGAAGGAACCAGCAAGGCAGGGTTCGAGTTCGAACCGAGTGCTGGTGATGTTCTTGACAGTCTGCTTCCTGCTTACGTACGTACAACGTTCTACCATGCTCTTATCGATTCTGAAGCTGGCGAGCAAGGCGCTCGTCGTACTGCGATGAAATCGGCGACAGACAACGCGAACGAAATGGTTGAAACACTTACAAGAATTTATAATCGTGCACGTCAAAGCGCCATTACGACAGAGATTACCGAAATCGTCGGTGGCGCAGCTGCATTGGAGGATTAAATGGCTGAAACAACGAATACCGCATCGGCCAACCAGGGCGCAGTCGGACGCATCGTCCGTATCGTCGGCGCTGTTGTCGACGTTGAGTTCCCGCCGGAACAGATGCCGGCCATCTACAACGCCCTGACGGTTCATGCGAACACGCCGATCGGAGAGATCGATACCGTGTTGGAGGTGCAGACGCACCTTCCCGGCGATCTCGTCCGTACGGTTGCCATGTCGTCTACTGACGGCATCACCCGCGGCGTCGAGGCTGTCGACACCGGCGCACCTATCAAGATGCCCGTCGGTCAGAACACGCTCGGCCGCATTTGGAATGTGCTTGGTCAACCAGTTGACGACAAGCCCATGCCCGAAATCGAACAATGGATGCCCATCCATCATCCCGCACCTGCTTATGAGACCCTTGCGACCTCGACCGAGATCTTTGAGACCGGCATCAAGGTCATCGATCTGATCGAGCCCTATGTCAAGGGCGGCAAGACCGGTCTGTTCGGCGGTGCTGGTGTAGGCAAGACCGTTTGCATCCAGGAATTGATTAACAACCTCGCTCAAGAGCACGGCGGCACGTCGGTGTTCACAGGCGTAGGCGAGCGTACCCGTGAAGGTACGGACCTTTATCTCGAGATGAGCGAATCCGGCGTTATCAACAAGACCTGCCTCGTGTATGGTCAGATGAATGAGCCTCCGGGAGCTCGTCTTCGCGTCGGCCTTGCGGGTCTGACCGAAGCCGAGTATTTCCGTGATCAGGGTCAGGACGTGCTGTTGTTCATCGACAACATCTTCCGCTTCACGCAAGCTGGCTCAGAGGTATCCGCTCTGCTCGGCCGTATGCCGTCTGCTGTAGGCTATCAGCCAACGCTGGCTACCGAGATGGGTGATTTGCAAGAGCGCATCACTTCGACCGATGTTGGTTCCATCACGTCTGTTCAGGCCGTCTACGTGCCTGCTGACGACTTGACCGACCCGGCTCCTGCCACGACGTTTACGCACTTGGATGCCAAGACGGTTCTTTCCCGCTCCATTGCCGAGCTGGGCATTTATCCTGCCGTCGATCCTCTGGACTCCACAAGCCGCGCTCTCGATCCTGAAATCGTCGGTGAAGAGCACTATCGCGTTGCCGTTGGTGTCCAAGAGATTCTGCAGAACTACAAGGACCTGCAAGACATCATCGCGATTCTGGGTATGGACGAGCTTTCCGAAGACCAGAAGATCACCGTTAATCGTGCGCGCAAGATCCAGAAGTTCCTGGGTCAGCCGTTCCACGTCGCCGAGGTCTTCACGGGTACCCCGGGCAAGTATGTCAAGGTTGAGGATACCGTCCGCTCCTTCAAGGAAATCCTCGATGGTAAGTGCGACCACATTCCCGAGCAGTGCTTCGTTTACAAGGGAGCCATCGAGGATGTTTATGCCGCTTACGACGAGATGATGAAGAAGGAAGAGGCATAATGGCCGGCCTTGTATGTGACATCGTTACGCCGCAAGCTCGACTCTTCTCAGGCGATGCGACAATGGTCACCGTGCCTGGCGTCGAGGGTTCCATGGGCTTTTTGCAGGGACATGTGCCGCTGGTCTCACCTCTTGCAGACGGCATGGTCCGCATCGAGGGCGATACGCCTGGCGATGCGAAGAGCTTCGTGTGCCAAGGCGGATATGTCGAGGTCACAGGCGAAAAGGTCATCGTGTTGGCCAATCGGGCGCTGCGTGTCGAGGATATAGATGCTGCTTCGGTGCGTGAGCAACTGGGCCAATACGAACAGAAACGTGCAGCGTTGTCAGAAGAAGAAGCCAATAAGACGACGCTTGCCGATGACATTGCGTGGTGCAATGCCCAATTGAACGCAGTTTCTTAAGCTGCTGTGTAGTTTCCTCTTAAAAGGGCCCGCATATGCGGGCCCTTTTCGTATACGCGATGTGGCTTCTAAATAGCTTCTAGAAGTTCCAGCTGTTCATGTATTCGATCTGCTCGTCTGTGAGCGTAACGATATCGATGCCTAAGGTCTCAAGCTTCAAACGCGCGATGCTCTCATCGATTTCAGCGGGCACGTTGTACACTTGGTTCTCAAGCTCGTCGGCGTGCTTGACGAGGTATTCCGCTGCGAGAATCTGGTTGGCGAAGCTCATATCCATAACGCTTGCAGGATGACCTTCGGCACAGGCAAGGTTTACGAGTCGACCCTGAGCAAGCACAACGACCTTCCGCCCATCTTCAAGCGTATATTCTTCAACCAGCGGCTTAAGCTCTTCCTTGGAGACCGCGTGTTCCTCAAGCCAAGGGATGTAGATCTCCGAATCGAAATGACCGGAGTTACAAAGAATAGCGCCATCTTTGAGATTCTCGAAGGCAGGCGCATCGATGACCTTGCAATCACCCGTGACGGTTACCCACACATCTGCGAGCTTCGCTGCCTCCTCGGCTTTCATGACTTGGTAGCCTTCCATGAATGCCTCGAGTGCGCGTAGCGGGTCAACCTCGCAGATGATGACGTTCATGCCCATGCCGCGTGCGCGCAGGGCAAGACCGCTTCCGCAGTATCCGTAGCCGGAAATGACGATCGTACGACCGCACATGAGACGGTTGGTGGCGCGGATGATTCCATCAAGCGTGCTTTGCCCCGTTCCATAATGGTTATCGAAGCAATGCTTCGTGTTAGCATCGTTGACGTCGATAACGGGGTAAGACAGTACGCCTTCTCGCGCCATCGAAATCAGTCGGATTACGCCTGTCGTCGTTTCCTCTGTACCACCGATGACGTTGGCCAGTTTCTCGGGGAATCGCGTGTGCAATGCGGTATCGAGATCGGCTCCATCGTCCATGATGATGTTCGGGTCGAAATCGATGACGGCCTGGATGTGCTTGTCGTAGGTTTCGGCATCCTCGCCAGCAATGGCGTGGACTTCGATACCATAGTCACGCACGAGTGAGGCTGCGGTATCGTCTTGGGTGGAAAGCGGGTTCGATGCGCACAGCCTGACTTGAGCACCACCAGCGACTAAAGCGCGCATAAGATTGGCGGTTTCTGTCGTTACATGCATGCACGCTCCAATACGGACACCGTCAAACGGCTTCTCGTCCGCGAAGCGTTTGCGGATAGATGCCAGTACAGGCATATCGCGATCCGCCCATTCAATGCGGGCACGTCCTGCATCGGCAAGGTTGATATCTTTGATTTCTGAGCTCATTGATCCTCCTAACATTAATCGCGGTCTAGGGTACCACACTATCTGGAAGAATTGCCGAGCTCTTTTCGTCTATAACGAACCTTACATGATCAAGGGAAATCCATTGATTTGATGAAGCCAATATGTAGACCAGCTGGATTCTTTTCCTGATCCTCGTCATTCATTAGGCGAAACGATAAATCCATAAAACATTCGCAGAGGAATCGGGATGAGACGCATATAATCTGCCGAGCTCTGCAAAGACCGTCTGCTTCCATAAGCAGACACGTAGTTTCTAAGACTTTGAAGGTTTATGCGGAAGAGAAACAAGAAGGAATGATTCGAAAGGTTAGATTGTATGAGTGGATTCCTCTCGCAATTCTCCTATGTGGAAATCTTCAATTTCTGCGTATTTCTGATATTCACATGCTGCTATACGTATCAGCTTTTCTATGTTTTGGTAGTGCTCAAGCGAAAACCAGATGTACCGGAAGCAAAGAGAAACCATAAATTCGCTGCGGTGATTTCCGCACGCAATGAAAGCGCCGTGATCGGCTATCTGATCAAGTCGATCAAAGAGCAGAATTATCCTCAGGAGCTCATCGATGTGTTCGTCATCGCCGATAATTGCACGGACGATACCGCCTCGGTTGCCCGTAAAGCAGGCGCAATCGTCATTCCCCGTTTCAATAAAAGGGAGATCGGCAAAGGCTATGCACTCGATTATGGCTTTGAGATCCTTCTTGACCGCTATGCGGATCGCGGTCATGAGGCATACTTCATCTTCGATGCGGACAATGTGCTTGATCCGAATTATTTCCGCGAGATGAATAAAACGTTCGATTCTGGCGTACCGGCTGCAACAAGCTACCGTAATTCTAAGAATTTCGATAGCAATTGGATTTCCGCAGGCTATGGTATGTGGTTCATGCGCGAGGCGAAATACCTTTCCCAAGCACGTATGCTGCTCAATACCAGTTGTGCAATCAGCGGTACGGGTTTTTACATCTCCGCGGATGTCATCAAAAAGCATGGCGGGTGGAAATGGCACCTTCTGACTGAGGATATCGAGTTCTCGACAATCAGCATCTTAGACGGCATGCGCATTGGCTATTGCCCTACTGCGATGCTCTACGATGAACAACCGATTACGTTCCGCGATTCATGGAACCAGCGTTTCCGCTGGGCAAGGGGTTTCTATCAGGTGTTCGGACGTTATGGCGCTGAGCTTGTTAAGGGCATGTTCACGCAAAAGAAGGGCCATCGGTTCGCGTGCTATGACATGCTCATGACGATTGCGCCCGGTTTACTGCTGACCATCGCATCGGTCCTCTTCAACGTCATTATTCTGTCGATGGGGGCTATGGGCCTTATCAGCACCGGTGATATAGTGGCCTCCTCGGGCGAAGCCCTCGGCTTTTGCATCGCAAACTACATGGGCTTCATGCTTTTCTTCGGCACGATTACCGCGATAACGGAGCGCCGCAATATCCATGCGAGCACCTCGATGGTCGTGCGATCGGTCCTAACGTTCCCTCTTTTCATGTTGACTTACTTTCCTATTGCCATTGCGGCTTTGTTCTGCAAGAAATGCCAATGGAAACCTATCCGCCATACAATCTCGGTCGATGCGAAAAGGTTTGCGATGCCTACGGGGCATTAAGGCTTACGCGTTCTGGGATTTTGACGTGAGGTGCCACCCATCGCAATAGGGGCAGCGGTAGCAGCGAAGACCGAGCGTTCCATGCTCCGCGCATGCTCGAATCGCTTCCCGGGCATCGCGTTCGCTGTCGTAGCGATTCTTCGATTCGCAGGCCTTTTTGCGGAGGGTGCGTTCCTTTTCGAGGGATTTTGCTGTAACACGCTTGGTTTCGCGCTCAAATAGGTCATCCATGCCGCCAAGTTGCGACTTGAATTCGGCAATGCGCTTTGCTTTTGCTGACCCTTTCCGGCTGGTCATAGGATGCCCTTTCGCTGCGTGTTCGGTGCACACGGAGATGGTTTTCGCTTCCTGCTTTCTTCGCGTAGTATAAGCCTCTTTGTGTCAACTACCGTTTAAGGGTTTCCATATTTGTGCGGAATGTGGCGAACCGTCATAACGTGCGCATATCTGCTAAACTGTATGGTGCTTCTTTTGGCTCTGTAGTTGCGAGGGCGCAGATGCGTCCTTTAGTCCATGGCAGATGCGGTCGAAAGGATCCACGTAAGTGCGGGGCAACTCGCATGAGCATGGCGTATTCTAGGCGTAAGTCGTACCGCTCGTTGATAAGCAGCATTCGGCTGCACGAGCGAGAGGGTGGTCGGTGTCAAGCCAATACCCCAGTACGCGAGTGTGGGGGCAAAGACTAGGTCAGACAAAAGAAGCCAGCGGAAACGAACGGGAGGATACTGTGAATAAACGGATTGGGACTTTGATAGCATGCGGCACTCTCATTGTTTGCTTAGCCGGTGTATTGTGCGGATGCAACAGCTCTCAGAAGTACGAGCCTGCTATGAAGAATGCAGCGATTACCTCGCCATCCATTATTGAAAACGGCGTGTTGACGGTTGGCGTGAGTGGCGAGAACGCACCTATGTCCGCAAAGGGCAGCACGGGCATTGTCGGCATCGATGCTGACATGGCTGCCGCGATTGCCGATGAGCTCGGATTGAAGCTCAAGCTCGTCGACGTTGATCCTGATCCCATGGCCGCATTGAACAAGGGTACCGTGGATATCGTCATGGGAGTCGACAAGGGAGATGCTACGGCGAATGTGTGGAAATCCGATCCGTATGTGCAAAGCGGGGTGACCCTGTTCTCGAAGACGCAAGGCGCTACCGCACCCACGAAGGGCTCTGGCTCTAAGATCGCAGTGCAGGCTGCTTCGTTGAGCAACTGGGCAATTTCGAGCTTGTACGATCCTGCTGAGATTGTTGCCGAAAGCGATCTCGTCACCGCCTTCAAAGACCTGGCAGATGGGAAGGCTGATTACGTCGCAGCCGATGCCGTTATCGGCATGTATGCGGCAAAGGCGGCTAGTGTGACGGTGTATCCGGTCGCCATCATCGATGCCCCGACTGGCTATTGCATCGCTGTGAAGGATTCGAATAGCTCGTTGAAGAGCAGCATCGCTTCCGCACTTACTGCTGTCAATAAGGATGGCATCACCGACACCATCCAGAAGAAGTGGCTGGTTGAGACCATCGACGTTTCGAAGCTGGCTGCAATCACTTCCAGCGAGGCGTAATCCGCTCGCCATTGCTGAACAGCGTACATTAGCAAATGAAAACGGGCTTGGGAATCATCCCAAGCCCGTTCGATTTCCAGAATGCGTACGCTACGCGAGGGGCTAATTCAAGAAGTCTTCGATAATTTCCTGTTCAGCTTCCTCGTAGGTCAGTCCGAGGGTCATAAGCTTGGTGATCTCGTCGCCAGCGATCTTGCCGATGGCGGCTTCGTGGATCAGCATGGCATCCTCGCATGCGGCTTCGATGCCGGGGATAGCGGTAACGTTCGCCTTTCCCATGATGATGGCATCGCATTGTACGTGACCATGGCAGGCTGCTGAGCCGGTGACAAGCGGATTGAAGATCTGCTTGGAATTGTCCTGTGCGACAGAGCGGGAAATAACCTGAACGCTTGAACCGTCGCCAACCAGATCGATTTTCATATTCGACGTGGCAATTTGGTCGTCGTGCGTGAGCAGTTTCTCGGTCAGGATGAGCTTCGCGTTTTCTTTCAGTTCGGCAACCGTGTCACGCAGGGTCGATGTCACGCCGCGCAGCTGCGTGAGCTCCATTTCGCAGTAGGAGTTCTCCTCCATATAGACGTTTGTAACCGGATTGAGGACACGCTCGCCTGTGCCGGTACCTTCGCCGTAGTGCTTTTCGATATATTTGATGCGGCTGTTCTTGCCGATATAGAACGTATGG
The DNA here is from genome assembly GCA_017431165.1 of Eggerthellaceae bacterium. Lineage (GTDB taxonomy): Bacteria > Actinomycetota > Coriobacteriia > Coriobacteriales > Eggerthellaceae > SIG42. Next base: position 10,199 of record JAFRLO010000016.1, read on the forward strand.
ATACCATCGTGCTGAGAGCCCTTGTGGCTGTCGTTATGGATGCCGCATCCTGCGATTATCGTGATGTCGCAGTTGTCTCCAATATAGAAGGTGTTATACACGACATCTTTCAATCCGGATTGCGTAACGATGACGGGTATGAATACGTTTTCGCCCTTTGTGCCAGGAGCGATGGTGATGTCTATGCCAGGGTTGTCGGTTTTAGTGGCGATTTCGATATTCGCTGATGAATGACGCTCGACGAGCTCTCCGTTTCTGCGGATATTGAATGCACCGTTAGGCATGCCGTGGATGTTGGCGATTGCCGCTAACAGGTTCTCATCGATGGGGGAAAGATCAACAGCCATAGATGGCCTCCTTTATTAAACACGTTGACGCGTAACGCGAACTTAGCAAGTAGTGGGAATCGTTGTGAGATGAAGCGCAGTGGGCTCGGTGAGCTGGCAGCCGGGCACGCCCTTCGCGGTGAAGCCAAGCTTCGGCATGAGCTGCTCTGGCGTTCCGGTTTCGCTGATGCGGCCTTCGCGGAGCAAGACGACTTCATCTGCAAGTTGGATGATGCGTTCCTGATGCGAGATGATCACTATGGAACGACCATCACGTGCTTCGTGAATATCGCGGAACGTTTCCGTGAGACGGTCGAAGCTCCACAAATCGATTCCAGCCTCGGGCTCGTCATAGATGGCGAGCTTTGGGTCGCTTGCGAGGATAGTGGCGATTTCAATACGCTTGACCTCGCCACCCGAAAGGCTTTTATCAACTTCGCGGGTCAAATACGTTGCCGAGCATAGGCCAACCTTTGCGAGGTATTCGTTGCAAGCAAGCATGGGAAGCTTCCTGCCTGCTGCGATTTCCAAAAGCTTCTTAACTTTCATTCCCTTGAAGCGAGCAGGTTGTTGGAACCCGTAGCCGATGCCAAGCCGCGCGCGTTCCGTGATGGAAAGGTCGGTGATGTCCTCGCCATTGAAGATGATTTGTCCGCTCGTGGGTTTTTCGATGCCCATGATGAGTTTTGCCAGCGTCGATTTGCCTCCGCCGTTCGGACCGGTGATGACCGTGAATCGATCGTCGCCTATCGTCAGTGAAAGGTCATCGATGATGCGTTTCGTCTCTACAGCGCCTTCGTTCACGGGCACTTCGAAGACAAGGTTCTTAAGTTCAAGCATGATGTTTCGTCCACCGCTTTCTTTCAATCTCGGGCAAAGCCCGTGCCTGACGTAAGCCAGGCATACTGTTCAACCACGCCATTATAGCGATTTTGGATACAAAAACGTCCGACTGCGGAAAAATGCGCATGTTCCTTCCGATAGGGGAAGCAATGACGAGTCTCTCGATTTGAAACGTACCGATGGCGGCTAGATCCCCAGTAAGTCGATGACTTCGAGATGCGCGTTCTGACGTGCGATGACGTCACGTCCTCCGAAAACGCAGACAGCCCGCTCGTCCAACGCATGCTCTGCTGCAAAGGCGAGCTCTTCGAATGCGGATTTGGAGGCTTCGAGTGCATCTGCTCGGGTAACCTGCAATGCGTTTTTCGGACGTTTGCTGAAATACTCAACGTCCTGTCGGCAAATCAGGTCGCGAACCTTGTGGGGCGCGTCAAGCCCCGCAACGGTGCTCACGATATAACCCTCGAGATCTTCGGTGCTTGGTTCGGCGCTGCGCAGCCATTTGGGAGCGCCGCGGAATCGTTCGAGCGTTTCGTCGATGTGCGGGTCTCGATACGAATGGAATTGGACGCCGCCTAAACGACCTGCTTGGAAGCCGACACCGTATGCTCCGCCCTTAACGCGTACCTCATTCCATAAATATTCGAAGTTCAAAGCCTTGCTCGCGACTTGCCACGCACCTCGGTAAGCAGGAAGCGAAGCGCTTGTTTCGCCTTGTGCTATCTGAAGACGACGCAAGTTATAGCCGCTTGTCACGAAGGCCACATTGGCTGGGATGACGAACGCCTCGTTGCGGACGACAGGTTTTGGCACTATGAGTCTAGGAGAAGCGTCCTGTGAAACGGTAAGGCCACGGTTCGACTCGCATGCGAGCCAGTATTGGGCGAAGCTCTCCTCGCTACCCGTAAACGCTAGCGTGAGGTTGTTTGGCGAGAAGATTTGCATTGCCAATCGGGCTAGGCGAGAGGAGAGCTCTTCTGCATATTCATCGAAATGCTCGATGAGGTTCTTAAGCGTGCGATAGAAGTCGATACCACCGAGTTGCTCGCGTACCACGCTCGAGGGGAGATAGTAGCTATTCAAGCGTGCAAGTGCGGCACTATGCCCCGACGAGGCGAATCCTCTTTCCATGAGCGCACGCTTCTGGATGAGAATGTCGAGGATCTTTCGCGTATTCGAGAAATCGGTTTCGAACATGATTTCATGCGGTAGCGTTACAAGGTAGTTGCATTGCGATTCAAGTGCGCTTGCGGTAACGACGAGCTTGGGCGCAAAGTTGCCCGCATCTGTTTCGTCATCGATAACGCTTCTCATGAATCCGAGATTGCCTAATTTGCCCTGGACTAAAGTATCGATTTGAGCAGCCGTATGCCGTGCGGTGTCAAGCTTGCCGAGAACCGATGTGAGGATGTTCACATAAGGGAGGTCCTCAAACGACACGCAAGAAAGATCGTAATAACGATATGCATAGGCGATACCGCGGGTGGGCGCGTTATGGCGAATGCAGGGAACGGGGGTGGAATCGTCCAATTCCCAATTCGGTAATTCAGGAGCTTGAGCGAGGTCTGCTACTCCCAGGTGCGGGAGCGTTGCAAGAGCCTCGGGCGAATCGATGGACTCCTGCGCCTTGCGCAATGCCTTTACGGTATCAGCAATTGCGGAAGCATCGTTTGCGGTCATGTTCTTTGCGATGCCGGCTATGCGCTCCTCTTCCGCGGTGGGACTTGTTTGCTCGATCGGTATCAGCTCGACTGATGCGCAATGGTTGTTATGCAGGAAGATCTCGGATGCCAGCTGCTCGAAATAGCCAGTGCCGAGTTTGGAGCGCAATGCGGCGTAATCGTCTTCGAAACGCACGAACATTGTCGGTGCATCATCATCGTACAGCCAGCCTGCCATGCTCGCCATTGCAAAGACCACGCCGTCTGCTGTCCCGAAATCGTGTTCGCGCATCACGAATTCGGAGTGGGCGAGAGAAGCCTCGATGAGGTCTTCGTCGATGCCCTTATCGAGAAGCTCTTCTATGGCTTTATCTAACACTTCTTGGAAACGCTCGAGGACATTTGGACGGCTTCCGCGCAATTGCACGATCGCGAAAGGCTGAAGGAGGCTGTCGCCGAGGAATGCCGTGGCGTCATCGGCGAGTCCGGCGTCGAGAAGTGCCCGCTTAAGCGGCGACTCGTTAGAGCCGAATAGAGAGTCAAGAAGCACATCGGTGGCAATAACACGCTCATGATCTGCTGAGGTACCAATGCAATATGCGAGTCCACAGCAGGCATTTTCTGGCGCAGTCGGCATTTCGACGCGCACGCCGCGGTTGATAATAGGTTGCTGGAACGCTAAGGGACGGGGAGTAAGCGCATTTTCTGCCTGCCCTTGTGCGCGAGATACGGCGAGAGGAGTCAGATAGCGCTCGTCGATGAAAGCGAGCACAGACTCGATATCGAGATTGCCATACAAATGAATATAGCTGTTGTCGGGTCGATAATGACGCGCGTGCTGCTCAAGGAAGTCCTCATAGGTCAATGTCGGGATAGCTTTTGGTGTGCCGCCCGACTCGAAGCGATATTGCGTATCGGGGAACAGTGCGGCCGAGAGAGCGTCGAACAGAAGGGCCTCCGGATTGGAAAGAGCGCCCTTCATTTCGTTATAGACGACACCGTTGATGCGAAGCCTTGATGTGTCGATGTCGCTCGAAGACTCTTCGTTGATATCATCTCTGTTGGGTTTTGGCGCAAACTCGTAATGCCAGCCCTCCTGCTCAAAGATGTGACGGTTGCGGTAAATCGCCGGGTGGAATACCGCATCTAAATACACATCCATGAGGTTGAGAAGATCCTTCTCATTGGTACTGGCAACGGGGTACATCGTTTTATCCGGAAACGTCATCGCGTTTAAAAACGTTTGCATCGAGCTCTTCAATAAGTTGACGAATGGTTCCTTGACGGGGAACCTGTCGGAGCCGTTAAGCACGGAGTGCTCGAGGATATGGAATACGCCTGTATCGTTTTCGGGTGGCGTACGGAAAGCAATGGAGAAGGCCTTGTTCGTGTCCTCATTGCTCAGGAAAAGCAAATGCGCACCGCTTGCCTTGTGCTCCATGACATATGCCGTACCCTCGATTTCTGCAAGTTGTTCGCGCGCCTTCACGGTGAACCCATGCAACTTCTGTGCGCTTTCCAGAGCCGCATCGAGTATCTCGCATCGTCCATCTGCTGTGCTGTTCGTTGTCATAATGTCCTTTTCGGGGTCGTTTGGTTATCCATCGTATTGTTGCACAGAATGATGGTCGCATGTACTAAAATGAGGGCGCATCGGGGCGATTGATTCGGCCTTCGAGGAGTGTGGCAGCCATGCAGTTTAGAATCGATGCTGCATGATTTGCGCTGAAGCATGAAGCCCGATGTATAGACGTGTTATCCAAGGAGCAATCCGCATGGCCCGTTCGCAAAAAACGCCTTCATTCAAATATGTCACGGTAGAGCAGGACGATAGCGAGCTCGTTATCGTCGCCGGTTCACACGGATCGGATTCAGCTGATGTGCTTCGCCATGATGCCGACGTGTCTGAGCAAGTACATGATCAGGCGGCAAGTAAGGGTGGATCTACCGAGAAGAACGAGAAGGTATCTGCGAGGAAGCCAACAGAAAAGGCGGATGACTCCTATCACGAAACGACGCTTGACGACCTAAACCATGAACCCATGTCGAAGATGCAGCGTGCTGTGCTGCTGGGCATTGCGGTGCTAGTCGTTGTATTCGTCGCGTACATGCTTTTCTTCTGACGTTGCTAAAGCGACGCCTCCCAAAGCGGTATAATCAAATTTCAAAAAGTTGATTTGTGCAGGTCAGTCAGGGTGACCGCATGATATGAAAGGGCAATCGATGCGCGATTCCGAGAAACTGGTTGGTCGACATGCAAAAGAGCCGATCCGACAGCAAGGCACTCCTGCCGAGGACGTGACGGTATCCACGACCGATAATCCTGTGGCGACTATCGAAGATGGCAAACCGATCTTCTTCGATATAGATGCTGCTCCTTCGAAAGCGGCGAGCGATTCGCCTGCTGATACCGTCGACTTTGAATTCATAGTTGACGACGATTCGCCTTCTGATGAAGCGGATGCGTCTGGCAGCACTGGCACGAACGCAGATGGCCTCTATGATTATCTTGGCAGCGATTCCTCCAAATCGAAGCATCACCATCATCACAGAAGCCGTCGGCGTCGCCGTCGCAAGATTCTGATTACTATCCTCGTTGTGATACTTGTCCTAGCTGCTGCTGTCGGTTTCAGCGGGTACAAGGTCTATAGCTCGGCGCAGGATTTGAGAGCGCAAGCGAAGACAGCCGTTACACAGCTGAATCAGGTGCAGGCGAGTCTTGAGGCGAGTAATTTCTCAGAGGCCGTTGCTGCAACGGAGCAGCTGCAGAAGACGGCTGATTCCATGTCCAGCACGATGAACACTCCTTGGTGGGGACTCGCATCGATTATTCCTTACTATGGCGATGATGTCACTGTGGCGAAGACGCTTGTCAATGTGCTCGATGATGTCACAACGAACGCGCTCACGCCGCTCACTAAGGCTCTCGAGGCGCATCCCCCTACAACGCTTGTCGGTAATGGAACGATTGACATTGAGAATTTCAAGGCGCTCATGAATGTCGTCCAAACGTCCATTCCTGTAATAAAACGCAATGCTGAATCGCTGGAGCGCATGCCCGAGGCGCACGTTGATCAGCTTGCTACGACGGTTGCGCCGATTAAGGAGAAATTCCTTTCGATAAACGATAGCCTCGAAGCTGTCGATGCATTCGCGCCGATTCTTGCCACGTTGCTCGGAGCCGATGGCGACAGGCTGTACCTGATTACCGCCCAGAATTCCGCAGAAACTCGTTCCACGGGTGGTTTCCCTGGCGCAATGGGAACGCTTTCCATCAGCGGAGGAACGCTTTCGTTCGGTGATTTCGATAAATGCGTCGATGTAGTCGGTGCCGCTATTCCCGACAGGATCACCATCACCGACAACGAGAATGAGCTCTTCGATTACGAATGGATGCACTACGTGCCAAACGTTGGCTATAATCCCGACTTTCCCCGCGTTGCATCCATTTGGGCCGCCGGTTATGAGCGCATTAACGAGAAGTCCGTTGACGGCGTCATCTCCATGACGCCTGCCATAATCCAGGACTTGCTTTCGATTACAGGTGGAATCACGCTTTCCGACGGCACATATTTGGATGGGACGAATGCGACGAAGGTGCTCCAAAGCGATTTGTATTGGAAATATTTCAGCGAAGATGACTATTCTTCCGAAGCTGCTGAAATCACCGATGATCTTTTTGCTGAAGTTGCGGCAAGTTGCGTCCATCAATTATTCGACGATATGAATCCGTCGAAGCTGCTTGGTTTGGTCGACATCCTGAAGAAGCATGTCGATGATCGCACGGCAATGCTGTGGCTTTCCAACGAGGCAGAGCAACAAAGAATAGAAGCGCTCGATTGCTCTGGAGCACTTAATTCTGATTCGAAGACACCGAAAATAGGGACGTACTTCAATGCGTGCATGGCTTCGAAGCTTGGATGGTATGCCGATATGGAAACGACTATCGGCGAAGCGCAGCGCAATAGCGATGGGACAACGAGCTATCAATGCAAAACCACGTTCCGAAATGCCATCACCCAACAGGAGGTGGCAGAAGGAAGAACCTATCTCGTTGGGCAATTCAAGAATGGCAATATGCTACCGTGGATCTACATCACCGCTCCTGCGGGAGGCTCTATCACCGATTTCAAGACGAGCGATGGGCAGGCCTTCAGTCAGGGGACGTATAAGGATTTGCAGGTTTGGTATATCCAGGAAGGGTCGATTCCTCCTGGCGGCGAGCTCGTCTGCACGTATACCGTAACGGTCTCGAAGGACGCTGAAGAGCCCCTTGGGCTGTCGGCTACTCCAATGCTCACTGAGTACCGATGACAGCGACTTCGTAAATCTGAGCACGTTTTTGCCGGGACGCTGGCAAGAAGACAGCTTTCTTGTGAAAAAGCGTTGAACTACGGGTTCTGTTGATGCGCAGCTTTCAAGGACGTTTCTGCTTGCGGGCAGCGTGCGTATCTGGGTGTGCTATCTTAACGTGATGTGAATAAGACATGAACGAGTTGGTCCAAAAGAAAGGTGTGGATTAACGTATGGCTGGATTCTTCTCGAAACTGCTTACGTTCGGTGAAGATAAGCAGGTGAAGAAATACCAAGGCATCGTGCAGAAGGTGAATTCCCTAGAGCCTTCGATGCAAGCGAAGGACGATGCTGAGCTTCAGGCGTGTACAGCGCGATTCCGTGAGCGCATCGAAGAGGGGGAGTCACTAGAGAGCTTGCTTCCAGAGGCATTTGCGGCGGTGCGTGAGGCGTCGGTTCGCACGCTCGGCCTCAGGCATTTCGACGTACAGCTCATTGGTGGCATGGCGTTAAACGACGGCAATATCGCCGAGATGAAAACCGGCGAAGGCAAAACGCTTGTTTCCACGCTTGCGGGCTATTTGAATGCCTTGCCGAATCACAATGTCCATATCGTCACGGTGAATGATTACCTCGCAAAACGAGACAGCGAATGGATGGGGCAGATTTACAACCTCTTGGGAATGAAGGTTGGTCTTATCCAAAACGGCATGCGCACGCCGTTGAAGAAACCTGCGTATATGGCAGACGTGACCTACGGCACCAATTCGGAATTCGGTTTCGATTATCTTCGTGACAACATGGTAACGAAGGCAGATGGACGCGTGCAACGCGGGCATCATTTCGCCATCGTTGACGAGGTCGACTCCATCCTTATCGACGAGGCGCGTACTCCTCTTATCATTTCAGGCGCTGGCATGCGTGCGGCTGATACGTACAATAGGTTTGCACGTGTCATGCCTGCATTGGTGCTCGGCGAGGACTTCGAGATGGATGAGGCGAAGCGCACGATTAACGCTACCGAAGTCGGCTTGGAGCGTATCGAGGCTATGCTCGATATCGATGACATCTACGCTGATCCGTCTGGTCTGCTTGCTAATCATTTGCAGCAAGCTTTGAGGGCTCAATTCTTGTTCCATCGCGACATTGATTATGTGGTCATCGATGGTGAAGTTAAGATTGTCGATGAGTTCACGGGCCGTATTATGGAAGGCCGCCGCTATTCAGAAGGCCTGCATCAAGCCCTTGAGGCGAAAGAGCATGTGCTCGTTCGCGAAGAGAACCAAACATTGGCGACCATCACGTTGCAGAATTATTTCCGTCTGTATGACAAGCTGTCAGGCATGACCGGTACGGCAATGACAGAGGACTCGGAGTTCCGTCAGATTTACAAGCTTGAAGTCGTTGCGATTCCACCCAACAAGCCAGTTATCCGAAAGGACGAGGATGATCTGGTGTATCGCTCGATTGATGCTAAGTACAATGCGGTAGCGGACGATATCTCCAGGCGCCACGCTAACGGACAACCCTGTCTGATCGGCACGGTCTCTATTGAGAATTCTGAAAAGCTGAGCCGATTGCTCGCGAAGCGCGGCATTAAGCATGAAACCTTGAATGCCAAGCATCACGAACGCGAGGCGCATATCATCGCGCAAGCTGGCCGCGTGGGCGCGGTAACGATTGCAACGAACATGGCAGGTCGTGGTACCGACATCCTGCTTGGCGGTAATCCCGAAGTGCTTGCACAGGACATTCTCCTTGCGAGGGGGCTGGATCCGTTCCGTGATCCCGACGATCCGATTCCTGACAGCGATGCCGATAAGGCCAATGTCCTTCCTGCAGCGACCAAACAGCAGAAGGAAGAAGCTGCAGCTGAAGCGCAGGCTATTTGCGCGGATGAGCATAATCGCGTGATCAGGGCCGGAGGTTTGGCGGTCATTGGCACCGAACGTCATGAATCACGTCGTATTGATAACCAGCTGCGTGGTCGTTCAGGTCGTCAGGGCGATCCGGGCGTGACCCAATTCTATTTATCGCTCGAGGATGACCTTATGCGTTTGTTCGGCGGCGATCGCATGGATTCCATCGCGCGTATGATGGAGCGCACGGATCTTCCCGAAGATACGCCTATTCAGGCAGGCATGGTCACAAAGGCAATCGAGAACGCTCAACGTCAAGTTGAGACCATGCATTTTGCTGCCCGTAAAAACGTCTTGGAATACGACGACGTGATGAACCTGCAGCGAATGGCAATCTATGATGAGAGGAACGCCATCCTCGATGGCAAGGATCTTGCCGATCGCATTCCCGTGATTGCTGCGGATGCGGCGCGCGGCATCGTCGACATGAACTGCCCGCCCAAGACGCCGCAAGATGAATGGGATTGCCATGCCATCGATGTGTGGGCATCGAATATGACAGGCCGTTCGGATTTCGTCAGCTCTACCATCGATTGTGCGGGGGATCCCGAGGAAATGGTCGATGCGTTGACCGAGTACTTGGTTGAAGTGTACGAGCAGAAAGCCAAGCTTCTCGGCGAAGGCGTCATGAAGGTGCTCTCTTCTCAAGTCATGCTGCGCATCATCGATACACGCTGGATGGCTCACCTTCAGGAGATGGATTACCTGAAGGCAGGCATCGGCTTGCGTGCGTTCGGCCAGCGCGATCCTCTCGTCGAATACAAGAATGAAGCATATCAGGCGTTCAAGAACCTTACCGCTTCGATGTACGAGGATTTCCTGCGCACTCTGCTGCGTTTGCAGCTTGCCACGCAGGAAGAGCTTCCTGAAGAGCGCAACGTGCTCGAGGGCAAGGTGAATTATTCAGCGCCCGAGCAGGCGCTTGACAATACGGGCATCTCGGCTGGCGCGCAGCAAATAGCGTCAGCTGCGGCGAATTCCGCGGCTGCTCCTCCGCCGAAGCCTTCGATGGGGAAGACGCAAACCATCGTAAAGGACAAGGACGATCCATTTGCCAATGTCGGCCGCAACGATCCGTGTCCGTGTGGAAGCGGCAAGAAATTCAAGAAATGCCACGGTAGATAAGAGTTGGCGATGACGGAGAAGGATCTTTCCGAGGCTTATGCACGCGTTCAGGACGCGAAAGGCTACCTGCACATCGACCAAAAGCGCGAGGAGCTTGCCAACCTAGAGAGGCAAAGCGCCGATGCGGATTTTTGGAGCGATGTCGCCCATGCGCAGCAAGTTTCCAAACAGGCGAGCGCGCTGCGCGAGACCATTGCGCAGTATGATGCCGCTCAAAGCCTGGCAGAGGATATCGCTGCAGCATGGGAGCTTGCGCGTGAGGACGTTGCTTTCGAGGAAGAAGCGTCAAGCCTGCTTGCCGAACTATCGGTTCAGCTCGATGCCCTCGAAGTCGAGTCATGGTTCACGGGCCGCTTCGATGCGGGCGATGCAATCCTGACTATCAACCCCGGTGCGGGTGGCGATGAAGCACAGGACTGGACCGAGATGCTCTATCGCATGTATGTCCGCTATACGCAGCGTAAGGGTTGGAAGGTTGAAGCCCTAGACATCGTGCCCGGAGCGGGAATCGGCCTCGACAAGGCAACTATTCAAATCGAAGGCCGCAATGCCTACGGCATGCTGCGTAGCGAGATCGGCGTGCATCGCCTTGTACGTATCAGTCCGACTGATAAAGAGAAACGCCGTCATACCACCTTTGCTGCCGTACAGGTGCTCCCAGTGCTGCCAGACGATATCGAAGTCGAACTAGATCCGATGGATGTTGAGGTACAGGTATACCGTTCGACTGGCCATGGCGGTCAAGGCGTCAATACGACCGATAGCGCCGTGCGCTTGATTCACAAGCCTTCGGGTATCGTGGTTACATGTCAGGACCAGCGTTCTCAGCTGCAGAACAAAGAAGCAGCATTCCGCGTGCTGCGCGCTCGGCTTTACGAGATCGAAGAGCAAAAGCGTCAATCGGAAGTCGATGAGCTACGTGGTGACGTACGGCACATCGAATTCGGCAGTCAAATCAGGAATTACGTCCTCTATCCGTATCAACTGGTAAAGGATGTACGGAGCGGTGTCGAGACGAGCAACGTGGATTCAGTGCTCGACGGGGATTTGGACGATTTCGTCATCGGCTATCACAAATGGCTTGCCTCGCAATAGCTTGAAATGTTCCTCTTTTTCGAAGAAAAGGCCCGACGGATCATTCCGCCGGGCATTCGTGTAGGAAACGAAAAGGGATGCTACGCCAGTTGGTTTCCTGCCGCACCGCCGGGCGCGGACTCGAACACGGCGTCCACATGGACGAATGCGCCGCCCTTCGCCTTGATGGGCAGACCCATGCCTTCGAATGCCGCATTGACCCATGCGGCCTGTGCTTCAAAAAGCTCTCCCTCATTGACATACGTTGCCGTCCCATGCAGCTGATAGGCTTTGTTGCCTTCCCAGAAGGTAATGGCGACTTTCGGGTTGGCTTGCAAATTGCCAAGCGTTTTCTTGAAGAACTGGTCGGACATGTATACGGTCTCATCGTCAATGATCTTCTTCATACCGACAATGCATGTATTCGGCTGACCGTCGGTAGTGGCGGTTGAGAAAGCGACGTTCGGGACGCTATTGAACAGTTCTTGTACTTCAGGAGGCATGATCGCCATGATGATCACCGTTTCCTTTCAAGGGTTCCTTTCGTGATGTCTTTGCAATGTATAGTATAATCCTCAAACGTTAGACCGCAGCGGAGCTATTTCGCTTTTCGAAAGGGGAGGACAAGTTCGATGCTTTCAGCAGAAGAGCAATTACATATCATCAAGTCAGGTGCTGCGCAGATCGTTCCCGAGACTGCGTTGTTAACCAAGCTGAAGCGCGGAGAACCGCTTAACATCAAGTTGGGTGTCGATCCTACTGCTCCCGATATTCATCTGGGCCATGCGGTGCCGCTGCGCAAGCTGCGCCAATTCCAAGATCTCGGCCATCAGGTTACGCTTATCATCGGTGATGGTACGGCGATGATTGGCGATCCGTCCGGCCGGAACACCACGCGCCCGCAGCTTTCACGGGAGAAAATCGCCGAGAACGCCCAAACTTATGTTGATCAGGCATTCAAGATTCTCGACCCCGATAAGACCACGCTGCGTTATAACTCCGAATGGATTCTGGCGCTTAAAATGGAGGATCTGCTCAAGCTATTGTCGAACTTCACGGTCGCTCGCATTCTGGAGCGCGATGACTTCCATAATCGTTACACGAACAATCAGCCAATCAGCTTGCACGAATTCATGTACCCAGTCATGCAGGCGTACGACTCGGTAGTCATCAAGGCTGATGTCGAGCTTGGCGGTACCGATCAGCTGTTCAACTTGCTTGCTGGCCGCGAGTTGATGGAGAAGATGGGGCTCGAGCCGCAGGTGTGCCTTACGCTTCCTCTGCTCGAGGGCACTGATGGCGTGCAGAAGATGTCGAAGAGCTACGGTAACTACATCGGTTTGACTGATGAGCCGGCCGACATGTTCGGCAAGGTCATGTCGATTCCTGACGAGATGATGGTCAAGTATTACCGCTTGGCATCGACCGAGGATGTTGCGAATATCGATAACATAGAAGCTGGCCTTGCCGATGGTACGCTGCATCCTAACAAGGTTAAACGTGCGTTGGCGAGTAACATCGTCGCTGCGTATTATGATGCGGACGCGGCGGTGCAGGCCGAGGCACAATTCGATTTGGTCTTCAAGCAGCATGAGGTTCCTGAGGATATCCCCGAGTTCGATGTTGATTTGACGCCGAACGATAAGGGAACTGTGTACCTGGCAAAACTGCTTGTCGAGATCGGTCTTGCGCAAAGCGCAGGCGAGGCGCGTAGGCTCATCGATGGTGGCGGCGTGAAAATCAACGGTGAGGCGGTCGCCGCAAAGGCATACGATGTCGATGCCGTGAAACTAGCAGGTGCTACGATCCAGGTGGGTAAGCGCAAGTTCGCACGCATCCGTTAGTTTTCTTTATATATAGACCGCGTGTTCATATAGCATACGTCTTTGCGCCAAGCGGCTGATTTTTTTCCAACTTCGCTTAAAGGCGAGGGGGAAGGAGCATCGCATGTTGGATCTTCCAATCGTTCTGTTCGACGATGCGAGCGAATGCTGCGGGTGCGGGGCCTGCAGCTGCATTTGCCCGCAACAAGCCATCAGCATGCGGGCCGACGAATCGGGCTTCGTATTCCCGGTCATCGACGAGGATAAGTGCGTCCAATGTGGACTATGCACGGAAACATGCGCATTCCAAACCCAAGCCATTCCTAATGAGCTGCAAGAGGTTTATGTCGCCTCGTCGGCGATTACCGACATCCGCCGTTCTGCATCCGGAGGCATCTTCGCCGCGCTCGCGGAGCAGACGCTGGCAGCGGGCGGCGTCGTTGCTGGCGCCGCACTCGATTTTGAAGGCGGGAATGCGATTCCCCGACTCGTCTGCATCGATGACACCGCAACGCTCGATCGCATCCTCTGCTCCAAATACGTTCAATGCGATCAAGATATAGACATATACGCGCGCGTGCTCGATTACCTTAAGCAGGGACGAGCTGTCACGTTCGGTGGGACGCCGTGCCAAGTCGCAGCACTTCGCTCCTTTGCATATGGATACGATGAGCGACTACTGCTGGTGGATGTCGTTTGCCACGGTGTCCCGAACTCTCGCTTCTTCAATGACTATCTTAAGATGCGTGCTCATGAGCTCGATGCAACGGTCATCAATTATTCATTCCGCGATAAGCGGTTCGGTTGGAGCTTTATTGGTCGAATCGATTACATCAAGGACGGCAAAGCGCAAAGTGCGCCGATTAACGGGCTCGAGGAATCGTATTATCGTCTCTTCTTGGAGGCCCAAACGTATCGCGAGAGCTGCTATCAGTGTCCTTATGCATCGCCGCTTCGGCCAGGAGATCTCTCCATTGGAGATTTCTGGGGAATTCGCGAACAGCATCCGGAGCTGTTCGATGGAACGGAAACTGTATTCGACGACGATCTTGGCGTCTCGAGTCTTATCGTCAACACGCAGAAGGGAAAACGATACCTCGAGGAGCATGCAAGCGATTTTAATCTGCGGCGTTCGACATACGAGAAGGCCTCTACTAACAATAAGCAGTTATTACGACCTGTTGAGCGAACGCACCAGCGAGAGGAAATCTTGAACGCATATCACCATGGCGGATACGAATCTGTGAGCCAGTGGTTTGCCGAAACGTACAAAAAAGTGCTTTAAGAACGTAGGGGGGACCCAAAAACGCAGACGAACGGTCGCCAAGTGGGATATCGCTTTGCGTTGGCGAGGTGTCGCAACGACTGGCAATCGGCATTGATTAAGACGCAGCTTAGGCCTTTTACCTGCGGTTTCACAGATGAATCTTCCAACGGACAGCCTTATGGCTGTACGAGATAATCAACATGGAAAAACCGACAACCATTTTTTCGGAAATTATCCCGATTTTTCCTTGACGTGGCGGCCGAGGTTGGCTAATATTCTTCCTTGCGCGTTCGCGGAGCCGGACGCGCGGGGCGCACGCCCGGCACCTTGAGAACCGGATACTGTGAACAAAGGATTCATTGGAATCGAGCCAGTGCTATAC
>JAFRLO010000017.1 GCA_017431165.1 Eggerthellaceae bacterium
GACTCGTTCGAGTCGTTCAAGGCCCAGCTCGGCGCATACATCGAATACTGGAACACGCGCCGCAATCAAGTCCGATTAAAGGGGATGGCCCCGGTTCAGTACCGGGGCCATCCGATAAGGGCCGCTTAAGAATTCTATTTAACCGTCCAGCTTTTGGGGTCTAGTTCATTTTTGCCATCCGCTTTTTTCATGCCAACTTTCCGTGTGCCGATTACCGATTCTTCATCAAGTGCTTGCACGTGCAAATGTATGCGCACTATACTGGTAGTGTTACAGATTTTTATTACGTAACACCAAACTGCTTTGTGTATGCGGAGCTATTTCGATTTCCTGAAGAGAAGGGAGTTCCTTGTGGAAAATGAAATGCATGAGCGCTCTGGCTTGAAGAAGGCCCTCGCACTTGTTGGTGCACTCATCGCGTGCATCGCTTTAACGTGCGGCCTGCTCGTTGGCTGTGGATCGTCCGGCTCAGGTTCGTCAGGCTCTGGAGGCAAGATCACGGATGCGTATGGCCGTTCGGTTGAGGTCCCCAAAGACGTCAAAAGCGTTGCAACCGTCGGTAGTGGTGCGCGCATCGTTGTCTATGCCGGAGGCGTTGACAAGCTTATCGCTGTGACTGAGATGGAAGCCAATGCGGCACCTGTCCGCCCATATACGGTCGTATACGCAGAGAAGTTTGCTTCTCTTCCGACTACGAGCAATGGCAACCATTTGAATGAGACATCTGTCGACATCGAGAAGATGGTTGAGCTCGCTCCGGATGTCATCATCTCGAGCCGCAGTGCAGAGGAGTGTAATCAGCTGCAAGAGGCAACCAAGATACCGGTCGTCGGCGTAAGCTATCAAGATGAGGTTTTCGGCGATGATTTGCTGAAGTCAATCGAGATTGTCGGTACCGTCCTCGGCACGTCCGACCATGCGAAGAACGTTGTCTCGAAGATCAAGGGATGGAAGGACGAGCTCTCTAAGATTACGAGCGGTGTCAAGGATGACCAGAAACCGGGCGTGTATGTAGGTTCGGTAAATTACAAGGGTGCCAAGGGCTTCACAGGTACGTACGGCAAGTTCTCTCCATTCACTGCGAATGGTATCAAGAACGTTGCAGACGAGAAGGGCGTTACCGGTTGGTTCGAGACCGACCTCGAGCAGGTTGGCGCATGGAATCCCGATTTCATCTTCCTGAATCCTGCCAACAAGACCATGCTCAATGAGGAATATGCGAACAACACCGAGTTCTTTGATGGTTTGAGGGCCATTCAGAACAACCAGGTGTACACGCTTCCAGCGTTCAACATGAACGGCACGAACGCTGAATTGGGCATTTGCGCATCGTATTTCAGTGGCGCGACCGTCTATCCCGAGCAATTCAAGTCTATCGACCTTGCCAAGAAGTATGACGAGATCTTAGAGACTATGCTTGGTAAAGCATGCTATGAGCAGCTTTCGCAAAAGGGCATCGTGTATGGCCCTATGAAGCTTGGCGAATAGCGGGCGTTATGTGGCGCGCACGGGTAATGCTTGATGCGCGAGCATGAGTTGAACCTATAATGGGGGAGCTATGCGAACGTCATAGCTCCCCGTACGCACATAGGATTGAAGTGACGAAGGCACATGGAACCGCAAGATCTGAAAACTGCCCATGCTAGCAATCGCGCAAGCGATGCCGTGCCCGATGTGCGTCAAGCCTATCGGGCTTACGTGCATCGCAAGTGGCTGGCGCTTGTCATCGTTGCGGTTCTCACATTCGGCTTTGCGTTTATCTCCGTCATGCATGGAAGCTCCGATTTGCCCGCCATCGATGTGCTAGCCGCGCTATTCGGCCTCGGTGACGAGCATACGAGCATGGTCGTATGGAGTCTGCGTATGCCCCATGTGCTCACTGCTATCATCGGTGGTATTGCGCTTGCTTTGGCGGGATGTTCGTTCCAGAGCGTATTGGATAATCCGCTTGCGTCGGCAAGCACGCTCGGCATCTCGCAAGGCGCTGCATTCGGTGCATCGGTTGCGATTATCGTGCTTGCTTCCTTCGATCCGATGGCTTCTTCGGTCCATGACGGCATTGTGTTCACAAACCCAACCACAACGGCTGTGTGTGCATTTCTCGGCGCACTTATCGCGATGCTCGTAATATTAGCGCTCTCACGTTTCCGCGACATGACGCCGCAGAGCATCGTCTTAGCAGGTGTCGCGCTCTCGGCGATGTTTTCCGGCGTTACTGCTCTCATCCAGTACTTCGCGAACGACACGCAGGTCGCCGCTGTCGTGTTTTGGACGTTCGGAAGCTTGCGACGTACCGGTTATTCGCAAATCGGAATCATGGCGCTCGTGACTGTTGCCGCTGCCGTGTTCTTCCATTTCAATCGATGGAATTACAATGCCATGGAAAGCGGGGAGGGTTCAGCTCATGGCTTGGGCGTCTCCGTGAAGAACGTACGCTTATCCAACATGCTCGTCGCAACCCTTGCTGCTTCGACCGTGATCGCGTTCTGCGGCACGATCAATTTCATCGGGCTTATCGCTCCGCATATCATGCGTCGTTTCATCGGAAGCGACTATCGTTATCTTCTTCCCGCATCGGCACTCGCGGGTGCGACGATTCTTCTGATTAGCGACTTAATTGCGTCATCAGTGATGACGGGCGTGATTCTGCCCATCGGCGCGATCACATCCCTTGTCGGCGCTCCGGTGTTCTTGTACTTGCTTATGAAGGGAATGCGTCGATGAGCGTTCAAAACCAGCATGAGAAAATCGCTCTCACTGCAAACGATGTAGGGTTTAGCTACATCGCCGATCAGAGCGTGCTCGAAAGCGTGAGTGCAGATATAGTTCCTGGGAGCTTCCTAGCTATCTTGGGTGTGAACGGCTGCGGCAAATCAACCTTGCTTTCGTGTTTGGACGGGATTCTACGCCCGAAGCGCGGAGTGATTCTTCTAAATGGCAGCGAGCTTTCCTCATTCTTCCGAGAAGAGCGGGCACAACACGTCGCCTATGTCGCCCAGCATAGCCATGCGAACCAATTGACGGTATATGACAGTTTGCTTCTCGGACGAAAGCCCTACGTTCGCCTGTCTGCCTCAAAAGAAGACTACGACAAGGTTGATGAGGTTATCGCTCTGCTTTCTCTAGAGTCGCTTGCCCTTCGTTTCGTTGATGAGCTTTCGGGCGGGGAATACCAGAAGATCATCATCGCTCGGGCTTTCGTGCAAGATCCGGATGTGTTGTTGCTCGATGAGCCGACCAACAACCTTGATATGGCAAATCAAATCGAGGTGCTCTCATTGGTCCGCGAGGCGGTAGATCGGCGTGGATTGGCTGCCTGTGCCGTGATGCATGACGTCAACCAAGCGCTTCGCTTCTGCGATCGGTTCCTCATGGTGAAAGATGGCCGTGTGGCGGCATATGGGGATAAAAGCATCATCACGTCCGAGCGCATCCTCGATGTATATGGTGTCGAAGCCGACATCGTGGAGCATGGGCCCTACATGCTCGTTGTCCCGAAATAGCAAATCAACGTATTTGCATGTTGGATACTAGTAGAGGTTCGTTATGAATGATGTAGAAGCATATTTCGATGAGAAGGCTCCCGAGTGGGATGCACATTGTGAATGCCCGGGGATCAAGCACATGGCCGTCGCGCATATTGCCGGCGTAACAGAAGGCTCACGTGTTCTCGATGTCGGTTGCGGAACCGGTGTCATGGAGCCAGCGCTTTTCGCCTGCGGTGCGAAAAGCATAGTTGCACTCGATTTATCAGAAAAGATGATTGAGATAGCCGCGTCGAAGTATCCGAGCATGCCCGTTTCTTTCGAGCAGGCGTGCGTAATCGAATATGCCACTCGAGACGGAATCGAACCGTTCGATGTGGTCGTCATCTATAACGCTTATCCGCATATTCTCGAGAAACAGGCTTTGGTTACAGCGGTATGCCGTTTACTTACGCCGCACGGCCGTTTCCTCGTGGCTCACGGGGCGAGCAAGGAAACGATTAATGCACATCATCAAGCGGTTCCTGAAAGCGTGACAACTGGACTAAATAGCGCAAAAGAGGAGAGTGCCTTATGGCGCGATTCCTTCGATATCGACGTTCTCGTTGATATGCCGCATTTTTATTGTTTTGGAGGCATGAAAAGGGAAGCGTAGCCAATACTCTGCGCGCAAGCGTGCTTGTAAAAAAGACTTGCGCGTTTGCAGGCTTTTGCTATAATACTTTTTCGCGCACTCAAGCGCCTGAATTCCTCGGTAGCTCAACGGCAGAGCATCCGGCTGTTAACCGGAGGGTTGTAGGTTCGAATCTTTCCCGGGGAGCCATGAATCTTCAAAGCCCGCTTCTGCGGGCTTTTCTGATGCCTTGTCGGAAGATAATGTTTATTCCAGGTAAGGTTCACTTATTCTCTTAGGGATTGTTGAAACTAAACATCGCGAAGATCGCTCTTGCGCGCAGCGTGGGATTATTCGAACCATCTGCCATACCATCATTGTGGGTTCAGGAAAGATGTAGCGTTACAATTCAAAGCAGGATGTTTTAGGGGAGGGATTACGTGAAGATCGCGATCTTGGTTGAGAACACATCGTCACGCGACGATTGCGTTTCCGAATTCGGGTTGAGCTTCTTCATCGAAGCGAATGGCCGCCGTGTGCTGTTCGATGCTGGGCAAACTGGCAAGATCGTTGATAATGCACAGGTGCTCGATGTCGATTTGGAATCGGTCGATACCTGCGTGCTCTCGCACGGCCATTACGACCATGCTAACGGATTCCCCTCCTTTTTCCAGATAAACGGGCACGCGCCCCTATACGTACGTTCAGGTTTTGATAGTGATTTCTGGGCTGAACGAGGTGATTTCATCGGTGTAACACGTGAACTGGTTGGAAGCGATCGGGTGGTGGTGCTCGAGCAGGAGCGCTTCGATTTAGGTGATGGCTTCACGATTCTGTCATACGCGCATTGCGAGCCGACGTTTCCCATTGAGCCCTTCGGCTTATATCGAAAGGAAGCAGGAACACTATTTCCAGACGACTTTTTGCATGAGCAGTACCTTTTGGTCGTTGAAGGAACAACACGTTTGCTCGTGAGCGGTTGCTCGCATCGGGGCATTCGCAACATTCTGCGTTGGAGTGCAAATGAGGCGCCGACGCATGTTTTGGGTGGCTTCCATTTCATGAAGGTCTCGGTAGACGATGCAACATATCTTGATTCTGCAGCCGATGATCTTTTGTTATTCCCAGTCACATACATGACGTGCCATTGTACAGGGTTAGAGCAATATCAGTACCTTAAAAAGAGCATGGAAGAGCGGCTCGACTATGTCGCAACGGGTCGGGTCATCGAAATATAAAAGACTGAATAACTGCCGTGTGGATTACCCTAACGTAGCTCGATGTCATCTACGGAGCCATCGAGCAAATCGACCATAAGCAGGCGATTGCGAATCTGGCCAGGGCGGTCGAGCAACACCTTCACGCATTCAGCCGCCTGAATTGCAGAAATGATATACGCCGTGAAGGGCAGGTTGCCAAGTAGCTTATGCTGGCTTTCCTTCTGTGTATCACCATAGATGGTCACGAACGACACATCGCCAGGGTATACTGTGCACGCTTGGCCGAACCAGCCCGCGATGGCGCCGTATACAATGGGAATCCCGAGCTGCTGGCAGGCATGTGCAGCCCAGAAACGCGCCTCGAAGCTATCGAGGCAATCGATGACGCAATCGACTTCCGAGAGCAGTTCCATCGCATTGCTCTCCGTGAGATAGATGACGCGGGATTCGACAGTAACCTCACTGTTGATTTTGTTTACACGTTCAGCTGCGATGACTGCCTTTTCGCGACCGAGCACTGCCTCGGTGCAAAGTAGTTGCCGATTCAGGTTGCTTTCCTCGAAGACATCGCCGTCAATGACACGCAAGAAACCGACGCCGATGCGGGCGAGTGCCTCGATAACCAAACCTCCAAGTCCACCGCAACCAACGATTGCCACGCGTTTCGTCGCGAGCGCCGCGCATTCCTCGATCGAGAGCGCTTGTATGTTCCTGTCGTAGCGGTGTTCCAAGTTCATATGTGCTCCTCGATTGTCTCTGGGTGCGATTGCGCACTATACGATTATGTGCGGTTTCCTTGTATTATCCGCCAGCAGATAAAAATCGCAAAGTGAATAAGCGCTCGAAAGCGGCAAGTGCATCGTGGCTGCCGCATGCGGAAAGACGCGTACGCTCGAAGGCAAGCGTACCAAGCTCCCGGCTCTCGAGTGGTTCGATGGCGACGAGGCAATCCTCGTCGCCATCGTTAAACAGCCATTGTTTGCTTGCATCCTGCTTAAGAGCGAGCTCATCGTGAAGCCATGCCTCAATCCGGCGATATGCAATGCCGCAATCGATTTCGATATGTCCTTTGTCCGCAAACGTTTTAGCTACAGGTCCTTACACGAAGCGATATGTAATCATCATCTCATTGGCGAGCTTCTTCTTGCGGCACTCATCGCACACAATAGGGGATTCGAGTTCAACGTCCGCCGCTGCGAACGCAACCGACTCGCGTGTGCCCATAAGCGTTCCGCATTCATCGCAGAATTGCAGTTCGAACTCGCGATTCCATATGGTGCGGGTCGTTTCGGTTTCGACATATTCTATAGCGTTTGTTGGACAGACGTTTGCGCAGCTTAAGCAGCCAACGCAGAATACTGATGGTTTATCGAATGGTGTGGAAACCTTTTTATCAACGCCGCGATTCACAGTACTGATGGCACCGGTGCCAAGGCTTGAGCATGCTTGCACGCACAAACCGCACAGGATGCATTTTTCGTTATCGATGGTAACGAGGCGGTCGACACCGTTCACATTGAGCGCTGTTCCCATTTGTCCTAAACCAGGCGCGTCGGGTGCGCGATGGGCGAGCAGGGCGTACAGAACGGCACGTTCTTCGCGGATCTTGTCGCTTTGCGTGAAGATCTCGCATTCGCCATCGATGGGATAGACGCAAGAGGTGACGATCTTCGTCCTGCCGCGCTGCTTCAGTTCGACGATGCAGATGCGGCAGCATGCGCGGTGGTTATCGAAGGCGTCGTGACGGCACAGCGTAGGGATGTAGATCCCATTGCGCTTGGCCACGTCGAAGATGTATTCGCCCTTTTCACAGATGCATTCGATGCCGTCTATGGTGACGGTCAGCGTCTTATTGACATTCTCACTCATGACGGCCTCCTTTCGGTAAGCACGGCGTCGACGTTGCATGCCTCACGGCAGCTGCCGCATGCGATGCACTTGGTAGGATCGATGACGTGCGCTTCCTTGCGTTCGCCTGAAATAGCATCGGCAGGGCAGGCACGCTGGCACAGGCCGCAACCGATGCACTTGTCCGGATCGATGGCGAATTGCGTGAGTTTAGCGCACACGCCTGCAGGGCAACTCTTTTCGTTGATATGCGCTTCGTACTCGTTGCGGAAGAACTTGATGGTGGTGAGCACCGGATTCGGTGCGGTACGGCCTAGTGCACACAGGGAGGCATCTTGCATCATATGGCCGATACGCTCAAGAAGCTCGATATCGCCATCTTTGCCGCGACCTTCGCAAATGTCGGTGAGTATTTTGCGCATCTGGCGGAGGCCCTCACGGCATGGGGTGCATTTTCCGCAGCTTTCCTCACAGAGGAAATCGACATAATAGCGTGCAACTTCCACCATGCAGGAGCGATCATCCATAACGATCATGCCGCCAGAGCCCATCATAGCGCCGTATTCGACGAGCGTATCGAAATCCACGGGCAGGTCAAGCAGCGACTCGGGGATGCAGCCACCCGAGGGGCCACCTGTCTGGATGGCCTTGAAGGGACGGTCGCCGATGATACCACCACCGATGTCGTAAATGAGTGTCCGCAGCGTCGTGCCCATCGGAACCTCGACGAGACCCGTATGCTTGACTTTGCCGACCATTGCGAACACTTTCGTGCCTTTGGATTTCTCAGTGCCAAGCTCTGCGTACTTTTCGCCGCCTTCGCGCAGGATGATGGGAATCGATGCGAGAGACTCAACATTGTTGAGTACGGTGGGATGGTCGAAAAGACCGCGCTGTACGCTGCGGACGTATTTCGCGCGTGGTTCGCCGACTTTGCCCTCGATAGATTGCATGAGTGCTGTCGATTCGCCGCAGACGAAGGCGCCGCCGCCACGGACGATGGAAAGATCGAGTTTGTGGTCGGTGCCTAAGATTGATTCGCCGAGGATGCCTGCCGCATACGCATCGTCGATGGCGTGCTGGATATGGTCGCGTGCCAGCGCATACTCATCACGGATATAGAGGATGCCCTCTTCGGCTTGGATTGCGAGTGCTCCGATAATCATGCCTTCGATGACGGCATGCGGGCATCCTTCCATCGTCGATCCGTCCATGAACGCGCCGGGATCGCCCTCGTCGCCATTGCAGACGATGTACTTGGGCCACTCGTCATAGCTTGCTGCTGAGCGCCATTTAGTGCCGGTGGGGAAGCCGGCGCCGCCCTTGCCGCGCAGACCGCTCTTCTCAACTTCGGAGATGATTTCATCTGGCGTCATGGTCAGCGCTCGCTTGAGGCCCTCGTAGCCGCCGCGTGCGATATAGTCATCGATTGAAAGCGGGTCGATGATACCGACATCCTTGAGCACGACCTTGTGCTGAAGGGCATAGTAGGGGTTGTCGTCCATGTGCTCGAAGAACTCGCCATCTTTCCTGAATAGGAGCTTCTTCACCGGTTCACCCTCGAGTGAATCGACGACGGCGGCCGCGTCCTTCGCAGACACGCGGTAGTACATGAGGTCGCGCGGCATGAAGCGTACGACGGGTCCTTGCTCGCATTCTCCGGAGCAACCCGTGCGCACGACATCGATGGCGATATCGCCACTCAGGTTGCGTGCGGCAAGTTCGGCCTCAAGGGCGGCGGCGACGTCGAGCGCGCCGTTGGCAATGCAGCCGGTGCCACAGCAGACCAAGATCTTCTCGGTTCCGTTGATCATGCCTGCTCACCTCCTTCGGCTCCCGCGTTTGCGTACTTTTCGATGATGCCGGGAACCTGGTCGACGCGCAGCTTGTTGTGGTACACGCCATCCACAAGCATGACAGGTGCAAGTGCACAGGAACCGAGACAATTGACGAGTTCGATTGAGAACTTCCCGTCCTCGCTCGTTTCGCCGGGCTCGATACCGAGATCGCGCTTGAGTTCCGTCACGAGGTTCATGGAGCCGCGCAGATGGCATGCGGTTCCATTACAGATTTTGATGATGTGTTCGCCCTTCGGGGTGAGCGAAAGCGCCTTGTAGAATGTGGCCATAGAGTACAGCTGCGACTGCGCACACGCCAAATACTCCGATAGTGCCGCTATTCCCTCTTCAGGGATGTAGTTGAACGCATGTTGCATATCCTGCATCGCGGCCAAGGCGAACCGCTGATCTTTCGGATATGCCTCGATGATCTCTGTGATCTTCGAGATTTGTTCGGAATCGGTCATACGCACCTCGTTTCCCCGTGAAAAAGGTTTCAGAAAAGCGTTCCTTCCTTCACAGAGTTGTGTCGCACGTTAAAAGGGAAACCCTGCCGTGCGAATCTTGTTTACCCACCAGCGACGACGGGAGTGATGGCAACGTAATCATCTTCTGTCAGAGGCGTCGCCATGCCGTCGAGGTGCTCGATGTGGCGACCGTTGACCATGACGATGACGTCGTCACCCTTGTCGTTGCCGTCATCATTCAATAAGAGGTTTTGGAATGCAGGCCATCGTTGGGAGAGTTCGCCCATAAGCGCCAAAACATCGCGCGGCGCAGGAACGTCACACGATTTGCATTGGGCTATGTGCCGATATGTCGCGAAGAACTTTACAAGCATCACGAATCCCCCCGAACCTGATGCCCATTTGAAAGCGTGCTACGTGAATCTATGCCCCTATGTGATTATCCTCCATGAACCTTTTTGGTACAATGCGAAGCAACCGGCGAGTAGCTGGGTGCAGCCCACTTTAGGAGAGCCGCCCCAGCATCTCGCCCGGGGGGGCATGAAAACACGCATCACACTTACTCGGGCGGACTGCTTCGAAGCAGTCCGCCCTAATTGCTTAATAGGTGATGCTCAGCTCGTCGAGCTTCTCCTGCGTCGGAATACCCTCGGCAGTCCAGTTACGTTCGGCATAGTATTCAGCAAGCATGGTCTGCAGCTGGCTGACCTTGCCCTTGGCTGGGCCAGAGGGGAGTGCCTCGCGCAGAAGACGTGGAGGCAGGGTATCCTTCTCGACACCAGCCTCGATGTTGAAGCGCTTCTCGAGGTTCCAGATGCGCTCGCCTTTGAGCAGGATCTCTTCGTCTGTCTCGTCGCTTCCGACTGCCTCACGGTACTGGCCTGCGATTTCGGGAAGACCGATACCGAAGGTCGTGAACAGGCAGATGCCCGTGGAGTCGCACAATGCGGTGAGGTCCTGGAAGAGTTTGAGCACAGCGCCTTTGCCCTCGGCCACTTGCGGGTCGAGTTTCATGGGGATGCCGAGCACTTCTGGGCTGATCATATAGCCGCGAACATGGCAGCCACCTCGGTTGGAAGTGGCGTATTCGAGGCCGATGCCCTGAATAGCACGACCATCGTAAGCCGGCATTTCCTGCTTCTTGGTGGACATCGAGAGCTCGGGATGACCATACTTCTCGGCAAGTCGATAGGAACCCAGCCCGATGATGTTGCCGAAGCCCTCGCCGTCAGCGCACATCTGCGTGAGCTTTACCATGGCAGCTGCGTCGCCGAAGCGCAGCGGGAAGCCGATGTCGGACTCGGGGATAGCGCCCATCTCGAAAAGCTCCATGGCGCATGCCACAGTTGAGCCGAGTGTGATCGGGTCCATGCCCTGCTCATTGCAGATGCAGTTGGCCTTGACGATGGCGGAGATATCGTTCACGCCGCATGCAGCACCGTAGGACCAACCTGCCTCATACTCGGGGCCTTCGCCGAAGCAGTCGAAATCGCCTTTGCCTTCGACTTTGGTCACACGACCACATGCGATGGTGCAGCCGAAGTAGCCTTGGTTCTTGATGAGGTGAGTCTCGACGAGGCGCTCGCCCGAGGTGTCGTCGGCCTTATCCCAGAAAGCGCCGTCGCGGGCATTGCGCAGCGGAAGACCGCCTACCTCGTTAACGATGTTGACGAGGATCTCGGTGCCGAAACCAGCGAGGCCAGAACCGGTGACAGGATGCGCACGTAGCATATCGCGGGCCTTGATGGCTTCTTCCATGAACTCCTTCGGATGCGCGACGAACACGCTGCCCGTGCCTCGCACAACGACAGCCTTGAGGTTCTTCGAGCCCATGACCGCACCCATACCGCCACGGCCTGCGGCGCGGTTCTTGTCGTTCATGACGCCCGCGAAGAGCATACCGCGCTCGCCCGGGGTGCCGATGCACGATACGCGAACCTTGCCATGCTTTTCAACCAATGCGTCGGTGACTTCATGGACGCCCTTGCCCCATAGCTCATCAGCTGGGAGCAGTTCGACCAAGTCATCATCGATATGCAGATAGACAGGCTTTGCAGCCTTGCCCTCGAAGATGATGCCGTCATAGCCGGCGTACTTTAGCTCGGGACCGAAATGGCCGCCAGAGTTCGCAGCACCGATGATTCCAGTGAGCGGAGACTTCGAAACGACTTCGTAACGGCCAGATGAGCACGCTGCAGTTCCAGTGAGCGGTCCGGTCATGAAGATGAGCTTGTTCTCAGGGGCAAGTGGATCGACCTTCGGGTCGACTTCGTTGCAGTAGTACTTGGTGCCCAAACCGCGTGCGCCAACATAATCCTTGGCGTCCTGCATGTTGAGCGGTTCCTTAACGATAGTGCCTTCGGTCAGATTGATACGCAGTATCGTTCCGATCCATCCGTTTCCGCGTGTCATTATGCACACACCTCCTCGACAGCTGCTTTGAGCTTGTCTGCGGCGAGCTGCTTCTTATCAGGCACTTCGTCAGGGTCGACGAGGCTGATAGCTCCAGTCGGGCAATTCCTGGCACACCAAGCTTCGCCCTCGCACAGATCGCACTTATGGATGATGCGCTTGGCAGGGGAGTATGAGATGTTGCCTAGCGGACAAGCGCTCACGCACATCTTGCAGACGATGCAGCGATTCGGGTCGTGCGTGACCACACCGTCTGCTTGGCGCTTCAGAGCGCCAGTCGGGCAGATGCCCACGCAAGCGGCTTCATCGCACTGCAAGCACATGATGGGCACCGTGATGGCAGCTTCCTCATAGTGGAAGACGCTCACGTTCGCAAGACGGGGATTGAACTCCTCGAAATGCCTGAACGAGCACACAAGCTCGCACGTGCGGCAGCTTATGCACTTCTTCGGGTCTACGACTAACTGTTTAGCCATAGAGCACCCCCTTTCTTCTGTATTGGTTGGGCAAATCGCGTTTCAACCCCGACATAATATGCGGTCCGCCCAATTCTTCTCTAGTTTTATTGAACCATGCTTTACGAATAATTAGGCAGATTTAGTTATTATCTAGGAATGTTTTTGTGCAAAAACTGCTTTAAAATCGGTAAACTAGGCAGA
>JAFRLO010000018.1 GCA_017431165.1 Eggerthellaceae bacterium
ATTCCCGCGGAGCGGGAATCACTCAAGTCCCCCCCCGGACCACCACGAACAGTACGCCGTCCTGTTGGACGGCGTTTTTGCTGCTACAAAGGCACGGCTGCGCATCATCTTTGCGCTTTGCTTCAGGCTCATGCACGAAGCATAATTGCCGCAAGGGACGAGCGAAGGCTCTCTGCAAGAATTCGGACTCCTCGTAATACGTATGTATGAGGTTAATGTCCAGTGTTTCTTTCTCATAGACTTGGCCATCATCTTCGTCTTCGAAGCTTTCGCCTGCTTCTTCGAATTCATTGTAGAGTATCATTTCCAACCTCCTTGATGCCAAGATGCTCGGATTATTGCAAACGCTGGCATTTTGCTTTTTGGCGATTACAGTATTGAAAGCCACCGCAACGCATCCAAGTTGCCCTAATACGTTAAAACAATCACAGGCTTTACAGTTATAATCTATACACAGAGGGGCAATCAATCATCCGTGTTACAACACGAAAGGAGACACGATGAGGAAGATCCTTGCAATCATAGCTATCTGCGTCTTGGCAATCACCATGCCTGCTGTTGCGTTCGCCGCAGGCGGCGGAGGTGGCGGCGGTGGAAACGGTGGCGGGAGCGGAGAGCCCCTAGTAGTCGAATCCGCAAGCATCGAAGAAGGTGCCACGCTTGATTCCGTCGATTCTATCACTCTCGTGTTCTCGAAGAACGTGTGCGAGGCAAGTGTTCGCGATGCAAACCTTGCGCTCGGCTCTGTCATCGACGCTAAGGGCAATGCAGTTGCTGCAAAGGTCGTTCTTGCTGATGACCAGGTCGAACCCGACAAGCGCAACGATATGGTCTTCCAGTTCGAGAAGCCACTGGCCGCTGGAACATACAAGGTCATAGCAAAGGCTGGCATCACTTCGAAAAGCGGTGATTCCCTTGCGGAAGATTACGTTTTGAATTTCACCGTCAAGGGAGCTGCTGCCTCCGGTAGCACGAACGCCGTTCCTATCATCATCGGAGCAGTTGTCATCATTGCGGTCATCGCGGGCGTGCTTGTTGCCAGAAGAAAGAAGTAATGAAACCAAACAAGGCTAAATGGGCTGCGGCAATCATTGCGGTTGTCGCGGTATTCCTATTGAGCATCTGTGTAGGAAGGTTCCCCCTTTCTCCTGATCAGGTGCTCCAAGCCTTGTTGCAGCGTTTTTTCGGCATTGATTTCGGCATCACGCCTGATGCGATTGCCATTGTCGCGGACAATCGTTTCCCTCGTGCCCTTGCGGGTGCCGTTGTGGGCGCATCGCTTGCCGCAAGCGGATGCGCGTTTCAGGGGTTGTTTCAGAATCCGCTGGTGAGCCAAGGAATCCTTGGTGTTTCATCGGGCGCGAGTTTCGGTGCGGCGCTATCCATCCTTATCTTCTCGACCACATTATTCACGCCTGCGTTCGCTTTCGTCTTTGCGCTGTTGGCTGTTGGACTCAGCTTTATGGTTGCGCGCATGTGCGGCGAGGTCACATCGCTGATGCTCGTTCTCGGCGGCATGATCATCTCGGCGATTTTTGCTGCGTTGTTGTCGTTCCTTAAGTACGTAGCAGACCCGTATAATCAGCTGGCATCGATCGTCTTCTGGAACATGGGCAGCTTAGCGTCGCTTGAATCGGCGGTGCTTCCGTACGGCTTCGCCGTCATGATCATCGGATTAGTGATACTGCTTGGTACGTCGTGGATGCTTAACGTGCTTTCGATGGGCGACCGCGAAGCGAGCAGCATGGGCGTTTCAGTGAAACGAGCGCGTCTTGCCATCGTTTCGGGTGCGTCTTTAGCAACCGCTGGTGCCGTGAGCATCGCTGGCACCATCGGTTGGGTTGGCCTCGTCATTCCGCATATCGCGCGCTTCATCGTAGGAAGCGATAACCGCACGCTCATTCCGTTCAGTATGTTGCTTGGCGCCGCTTTCATGATGCTCGTCGATATTCTGTGCCGTACGGTGACGGGTTCGGAGATACCGCTTGGCATCCTAACCTCGCTCATCGGCGGCCCGTTCTTCATCTACCTGCTTCGCCGCTACAAGGGGAGGGGGTGGAAATGAGCCTCCTCGAAGTCAACGACCTTGCGTTTTCTTTCGGTGATAAGTTGGTGTTCGAGCACGTGAGTTTCACGGTGGATCCCGGACAGGTGTTTTGCCTGGTCGGCCCGAATGGCTGTGGAAAGACGACGTTGGAGCATTGTGTGCTCATGCATCTGAAACCCCAGCGGGGAGATATTCGCGTCAACGGCAAGAGCCTTTCCGAATACTCTGAGCGTGAGCTTGCTGGAGAAGTTGCCTACGTGCCGCAGACGCACGTACGCTCGTTTCCCTATAGGACGATAGACGTGGTTGCTATGGGACGTGCGCGCAAGCAGCGTTTCTTGGACGCGCGGGCAGATCACGAGCAATATGCGCTCGAGATCATGGATCAGTTGGGAATCGATCACCTAGCGGAAAAGGAATACACTACCTTGAGCGGCGGTGAGCTGCAGATGGTGCTCCTTGCGCGTGCTTTGGTGCAGGAAAGCAAGATGCTTGTGCTCGACGAGCCCGTTGCGCATTTGGATGTGCGACGTACGCAGGATATCCTGCTGTTGTTGGCGAAACTTGCGAAGTCTCGCGGGCTTGCAATCTTATTGTCCACGCACGATTTCAATCATCCGCTTATGCTCGAGGACGAAGGCATTGACATTCAAATGGGTCTTATGGAAGGCGGACGGATGAGCGAGATAGGTGTTCCAACGCAAATCCTTTCATCTGGCTGCCTCAATGATATCTATGGTATTGAAAGCCAGATTGTGGAGATACCAGGTGAGCCTGTCCACCATTTCCTCGCTACTTGGAGTAATGGTAGAAAGGATTGTGTCGATAATGCCAAGCGATAACACTTCGCATGCAATCAATCCGGATACTGGTAGCGGGCATGCATACGGAATGGGCGGAACAAATGCGAACGCTTCAGGGGAGAGCCTGTTTATGAGGCGTATCGCTGCAATCATTTGCATGCTGCTCGCTTTTTCGCTCGTGCTTTTCGCGGCGTGTTCCCCGTCTCGACCTGCGAATCCACGCACTGGTAACGTTATCACCGATTGTGCAGGGCGACATGTGGAGGTCCCCGAGAACGCGCAAAGCGTCGCTTGCCTATATGCGTATACGGGGCATGTGTGCGTGCTGTTGGGATGCGAGGACAAGATCAGCGCTGTGGTCAAAGGCCTGAAGCGCGATCATTTGATGGAACGCAAGATCGAGAATATCGATGATCTTCCCAGCCCGTACGGTCAGGGGGCAATCAATATCGAGGAGCTTTCGGCTGTGAAGCCGGATTTGATTCTCGTGCGTTCCAGCGTCCTGCAGGATGCTGGCGAGCTCGAAAAACTCGGAGGTCTTGGGATTCCATATTTGATCGTCGACTACACAACTGCTGCCGATCAGATTTACAGCATCGAGATGATGGGCAGTGCATTAGGCTCCGACGACCGTGCAAAAGCATACACCGATTATTACCGTTCCACCTTCGACCTTGTACGTGAGCGTGTCGCGTCGATTCCCGCTTCGGAAAAGCTCACGGTGTTCCACTCGGTCAACGAAGCAGTGCGTACTGATATTCCTGGAACACTTTCGTATGAGGTTCTTGAGAATGCTGGCTGCGTCAACGTTGTTTCCAAGTCTTCCGAGCTGCATCTCGATGGAGAAAAGGGAAATGCAACTGTGGAGCAAATCTACACTTGGGATCCTGATGTCGTCTTGGTGAACGAGCCAACTGCATGCGAATACATCAAGACTGATAGCAAGTTCTCCGGCCTGCGCGCGGTGCGCGAAGGGCGCGTGTTCCAGCTGCCCGTTGGCATTTCGCGATGGGCGCATCCAGGTTCGGTCGAATCTCCGATTGCGACGCTCTACATTGCCAAGTTGCTCTATCCTGATCGTTTCGAGGATATCGACATCAGCCAGGAAACGAAGGATTTCTACGAGCGCTTCTTCGACATCTCGCTCACTGATGAGGATGTCGAGAGCATTCTCAGCGGCATTGGCATGCGTGAAGCTCGAGAGGGGAGTTCCGTTTCATGAAACGATACCTGATCTCATTCGATGACACTGACAATCTCCAGACCTTGGGCACAGGCCATGTGCTTGATCGGTTTCTACATGCCATGCCATACGAGTTTTCGTACATAACGCGTCATCAGCTCTTCGTGAACGAGTTGGTGCCGTACACGTCGCACAATAGCTCGATGTGTTCCGAGCTGTGCGGAGAAATCGCCATGAGCGAATTGGTCGAACTAGCGGGGCGTTTTCTGGAGGCCGAGAGCGCTGAGGGTTCTGATCCGGGTCTTTGCGTCGCCGATTTGGACGGTATCACCGAGCGCGACTTGCTGATCGATTGGGGTCGCCGTGCGAAAAAAGAAGTGCTCAACAAGCAGGACGCATACGAGCTTGCGCAACGATGCTCCGTGCATCTGAGCGAGCATGGTGGAGATGGCCAAGGGGTTGTCGGGGCGCTTGCAGGCGTAGGTCTTCGGCTTTTCGGCAACGATGGTCGCGTGCGCGGGAAAGCGCCTATGGATTTAGGCCCGACAACCGTAGATGAGCTGCTTGCGAAAACTGGATTCGCACAGGTTTTTGACATGGATGGAATAATTCTGCCCGGAAGTTCAATTATCGAGGTCACTGAGCCAAAGGTGAAGGCGATATATCGCGATTCCAAACAAACCGTTCCCGTCTCGCGTGAAGGCAACGGCTTCCGCACGCTCAGCAAAGAAGAGATCAGGGCTCTCTGGGATTAGCTCCCGATTGTTTCGTTCCACGGGTACGGATACACGTCATCTAGCCGTGTATGCTCTAGACTTTCGTTCGAAGTATGCCTCGCCCTTGCAAGTGCTGGCATGCTATTCGATTGCGGCACCCATGGCGTAGGCTTTGGCGAGCGCTTCGTGACCTTCGATGTCGCCAGGTGCCTTCACGCCACCTGCGAAAACGGTGCCAGCAAGGCGGCTTTTCGGGAAGCATGCGATCCAGCCCTCGACGCCGCCGATAGCCCGTGTGTCGATGCCCTCATGAGGTTCCGCGGCGGTCGAAAGGAAATAGACGTCCCGGAATGCGTAGTCCTTAACCCACAGAGCGTTCGCGCGGTCAATCATCGTTTTCATTTGACCACACATCTCATAGTAATAAATCGGCGTTGCCCATACCACGACATCTGCCTCGCCGATTTTATCGGTTATGGCGGGCGCATCGTCCTTGATAACGCAGCTGCCGAGTTTGAAGCAGGCGAAGCATCCCCTGCAGAACGCGATTTGCTTGTCAGCGAGCCGGATGATTTCAACGTTATGGCCTGCGGATTTCGCACCATCGGCAAAAGCTACGGCAAGCGCGTCTGAGTTGCTGTTCTTTCGCGGGCTCGTGCTAATCACTACTACGTTCTTTGCCATGACGGTTTCTCCTTAAAGCTAGCTAACAAAACGTTCGATATGGCTGTTTACGAAATCAGGCGCATCGGCATTCGCATTGTGACCCGCATTCGGAACCCACACAAGCGGCAGGTTCTCGCCTGCAGCCCATTTCCGATTGAAGGCTTTCACGTCGCCGGCATGGTCTTTCTTGCCACACAGCAGAAGCGCTGGGCAATCGAGGTCGTATGCGCGATCGGCTTCAACAGCGTCGGCAAGAATGCGATATCCATGCGCTGCTAAATCGACGTACTCCCGCTTAGTGTAATTGTCCATGAACGCTCGCATGAGACTGCGTCCATAATCGGTTTCGGCTGCGCCTCTTGTGCCCCAAGGTTTCAAGAGCGCCCATGGAATCGAGGCATACATACCTTTCGTGTGGCGCAAGAATTTGACTTCCCATGTGGGGTAATACTTACGTTTAAGTGGTGCGGAATCGATGGAAACGAAACCGCTTGCCCGTCCTGGATGCAGGTCGATAAACGCCTGTGAAACATAACCACCCATGGATTGCCCTACCAAGACAGGACTATTTATTCCTTCGGCATCAAGAATGCCATAAACCATGTTCGCCAAATCGTCCATCGTGAAATCGAGTGGATACGGACGCGATTCACCATGAGCTGGAGGATCCCACACCAAGCAGTTCACTCGCCCAGAGAAATACTCCATCTGTTTGTTGAACAATCTATGGTCAGCCGTAAGCCCCGGAAGGAAAACAAGCCATATGGATGACTCTGCAGTTGCGTCAACCCAATATCGGATGATTCCGCTATCTGTTACGTATGTTTTCGGTTGCGTCATGCTCCTTATCGGGTCTCCTCGCCATTGCTATTTGCGAACAGGCTCAGGCTTCTCGATATTAGCGAACTTGTCAGGGTCACCCT
The DNA here is from genome assembly GCA_017431165.1 of Eggerthellaceae bacterium. Taxonomy (GTDB): domain Bacteria; phylum Actinomycetota; class Coriobacteriia; order Coriobacteriales; family Eggerthellaceae; genus SIG42. The sequence continues at coordinate 6,339 of JAFRLO010000018.1, forward strand.
GCTCACCGATTTCGGTTGGATCGCCGTGGGCGGTGAAGTCATCGTAGCCGGTCGGCTCGTCAGAGCCAGGAGCATCGAGAAGGTCTTCTTCGCTTACTGCCTTGAAATCGTGGTTGTTGAACACGTTCTTATCGAGCATGCCGCTCAAGCGAGCCATGCATGTGGTCACAGCAGCATCGCCCGTGACGTTGACGGCGGTACGGCCCATGTCGAGCAAGCGGTCGATACCCATGATCATAGCAACGCCTTCAGCAGGCAGACCGACCGACTCGAATACCATGGCAAGCATGATGGTGCCTACGCCAGGTACGCCGGCCGTACCGATGGATGCCGACACGGCCGTTAACACGACGGTGAGCAGTGCGGTCATCGAGAGATCGATACCGAAAGCTTGCGCGATGAAGATAACCGCAGCACCCTGCATGATGGCAGTGCCGTCCATGTTGATGGTGGCTCCTAATGGAATCGTGAACGAAGCGACCTTCGGGTCGACACCGATTTTCTTCTCGAGGGTTTCCATATTCAAGGGGATGGTCGCGTTCGAGGAGCTCGTCGAGAATGCGAACAGCATAACCGGAAGCATCTTACGCAGGAATTGCAGCGGGTTGAGACGTGTGAACAGGAATACGAGCAGCATGTATACGATGAGCAGCTGCACAAACAGGCCCAGATACACGGTGCCGATGAACTTGAGCATCGGCAAAATGCCCGTCAAACCCAGATTGGCAAATGTGCGTGCAATCAGGCAGAAGATGCCGATAGGGGCGACTTTCAGGATGAGGCCGATCATGTGCATCATCACAGCGTTGAATTGTGTGAAGAAGCGATTGACGGTTGCAACTTTCTTGCCTAGGCGACCAAGGATGAAACCGAGGACCAATGCGAAGAAGATGATTTGCAGCATTGTTCCGCTATTCATTGCTGCGATGATGTTGGTCGGGATGATGTTGATAAGCATTTGAGCAAAGGTTTGGTCTGTTGAGGTCGATGAAGGCTCAACCTTAACGATGGATGCCATATCGAGGCCGACGCCCGGTTGAATCACTTGCGCAAGAAGAATGGCGATGGTCACAGCGAGTGCCGTGGTGCACAAATACATGAGGATGGTGCCCACGCCGACTTTGCCAAGAAGCTTCGGGTCGCTCATCGATGCTGCACCGCACACGATCGAGCAGAATACCAACGGTACGACGAGCATTTGCATCAGGCGGATGAACCACTGACCGAACACGTAGAACACGCCTTCGATAAGGTATTCGTCGACAACCGATTTATCGGGAACGGTTATAGAGCAGATAATGCCGACGATAATACCCGCTGCCAGCGAGATGAGAATCCACGTAGTGAGATTCACGCTTTTCTTAGGCTCTTTCTTTTTGACGATTTCAGCCGTCTGCGCATTTGATGCGTCAGTCATGATTACCTCTTTTCCAAAATTGCGGCGATGCCTGGATAGGGCGATTGTCGAGATAAGAAATCCTTTTTACCTATTGTACAACGTCAGAGGTCTATTCGAATAGCATTTGGAAAAAGAGAGAATGCACGATACCCGCCAATATACGCGTCAATCGCGTGATATCAGGGTTTTTCCCAGCTCGTTTGCAAGGATGGGAAACAGTTCCTCGAACGTGTCATCGATGGTTTTCTTCTTTAGCTGACACTCCCATAGAACATGCACTTTCCAGCCTGCTTCTTCAAGCGCCTTCAAGTTTTTGGCATCGCGTTCGACGTTTCTATCGAATTTGATGGTCCAATACTCCACGTTACTTTTCGGAAGAGGGAGATTGCAATGCGGGCAGCGATGCCAGAAGCATCCGTTTACCATGATGGCGACTTTCTTTCCCGGCCATGCGATGTCTGGGCGACCAGGTACTTTCCATTGAAGTCGGTATCCCAAGAGGCCTGCTTCGCGCAAGCGCTGACGCACGAGAAGCTCGGGCTTGGTGTTCGCCCGTTTATTGCCCTGCATCGCTTTGCGTGTTGCTTCAGAAACCATGTAGTGTCCTTCTCGTCTATCGGTCTATTACATTACAATATTGTGCAAACGACGAAAGGCAATGCAATGCAAAAAGGCACGTTATATGGCGTAAGCGTTGGTCCAGGCGATCCCGAGCTTTTGACGCAGAAGGCGATTCGCGTCATTCGAGAAGCCGATGTGGTTGCTGTTCCCAATATCGGGCATAAACGACAGACGGCGTATGAGATTGCTGCGGAGTACCTGCAAGGCAAGGAGTTGCTCGACTGCCCGACACCAATGACGAAGGATCGCAGCGAGGCGGAGGCTTCCTACGTAGCGATAGCCGATGATTTGTGCGCATTGCTCGAGGCGGGCAAATCGGTGGCATATCTGTGCCTTGGCGATATCGGCATCTATTCGACATACATCTATATTCACGATATCGTTCGCGCACGTGGTTACGAAATCGAAATCGTTCCGGGTGTCACCTCGTTTTCAGCGGCAGCAGCCACGTTGGGCATCGCTCTCTGCGAAGGACCCGAGCGGCTGATTGTGGCACCTGTGTTGGCTTCCGACGTAGATGAGGTCCTCACGTTTCCCGGGAATAAAGTGTTCATGAAGTCAGGAAAGGCGTTGTTCGAACTACGCGACAAGCTCGGACTTTATGGTCAACTGGATGGTGCGAGCATGGTCGCGAATTGCGGTCTGCCCGACGAGAAAGTGTTCGAGCGTTTTTCAGACGTCGACAGCGATGATTATTTCTCGGTTGTCATCGTGAAAGAAGACGCGCGCTGAGAAAGAAGAGACAAGGTCGCAGGAAGCGTGCAAAAGGGGCCGCAACGGTATTCGTCGCGGCCCCTTTCTTGTATCAACAGTGAGCTTTTGTGTGCGGAATGCGCTCAGCGCAAGGTGTTAGTTCGACGCCGGTTCGGGATTTGAGACCGAAACCTTGTGGTCGTACCACTTGCCCTCTTTGCCGACGAGTGCAAGATCGAATGTCTTATCAAGGTAGGGGACCGGGACATCGAAGCCGTACACCTCTTCGGTGTAGCCGTCGTCGTAGGTTACCTTGTCAACCGTCGGCTCGATGAGCTTTGCGCCGCTTTTTTGGGCATCGGCTTTCGTGCCGAGGAACAGCTTCTCGATGTTCTTCGAAACGAGCGAGATGTGAATCGTCATCTGCTTGTCTTTTACAGAAAGCGTGCCTTTGCCCTTAAGGGCTTCGTTTACATGGAACATTGACGAATCGGTCTTGAAATCAGCCGTATAGGTGCCATTCTCCAGCGGGCAATCGACGGTGACGCCGCCGCTTTTAGCTCCGCCTGAACAAGCTGCGAGGGCAACGCATGCTGCCAACATGAGCATAACAGTGCAAATTGCAAGATATTTCTTCATTCTCTTCCTCCGAAAAACAAGGAGCTTTCGACCAGATTATTCTAGTCGAAAGCTCCTGCATTAAAGGCGACAATAATTAGCTCGTTTCCGAGATTAGAGGGAAGCAACAGCTGCCGCAGTGTGGGCAACGTAAAGCTGCTGCACAGCTGCGATTTGGCCAAGACCAGCGATTTGGCATTTAACGTCATCGAACGCGCCAGAGCCGGTGAACTGCCTGAACCAGGACTCTTCGTCATCAGGGTCGGCCATATCGTTGTTTGCATGATCGCCAGCGACAACCATGAGCGGACGCAGGATAACGTTCTTATAACCAGCATCTTTCACCTTAGCGATGATGGATGCGGCATCAGTGCCTTCGGGCTCACCCTCGACGGTGCCGACGAACACGTTCTTGTAGCCGAGCTGATCCATCATGGTCTGCATCTGGCTGTAGGTGACGTTAGCAGTGTGAGAGGTGCCGTGACCCAGGAGCACCAGAGCGGTGTCGGAGGGGGCAGCGGCCTCGGCAACGACGGCCTCGGCGACAGTCTTCTTATCGTCATTGATGACGGAAGCGTCAGCACCGACTTCACCGAGCAGCGGCTCAGCATAAACGATGGTCATCTTGTCGGCGTATTTGTCGATGGCAGCTTTAAGCTCGTCATACTCAGCGCCATGCATCAGATGCGTCGGCTGAACGACCAGGGTCTTCACGCCATTGGCGACGGCGCGATCCATGGCCTGCTGGACGTTGTCGATTTTCTCGCCGTCACGAGCCTGGATGTGGTTGATGATGATCTGCGCGGTGAATGCGCGGCGTACGGACCAATCCGGATACGCGGCAGCGATGGCCTTCTCGACGCCGCCGATCGTGGCAACGCGGCTATTGTTGAAGCTGGTGCCGAAGCTGACGGCCAGGATTTCCTTCTCGCCGATTCCGTCTTGGTTCAGCGGATCGTCAGCGGAAGCGTCGCCGGTGTCGTCGCCGAAGTAACCAGGATCGGCATTCTCGCCCGTGACCATTTCCTTCTGCTTCTCGGTCAAAGCGTCCCAAGCCTTCTTTGCGGCTTCGCAATCGGCATCGGTGGTGCTGGTGCGCTCTTGCACGTAGATCTTGTCGATGAGTTTGCCAACATTCTTGGCCTTGGCTTCATCGGAGTTGCCGCATCCAGCAAGGCAGCATGCCAGAGCAGCCACCATCGCGATGCATGCGCACGCTAATAGATACTTCTTCTTCATGATTCCCCTTCCTAAAAAGCCCGTAAGCTTTCGCCACGGGCCTGAAGTCAACCGGGGAAGTTGAAGACAGAAGACACACTGTCGGCAATCCCTCTGTTGGCATCAGACCAGGTTCTCGTGGCCATACGATACGTTTTTCTTACAGGCAGGTTTCCTGACTGACGGGAGTCGCGCGTCCTCGCCTTCCCGCAGATTCTGCAGTGGCTGGAAAGCACCTGTCGCCGAAGCGCTTTCCGTGAAGACGTACATTCCGATCACAGTAGCGAGTCTGTGCGGGATTCTCACCCGCTTCCCTCTTAGCTTTTCAGATTGAAATCTTCAAAGCACCTGTAAGCTTTCTAAGTATATCATCGCCTATGCAGGAGACAATGCGAAGGCGCATAAAACCCCTGTTGAGAGCAATAAAATGCAAACTTCTTGCACAGATGAGTGCAATCTTTGAGTAATGCAGCGTCAGGCTCCGTTAAAGGAGGTTTGAGAGTCGCGATTTCGTCGCAGCGTGCAGTATATGCAGCCTCGATTTATTTCTTTGTGCTAGCTTCCTGAATGAGCGTCCAGCGTTCTTTCACAAGGTCGATGCCGTCGGTTCCCCGATGCGGTTTGGAGCAGCCTACGCAGCTTTTCACGCCCGATTCGAGGTACTTGTAATCGCCTCCGCAGTCAGGACCAAGCATGTAGAGCGGACAGTAGCAGAATGCACAGTTGAATTCTTCCGGAGAAACCCCCTCGTGGCACGGGAACTTATCGCACTCCGTATTCGAGAAGAACGGATATCGCTTTTCTGCCATCGCTTGTGCCTTTCTAAACCAATCTGCGAAGATACACGAGCTCATCATCGCTGATGTCAGGGTTCTCGAGGATCTTCTTGACATCGACGATGAAGTTGCCGAATCCCATAGAGTCTTGGTACATGTTCTGCGAGGTGATCCACACATGCCCTGCCTTCACGGCATCGAAATTGCTCAGGAACTCGCTCTTTGAGATCATGTCGTCCAAGGAACCCATCAAGCTATCGATGGTTGAATTGTAGATGAGCACATCGGCGTTCTTTGCCTTCTCGTAGAAATTCTCCATTTGCAGTGTCTTGCTCGATGCGTTCGAATTCTCGTTGACCAAGTCGGAATACACGTACTTGCCGCCTGCGAGCTCGATCATTATCGGGATGTAGTCATCTCCCACGCGTACGCTAACCGCACCGCTTGTGGTGATATAGAAGAACGCAACGGTGGGCGAGTTCGCGAGCTTTCCGCTGCTGGTTGCCTCCTCGAACAGTTGCTTTTGCTTATTGAATGCGGCATCCGCTTCTTCCTCGTGATTTGTAATGGCACCGTATACCTTCACCCACTCGACACGCCCTAAAGGATCGCCCTCGTAGCTCGACTGGTCGACCAAAACGGGGATACCGCGGGCTTCAAGTGCTTCTTTCACATCGGGTGTGTGATAAATCATGCCCGACTCGATGGCAAGATCGCAGTTATTGGAGAGGATGACCTCGTAGTCAGGCATGCTGTACTTGCCCGCGTAGACGATCTGTCCGCTTTCCATGCGTTCAACCGCTTCGGGGATGTACCAGTCGGAGACTTTCGTGCCGGTCATCTTGATCATATCGAGTGCGTCGATTGCGCGGAACATGTCCATGGTCGCCGTGGCGACGAGATAGATGTTCTTCAGCGGTTGTTGAATGACGACGATATCGTCTTTCAGGTCGCCCGGTGCGGTTTTGCCTTCGGGGACGACGAGGAATTGGCCTTCGTTGTCAATGGAGATGAGCTTGTAACCGTCGTTGTAGTAGTCGATGGAAAAGCCCGTTGCATTCGTTATCTCAGCAGATCGCTCGTGCGTAAGTTCCTTGCTGATATCGGTTGAATAACCAGAGCCCGAGGAGCCGCATCCTGCGAAAACCAACGCGCACAGCATCATGCACGCGGCAAGCGCGGCGGCCAGGAGCTTATTGTTCCGACGGTTCTTCAAGATTCATCCTTTCAATAAGGCTTGATAATCCATTTTCTTCAAGCTGCTCGCGGTTGAGCGTGCACACAATGGTGGGACATTCATCCAAAAGCTTGCTCACGCGTGCGATAGAGGCTTCGTCTGCTTTGTGGAAGGCGGGAACACTGACCACTTCAGAAGCAAGCGAGCACGCCACGGGATAGTCGAGGTCGTTTTCGGCGAGCACGCCCGTTGCAAAGGGAATGCCTAAACGTTGAAGCGAGCGGAACAACCTGGTTCCGGTCCCATTGCCTGCCGTCACGAAGTACTGAGGTTTGCCGGTGATGGCTGGCAGTTCAACGCGTCCGAGCACTTCGTCGTAGGAGCCCACGGTCAAGCCGTACAACTGCTTGATGTAGTCGCCTGTGAAGATCTCTTCCGGAGGACCGAAGCGATCGACCTTGCCGTTGCCGATGCAGGCGATCTTGTCAGAAACGCGTTCGGCTAAATCGATTTCATGCAGCGACATCAGGACGGTCATGCCTTTGGAGCGTGCCAGATCCTGCAGGGTCGAGAGGAGCTCAAGCTTGTAGCGGATGTCCAAGAACGAGGTGGGCTCGTCGAGGATCATGAGTTCCGGCTCCTGGCAGATGGCGCGTGCGAGCATCACGCGTTGTCGTTGACCATCTGAAATGGCCATGTAGTCGCGGTCGCGAAGCTCAGTCACATGGATGAGGTCCATGGCCTCGTCGACGATGCGCTGATCGTCATCGTTTAAGATGCCGAGTGCGCCCGTGTGAGGATAACGGCCCATCGCAACGACGTCTTCGCAGGTCATAAGCTCAGGATTCGGGCGATCGGTCAAAAGGACCGAAACCTTCTTCGCGAATTCCTTGCGTGGAATCGTATCAAGAGGCTCACCGTCGAGTTCGGCGCTTCCGGAGATGGCGGGCAGCTGCCCGATGATGGTCTTCAGGATAGTTGACTTGCCTGCGCCGTTTGGGCCGATCAGGGTGACGATTTGGCCCTTCTCGATGTTGATGTCAACGTTTTCGATGATGACCTTTTCGCCATAACCAACAGATAGGGAGGAGGTTTTCAGGAATACATTCGACATGGAGACCTCCTACATCCTCGACTTGTGGCGACGGATGAGCACCCATATGACGACCGGCGCGCCGAACACTGCTGTTACCGTGGAGATGGAGAGCTCCGTCGGTGCGAACGCGATGCGTGCGATGAGATCGCAGAACAAGCAGAACACGCCGCCGCCCAGGAAGCAGGCGGGAATCATCAGAATGGGTTTCGAGGTTTTGAACATGCCCTTAATCAGCTGCGGGACTGCGATGCCGACGAATGAAATCGGACCGGCGAACGCGGTGACGCATGCTGCGAGCAAGCTTGAAAGCAGCACGAGCAGCGCGCGGAACACCTTAACATTCACGCCGACGTTGGCCGCATAATTCTCACCGAGTTGGTAAGCCGAAATCGGCTTGGACAGCATGAATACGGCGATTGAGGCAGCCATAACGACGATGAACGATACGCTGACGTTGCTCCACGTGATGCCGCTGAAACTGCCAAGTGACCAATTGTGCAGGTTCACGATGTCCGAGTCGTTCGCGAACGTGATGATGAGCTCGGTGATAGCGCTGCAAATATAGCCGATCATCACGCCGCCGACGATCAGCATGCCTTGTCCCTTGATGCGCTTCGAAAGCACGAGGACGAAGCCCATGGCCATCATCGCGCCGAAGAAGGCAGCGACGATCATCAGCGTGGACGACATCTTGATACCAGCCTGCAGCGCGAACACCATGCAGATCGCGATGATGAGTTTCGCGCCGCTCGAGATACCAAGCACGAACGGACCTGCGATAGGATTATGGAAGAACGTCTGCAGCAAATAGCCTGCAAGCGCCAATGCGCCGCCGAGAATGACGGCGGCGAGTGCGCGCGGGATGCGCATTTGCAGAACGATATCGGAATACAGTGAGTCGCCGCTTCCGGTGAAAACCGCTAGGATGTCCGACATCGACATATTCACGCTGCCCGCGATGACATTGACGATGAAGAACGCGATCAGCGCCACGAACAAGATCACGAATGCGATGATCGAACGCGATTTCCGCTGTTGTTTTGTGAGTTCATTAGCCATACGTGCTTATAGGCTCCTTCCCGTTGCGATATAAAGAAGGGCGTTAACAATGCAAGCTGCGATGTTGCTGCCGCCTTTGCGTCCGCGCGCGACGATGTAGTCGACGTCTCTCTCCATGATGATCTCCTTGCTGACCTCAACGTTCACGAAGCCGACGGGGGCACCGATGACCAGTTTAGGTTTGAGCGTCCCTTCGTCTATCAGCTCTGCAACGCGGATGAGCGCGGTGGGAGCATTGCCGATGGCGATGATTACATCGCCATCGATTTCGGCGGCCTTGTCCATGCAGATCGTCGAACGTGTGCAACCCGATTCCTTCGCGCGCAAAGCAACGTCCTCATCGGCGATGAAGCATGCTGCTTGGCAGCCGAGCTTCGCAAGCGTCGGCTTGCTGATGCCGCTATAGGCCATTTTCGTATCGGTAACGATGGTGCAGCCTGCCTTGAGGGCTTCATTCGCTGCTTCGAGGGCGTGCGGCGAAAACGCGAGGTTACGCGCGTAGTCAAAATCGGCGGATGTGTGGATGCACCTCTTGATGACCGGAGCCTGCGCAGGATCGAGTGCGATGCCGAGCGCGCTCAGTTCCTCATCGATGATCTGCATGCTCCGCCGTTCGATGTCGTTCGGCAGCACGTTTTCGATTTTCAGCATTCCTATTCGTTCCATATGCCCTCCTCGATGATCTGCATGAGTTTATCCATGTCCAAAGCAGCTTCGACCGCATCGGCCAGCGCATCGTATTGTGATTCCTTGTAATCTGCAAAACTCAATTCCGGTGAGCCTTCGTCGGCTATGCCCGTTTTCTCGCAAAGAAGGGAGATAAGCGCCTTAACGAAGCTGCCGTCTTCGAACAATCCGTGGCAGTAGGTGCCCATGATGTTGCCGCTCACGCATCCATCGAGTTTTTCCTCGCCCGTTGCCGCATCGACGATGGTCGCGAACGCCTGCGCGTCTGGGGCAAGTGTCGTCGATCCCATGTGGATCTCGTAACCGGTAAGCGTGGTATCCGAAAGAGGGGAGAGCGGTTCGGGGAAATCGTGCGTACGTGCATGGATGCGTGTCTGGGTTTTCTCGGTTGTGAAAACGGTCGTGACCGGCAGAAGCCCGAGGCCTTCTGCCATACCGCCAGCTTCCATCCCATCAGGGTCATCGATGGTTTTGCCGAGAATCTGATAGCCGCCGCAGATTCCGAGCACGATGGTGCCGGCAGATGCGCATGCGCAAATCGCATCGGCGAGGCCTTGCTCTTTGAGCCACGCAAGGTCGTACAGCGTGTTCTTCGCACCGGGGATGACGATAAGGTCGGGCTGACCGAGACGACTGAGCCTGTCAACATAACGCACCGATACCTGACGATACCGTTCGAGAGGATTGAGGTCGGTGAAATTGCTGACGTGCGGCAGCCTGATGACCGCTACGTCGATTTTTCCAGGTGTTGCCTCGTACTGCACGATGCGGCTGGAAAGGGAATCCTCGTCATCGATGTCGAGACGCAGGTAGGGTACGACGCCGAGGCACGGTACGCCACACAGTTCTTCCAACTTATCGAGACCAGGCGTAAGCAGCGACTCATCGCCGCGGAACTTGTTGATGATCGTTCCTTTGACGAGCGCACGCTCGTCTTCTTCAAGCAAGGCGATGGTGCCGAACAGGCTTGCGAATACGCCGCCACGGTCGATATCGCCCACGATGAGTACGGGCGCGTTGAACATCTTCGCAACGCCCATGTTCACGATGTCATCGCTCTTCAGGTTGATTTCCGCAGGGGATCCCGCTCCTTCGATGACTATGATGTCATGGGTTTCTGCGAGCTTCTCGAATGCCGCACGAATCTGAGGTTTCAGGGTGTGTTTGAACGCGAAGTAATCCACAGCCGACATATTGTCGAGCACCTGTCCATTGACGATGATCTGGCTACCCGTATCGCCAGTCGGCTTGAGCAAAATCGGATTCATGGCCACATCGGGCTCGATGCCCGCTGCCTCTGCCTGCATAACCTGTGCGCGACCCATCTCCATGCCATCATGCGTGATGAAGCTGTTCAAGGCCATATTCTGGCTCTTGAACGGCGCAGGCGAGAAGCCTCTGCGCTTAAGGATGCGGCACAATGCGGCAACCGTATAGCTCTTGCCAGCATCGGACGTGGTTCCTTGTATCATGATCGCTTTCGTCATATCACTTCTCCTGCAAAGCTTCTTCTAAAGCTGCGATGAGCTTTTCATTCTTCTCATGTGAGAGAATCGCGATGCGATAGCTGCCTGCCTTCAGTCCAGGGAAATTCGAGCAGTCGCGGATAAGGATGCCGTGTTGCCTTAAGCGACAGACGAGCTTTCCTCCATCGTCAAGCTCGAAGAACAGGTAGTTCGCTTCGCCTTGCGCACGGATGCCGAGTTGGGCGAGTTTTTCCTTCATGAACGCGCGCTCGACCTGTACAAGCTCCCGGAGGTTCTCCACGTAGCCCGTGCTGGAAAGAGCCGCAATGCCAGCAGTCTGCGCAACAGTCGAAACGGCCCAGGGCTGTTCGGCGCTGCGCAGCCGATCGACAAGCGTTGTATCGGCGCATAGTAGATATCCCAGACGAAGACCCGCCATGCCATAGAGTTTCGTGAACGCTTTTAAGATGATGAGTTTCTCGCCATCGGCAAAACGTGTTTCCATAGTCGTGGCAGTAGGGTTGTCGATGAATTCGATGAAGCATTCATCGACAATGAGCCAAGCATCGATTTCATTGCAACGAGTCAATACGCGTTCGATTATGTCGCGTGGCGTGATGAGTCCGCATGGATTGTTGGGTTGGCAGATGAATACCACATCGATGTCATCGGTGATGGCAGCGATGAAGGATTCATCGAGTGCATAACCAGTGTCAGATGCCAGGAAATGGTGTTTGATATTGCAATTGACCTGCGATAGTGCTGTTGCGTATTCCGAGAAAGTCGGAGCGGCGAGCAGGGCGCGTTTCGGTTCGAGTACGCGGGCGATACGATAAATGAGGTCTGAGCAACCATTTCCGCACAGGATGTGCGTAGGGTCGATGCCATGATGCGCGCCAAGCGCGGTGGTCAGCTTGCGACATAACGGATCGGGGTATGCAGCAAGGCCTGCTATACATCCTTCGATTGCCTTCACGACTTCATCGGGAAGGCCTAGAGGCGAAACGTTTGCGGAGAAGTCGAGAGGTTCGTAACCGAACTCATCGATGAAACCCTGGATGTCTCCACCATGGTCAAGCATCTAAAACACCCCCTCTCCGATAGTGAAGAGCAATGCAAACCTTATTGCGCAAAACACGAGCGTGGAGGCGATGACCGCGCCGTACATGAGGTGGTTGGTCCGCTTAATGTCTTCGGGTTCGATGGCGCGCACCTCATCCCCGATGAATTCCTTTTCATGCAGAACGCCGAAGTAATACATAGGCCCAAGCAGTTTCACGCCGAGTGCGCCAGCCACAACGCTTTCGGTCTGAGCGGAGTTCGGCGATGGGGATTTGCGGCGGTCACGACGCCAGATTCTAAAGGCGCGCGATGCGTCAGCGTCTTTAACGAAGAGGGCGGAGAACATGAGGGCGAATGCGCTCAGCCGCGCGGGAATCCAATTGGCGACATCGTCCAGAAGCGCCGCGCATGTCCCGAAGTACCGGTATTGATCGTTCTTATAGCCGATCATGGAATCCATCGTGTTTATGGCCTTGTAGAGCATTGCAAGGGGAGCGCCGCCGATAACGAACCAGAAAACGGGGGCGATGATGCCATCCGATGTGTTCTCTGCGATAGTTTCGACGGTGCCGCGAACGACACCCGCCTCATCCAATCGGTCGGTATCCCTGCCGACGATCATGCTCACGGCTTTCCTTGAGGCGTCTAGGTCGCCTGATGCGAGCGCATCGTAGACCGTCATGCCAGCATCGGCCAAGCCTTTTGTTGCAACGATCTGGTAGAGCCAGAATGCCGAGATGATGATAGGAAGCCATTCCCAAATCAACCCACAGAGCAAAAGAATCGCCCAGGGCACGACGAAGGCGATGGTGCACACAATGAGCACTAAAAGGATGCCAGTGGTCCGCTCGCCTTGCTTGGTGGCGGGGAAGCGCTTGCGAAGCGCGGGTTCGAGTGCAGCGATGAGCTTGCCGAAAAGCACAGCAGGACAGATAGCGCTTAAGCGCTCTCCGAGTACGAAGTCGAGTGCGACTCCAACGATGCACGCGAGGATGAGACGCATTATTCTTTTGCCTCCTTGAATGCGGAGGCAGCTCGGACGAAGTTCTCTGCGAAACGGGGTGCGGCGGGCAGGTACAGATGCGGGAAACCTGCAAATAGGTGACTGTCCGAATAGCAGCAATCCCAGTTGCGTTTCGAAAGAGGTTTCTGCGCATGGAATGCCGTGCCGTTCTCATCGCTGTCGTAATAATGGAATTCGTGTGCCCTGAAGGTTTCGCCTGGTTGTGCGGCGAAACCTGCCTGTTGAGCTGTAAGTTCGATGTATCCGAAGCGCGAGAGCTTGCCTGTATAGTGAGCGCCGCCCGGCAAGATGCCTGCCTGTGGCCACTCGTCTCCATCCATGTCGGTAAGGCGTTCCTTAAGATAGAGGAAACCGCCGCATTCTGCGAAGATAGGCATGCCCGTCTCGTAAGCGCGCTTTACCGATGAGCGCATCGATTCATTCGCGGAAAGCTGTTCAGCATACAGCTCAGGATAGCCGCCACCTAGATAAAGGGCATCCGCAACTTTTGGCAATTCGTCGTCATGCAAAGGGGAGAAATCGACGAGCGTTGCACCGAGTTGATGCAACCGCTCGAGGCTTTCTTCGTAGTAGAAGCAGAAGGCGTTGTCATGGGCTACTGCAATGACGGGTGCGTTCTTAACGACAGGCTCGATCTCTAAGGGATCGTATGCGAACGCTTCAGCGTCTCTCGCGATGGCGATAAACCTGTCGATATCCACGGAGTCCTCGAGCAGGTCGGCCATCTTGTCGATGCGCGCTTGCAAATCGGTGACTTCATCAGCGGTGATAAGACCCAAGTGCCTGCTTTCAAGTGCTGCGTCGTGCTCAACCGGCACGAAGCCGAGCACGGGGACTTTGCACTCCGTCTCAACGGCGCGTGAAATGAGGGAGAAGGCGCTTTTCGAACAGCGGTTGACGATGACGCCGGCGATATGGCTTTGTTCGCGGAACTCCTGTACGCCTTTGATTACCGAAGCGAGCGTAAGCGAGGTGCCGCGTCCATCCGCGATAAGGACAACAGGCGTCTGTGTTGCTTTTGCCACATGATAGGCGCTAGCCTGTGTCGTTGTACCACCTAATCCATCATAGAAGCCCATGACGCCTTCAAGCACGGCCAGATCAGCACTTTGCGAGCTTTGGCCAAGAAGCGTTCGCACTTCATCTTCTGTTGAGAAGAAAAGGTCGAGGTTGCGGCATGGTGTATCGAGCACGCGCTTGTGGAACATAGGATCGATATAGTCGGGTCCGCATTTGTAGGCTTCGAGTTTCATGCCGCGTCGCGTAAGGCAGCGCAGCAAGCCACTCGTGATAGTCGTCTTTCCCGAGCCGCTCGAGACGGCCGAGATCAGAATGCGGGGTGTTGAACACTGGCTCATCGAGTTCACGCATCCGTTTCTTCCGATGGGCTGCTCAGTGCGGCGGACCCATGCGTTTCGAACACGAAAATCGGGTTCTCGGCGGTCATGAGATGATAGCGACCTGCTTCGCGAGATGTGGCAACCGAAATCTGGGTTGCCTGATAGCCATCGATTATGCCGTGTTCGGCAAGGTCGGCGAGCAGAGCCTGGGTTTGCGCGACGGTTTCAAGCGTGATGGCCGAGATGACGATGCGTGCCTTTCGGTTCGCGGCAAGCACCGTATCGATGATCTGCGCAAGACCTCCGGTGCTTCCGCCGATGAACGCGACATCGGGTGCGGGAAGACCGTTAAGAGCCTCAGGTGCGCGACCTCGCACAACGGTGACGTTGAACGCGCCAAAGCGCACGCGGTTCTGCTCGATAAGCGTGCAGCCTTCCTCTTTGCATTCGATGGCATATACGCGGGCGGAGGGTTGCATGCATGCAGCCTCGATGCTCACCGAGCCCGTGCCTGCACCGATATCCCATACGACATCATCGTTTGCTACGCGCATTTTGGAGGTGCACAGAGCGCGAATAACGCGCTTTGTCATCGGCACGGTCCCACGGATGAACGCATCATCGGGAATGCCGGGGAAGCCCGCATACGCAGCAACCTCGTCATCGCATAACTGTCCGCGAGAAATCCAAATGGCGGACAAAGAATCGAATCCATGCCCAATCAATTCAGCGGCAGTTCCCGTGGTAATGCGCTCATCTTCATACGAGAGGCGCTCACCAACAGCGACTTCGCAGAATCCCAGACCGCATCCGACAAGCTCGTCGATGATCGTCTGCGGCGTCAATTCGCCGCCCGTGAGCAAGAATACCTGCTCATGCGAAAGCACCATACCCAACACGTTGCACGTTTTGCCGTGTGCACTTGCAAGTGCGACGCTTTGCCAAGGTTTGGCGAGCTTCGATGCGAAGTATTGTACGGTAGTGATGCCGGGGATAAGCTCGATGTCAGCACGTGGCAGGCGCTCATTGATGGTTCGGATGACGCTGGTCGCCAAGCTGTAGAAGCCCGTATCACCCGAGCATAAGATCGCAAAGCATCCTACATCGCCAATCGATTCGATGGCGCTGACGATGGCATTAGGCGAAATCGCTTTCAGCTCCATAGCGACGTCTTTGCCAGCAGTCGTCCTTGCGGTTTGCGCGCTTTCAAGCATGCGTTGAGCGCCAATGAGCACGTCGGCATCTTGAATGGCCTGTGCTGCCTGCGTGGTCATTGTTGCCGTATTGCCCATGCCGATGCCGACTATCTTAATCACCATAGCAATCTCCTAGAATTCATTATCGCGTCGAACGCGTCATCGGGGTAAAAGCCGTCATTCGAATCATCTGGTCGTGCGATGACGATGCATGTGACATTGCACTCTCGACACGCTTCGACTTTTTCGGGGAAGCCGCCTGCCGCACCGCTATCTTTCGTGACAAGAGCCGTGATGCCGTAGTGTTCGATGTCATCGATGTTGTCCCGCAACGAAAACGGGCCGCGCTTAGCGAGGATGTGATCATCGGCAAGACCTGCCGCATGGCATGCATCGACAGATGCTGCATCGTTGAGCACACGCGCGTACACACGCTCGGTAAATCGCGGCAGTACGGCGTAAGCGCCGATTTGCTTGCTGCCTGTGGTTGTCAGCACGATGGCATCATCGTCAATGAGCGCAATCGCTTCTTCGAGCGTGGGTGCAACCAAACATCCGGCTAAATCAGACGGTTCGCGCACCACCCGGATAAGCGGTTTCCCTAAAGCCTCTGCGGCTTCTTTAACATGCGTGCTGATGGATTTTGCATACGGGTGAGTTGCGTCGACGATCACGTCGAAGTCTGCAAACAGCTTTAACTTTTCTTCATAGGTCAATGGTCCAACGATGGTTTCGAGCCCGCTGACATCGGTCGGCATGCTGCGCGCACCGACGTCGCTTGCTACGCTTACGTAGGTGTAGACGCCTGCATTCGCCAAGCGGATCGCAAGCTCCTTACCTTCGGTGGTGCCACTGAACAGAAGTACCTGCATCAGGTCATCGACCTCATCTCGGATTTCTTCTCGTAACCGCGAGGCGTGACCATCTTGCCGTCGATGACGCGCGTTTTCGCATTGCCAACGAACGCGGTGCAGAACATATCGCATTCGTAATCGCGCAACTCGGCAAGCGTTCCGACCCAGAAAGACTGATCATCACGCCCGATTTGGCGAACGACGCCGCAAACCGTTTCCGGATCGCGATGTTCAAGCAGGATATCGCACGCCTTTTGCAAGTGGAGCGGGCGATGATGGCTCATTGGGTTATAAAGCGCGATGCAGAAATCCGCATCGCCAGCTGCATGCAGGCGTTTTTCGATTTCTTCCCACGGAGTAAGCTGGTCGGAGAGCGATATGGTGCAGAAATCGTTCGTCAAAGGCGCGCCGAGGACTGCTGCGCCCGAAAGCGCTGCCGTAACTCCGCAGACCACATCGATTTCGATGGGGTCGAACTCATGGGCGAGCTCCATGATAAGTCCTGCCATGCCGTAGACGCCTGCATCGCCGCTGCAGACCATTGCGACATCTTTGCCTTCGCTTGCTAGGCGCAATGCCTCGCGACAGCGATCGATTTCTTTGCGCATCGGCGTGGTGAACACGGGCGTATCAGGTACAACGGCGCTTGCCAGGGCTGTATAAACGTGGTACCCGCAGATGATATCGGCGTTTTTCAAGGTCTCAATCGCTGCTTGGGTCATGAAGCGCTCATTGCCCGGCCCGAGTCCAACGATATGCAAGGTTCCGCTCATAGGCGAATCACCCCAATTCAACGTGCATGGTTTCACTGCTAATGCGAACGTGATGCCATCGATAACGGTTTTCGGAATCGCGAGAGTACCTCCTGCTGCAACGCTTGCGCGTTCGCAGACGCAGCCGACGCCAGTGATTCCTTGAACGAATTCTGAAGAGCTGAATGGACCCTCAAGGGCATTGAGCTCGGTTTCGTTGAAAGTCTGGAACGGTAAGCCTGCCTCTTGCGCGAACGCCACAAGGCCCGGTTCGTCCTTCTTCAAATCGATGCTCGCGATGGCGCAGACTGCTTCCCGAGCGACATTGTTCTCGTTCAAAAACGTTGAGAAAGCGGCCGAGATGCGCGCCTGCTCGGTACCTTTTCGACAGCCGATGCCAACGATGGCGATGCGGGGGATGAGGTTCAGCCCCATCGTGCTCGGATGGATGCCGATATGGATGTCGGCATCCATATCGCCGTACGTGGCTTCAACGCCTTGAGGTAGCATGCCAACGATGGGAAGCTCGCTTTCGAACGATACCGTCTCGCCTGCGAGAAGGCGAGAGGTCACTCTTTTGATGGCAGGCGTGTTGAGCACCTTGAGACCTTGCTCGGTTGCCCAGGTATCGACCGAGAATACACCGTTTACGTCCGATGCGGTTGTGACGGCGAATGAGGCGCCCGTGATAGCGCAAATACGTTTCGCGAGAGCGTTTGCGCCGCCTATATGTCCGCTCAAAAGCGGGATGCAATAGTTGGCGCCTTCGTCTATCACGATGACGGCCGGATCTTGATCTTTTGCCACAACATGAGAAGCGATGCTTCTGACGGCGATGCCCGTTGCCGAAACGAACACGAGCGCATCCGCCTCAGAGAATGCTTTTGCAGTCCAGTCGCGGTGATTGACCTTGCCTTCGCCAAAGCCTTTCGTGCACGAAGCGACATCCCCAGCGGATGCAAGGCCGTCGGCGATTCGCTCGGAGAGATCGAGTCCTTTTTGGGTGAACGCTATGAGGCGGATGTCCGACATATGCTTAGTCCTTGTCGGTCGTGTCTGCATTGCTGACGCTTGCAGCTGCATGGCTGCTCGCTGCACGGAATCCCGTCGAGAAGGTAGGATCGTAGAGTTTCGAACGATCGTATTCGGAGCCGAGGAAGCCGCCTACGCATACGAGGGTGGTCTTGGTCATGTTGTTCTCACGTGCGGTTTGTGCAATCGTGCCTACCGTGCAGTGGGCGACGCGCTCATCGGGCCATGTTGCCTTGTACACTAGCGCGGCCGGTGTATCTGCGGAATATGCGCCTCCCGCGATGAGCTCTTCCTGCAAGGCATCGAGCAGGCTTGCCGAAAGGAAGATGACCATCGAGCAACCGTGGCTCGCCATCTTCCTCATTGCCTCGCCTTCGGGGACGGGCGTACGGCCTTCCATGCGCGTGATGATGACGCTTTGCGAGACATTCGGCAGCGTGTACTCCGCTTTGAGTGCAGCCGCTGCACCGCAGAAGCTCGAAACGCCTGGCGTATATGCGTAAGAGATCCCTTTTTCGTCAAGTACATTCATCTGCTCGCGTATAGCGCCATACAGGCATGGGTCGCCCGTATGCAAGCGCACGGTGTGTTTTCCCTGCGCTTCGGCATCGATCATCACGTCGAGCACTTCTTCGAGCGTCATCTTCGCGCTGTTGTAGATTATGCAATCGGGTTTCGCATAGTCGAGCAGCGCTGGATTAACCAAGCTTCCCGCATAGATGATGACATCCGCCTGCTCGAGTAAGGTCTTTCCCCTTACGGTGATGAGGTCAGCGGCACCGCTTCCTGCGCCTACGAAATCAATCACTGGTTCACCTTTCTTTCGTCGGCATCTTCGATGCTGTTTGCATTCCAATCGTTGATTATCGTCTGAGCTTCGGGCGTGACAGCCAAAAGCCCGTAAACGTTCGAGAAGATGATTACGCCTATTCGGACGAACTCTCCGACACGGCGATCGACGGCTCCTTGCACGGCGCGGGCTATACGATCGATCACCTGGTCACGCAGATTCACGTCATCAAGTATCTTGATGCAAGCATCGGTCGTCATCGATTCGAACAGTTCGTGGATGGTTTCGGTAGATGCCCCGCACCATGCTGCATGTGCTGCGAATATCTCGCGTCTGCAATCTGCCATGCGCGAATGCGTGTCCATGATGCTGCCTGCAACCTTGACAAGCTTTCCGATATGGCCGATAAGCAGAACATTCTCGAAACCGTTGACCGCGATGCAATCCAGTGTTTCTCCGATGAAATTCGCGCATTTGATCAAAGGCATGTTAGGCGGAAGCTCGAGTGAAAGAGAGAACGACTCGCCGTAGTTGCCCGGTGTCACGATAACGTCTTTATGTCCCTGTGCCGCTTGATAGCGAATCTCAACATCGAGCGCATCTTTCAAGGCCTTCAGGCTGCGCGGCTCTACGATGCCGGTTGTGCCGATGATGGAAATGCCTCCCTCAATGCCGATGGAAGGATTGAACGTTTTCTTGGCGATTTCCTCTCCGTTGACCACTTCCACAAGCACGCTGATACCCTTAAGGCAATCGTACATGTCAAGGCATTCTTGAACGGCGGCTTGGATTTGCTTTCGAGAACCTGAATTGATCGCAGCATTTCCCGGAGGCTGGTCAAGGCCCTTTGCCGTTACGCGACCAACACCCGATCCCCCATCGATATCAATGCCTGATTCGATGAACCGCACGGTGCAGCGTACTTCAGCGCCGTTCGTGACATCGTAGTCATCGCCTGCATCCTTTATAACGCCGAAGGTTGCTTCGTCGGCCGACAAGCTGACTGAAGTCGGCTCGACAGTCACCTCGATACCTGCAGGGGTCATAACCGATACGGTTAAGGGGGCCTTGCCCGTCAGCAATGCTATAGCGCCAGCCTTAGCAGCCAGCGTAGCGCACGTGCCGGTGGTATATCCGCGTCGGAGCCGCTCCGTGCCTGAGTAGGTGTATTCCTCAAATGCCATGTATCTTATGCGGCTTTCAACGATTTCGAGTCAAATGTAAGCTTGTAGTCGATGAGGTGCGGTTGGCTCATCGCGGTTGTTTCCGCCTGGACCGCAATGGGTGTATCAAGTGCGCTTATCGGTACTTCGAAAGTGGAGCCGCCATCAGTGGTAGTCGGCTTGAGTTCTTTGCCATCGACAATCATCAGGTCATAGCTGCTGCTGCTCCAAACAACGGTTGCCACCATCGTTCCATTTTCAGATTTGAGCTTTACGGGAGATTTGATGGTAGCCTTACCAGTTCCGCCCTCGAGCGTTACGGCAACTGAATAGGTGCCATGTGCGGCGATGCCGTTTTCGACTTTCACGTTCGACGAACTTGAGGAGCAGCCAGAAATGGCGAACAACGCTCCGAATACGAGCATCGAAGCAATCAATAGCGCGGCGATTCTCTTCATAATGACTCTTTCTATCTACTCGTCCTGATATGCATAGCAGCACGCTGCAAACTGTTAGGCAAAGGGGGAACGGAAAGAGGGGCATCTGTCGGTCGCTTACGATTTTTGAAGCGATCTGACGGCACCAAGCATGTGCTATGGCTCGTAGCAGCATGCTTCCGCAGTAGGAGCAGCGATCTGGCTTGACCTGGCGGGTCTCACAGTAGCGGCACTGCGCAGGATTTGCACCTGCTTCCCTGTATTCCCATGCCTATTTTTGGCGTTTCATCTCAGAAAAACGCTACCTTTCAATATAACGTTTGCAGGTGTAACTTACAAGCTAAACGGGCTGCCCGCAACGGGTGAGAAAGGGCTAGCTGCACGCTTGAAAACACCATGCATCCAGCAATGCCGCCGCGCGTTCAGCAAGGGGTTATCAGGAAGTGTGTTTTGAAATACAATCGTCCTGACACGAAACGCTCGCTTATCAATTCGTATATCCAGGTTCCATCCAGAAGAAAGGACGACCTATGAAACGTTTCGCAATTGTACTCGCTGTTCTTATGATGGCCGGTTGCCTGGCAGCCTGCAGCTCGTCGCAGGGTCAGAAGACGGGCGGCCAGCAGATCCCGAATCCGATGGAGGCAAGCTCAGCACAGGGTATCATCGACGCAACGGGCATCGCCCTGCCTACTCCCGAGGGTGCGACCGACGTGCAGTACTTCGTCTACAAGACTGAGAAGCCCATCGCCGAGATGCGCTTCACACTTGACGGCAAGAAGGCGTTTTTGCGTGCTCAGATGACTAACCTGACGGATCTTTCCATCGATATGGAGAAGGCCAAGAGCGATCAGGCTTCCTATGCCGATATCAACATCTCAGGCTTGAATTACAAGTGGGAGTCCATCGGCACGCAGATCGTGAAGGATCGCGCGGCGATTTGCTTCGTTTCGGGTAAAACGGGCTTCATCACGTGGATCGACGCAGTGCCGGGAATCCTGTACAACCTGGGCATGGAAGACGGTGCAACGTACGAAACGCTCGTGCAGATGGCAGATGCCTCGTTCGTGCCCGTGCAGGGCGACGTTAAGTAATTCGCCGCTCTGTCCGCGATGTGACCGCAGAACGTACGTAACGACAACCGATTGACGACAGGAGTCGGAAAGCTCCGTGGAACGCATGCGCGTACATAGGGAGATTCCGCCGGCGGGTTACCGGCTGATGCTCGTGCTCGCCCCTGTCATCTGGGGCTTGAGCTTCGTCATCATGAAGGATTCTGTCCAGGTGATTCCACCTGCGCAGCTCATCGGGGTTCGCTTCCTGTGCGCAGGCGTGCTGCTCGGGGCCGTGTTCTTCAAGCGAGTACGTGCCGCATTTTGCCGCGATATGCTGGTGCGGGGTGCGATTCTGGGCACCTTGCTGTTCCTGGCGTTCTGGTTCCAGACCATCGGCGTCGCGAATACCACGCCTGGAAAGAACGCGTTTCTTACAGCGATATATGTCGTGCTTGTGCCGTTCGGATGGTGGATCATCGCACGCAGACGCCCCGGCATCCACAACCTCGTTGCAGCAGTGCTCTGCCTTGCGGGTATCGGTTTCGTCTCGCTCGATAGCGATCTGACGGCGGGTTACGGCGACTTGATGACGCTCGTCGGTGCGGTATGGTTCGCCGTGCACATGATCTACGTTGCGAAATTCTCCGAGGGGCGCGATATGGTGGTGCTCACCGTGTACCAGTTCTTCGCCATGGGCATATGGGGCACGCTCATCGGGCTTGTTATCGAGCCTCTTCCCGCTTTGTCATCGATAACGGGCGGCTTCATCGGGGAGATGGTGTACCTCATCGTCTTCGCGTCGTGCGCCGCCCTGTTGTTCCAAAATGTGGCCCAGGCGCATGTGCCGCCGGCGCAGGCGTCGCTGCTGCTCAGCCTCGAGGCCGTGTTCGGGGTCCTGTTTTCGGTGCTCATCTATGGCGAGCTAATCAGCATTCGCCTGATTGTGGGGTTCGTTTTGGTATTTGTTGCTATAGTGGTCAGCGAAGTTTTTCCCGAGAAAATGAAACCATTGATAGAGAAGTGAGTTGTTCTCATGACGAATACGGGTGTGCAGAATCAAAACATCATCCTCATCGGCATGCCGGGAGCAGGTAAATCGACGCTTGGTATCGTATTAGCGAAGATCATGAATAAATCGTTCATCGATGCCGACCTGATCATTCAGAATCAGTGCGACAAGACGTTGCAGAAGATTATCGATTCGCTTGGCCCTGACGGCTTTATCGAGGTCGAGAATCAGATCTTAAGCGAGATTACCGCCGAGAACACCATTATCGCAACGGGTGGCAGTGCCGTTTACTCCGAAGCAGCCATGAATCATCTTAAGACCATTGGCACCGTGGTATATCTGAAGATATCGTACGAGACGCTGGTTGCCCGCCTGAGTGATTTCAGCGAGCGCGGCGTGGTACTAAAGGGCGGAATGGGCATGAGCATGCGCGAGCTGTACGATGAACGCCGCCCGCTGTATGAGAAGTACGCTGATGTCACCATCGACGTTAACGATTTGAGCATTACGGCGGCGGCGCGCAAGGTGGCCGACGCCCTTACTGTTAAGTAGTTTTAATAGAAACCGAGCATATATGTCCGAGCAGGCTCGAAAAAACATCGAGGAGTCTATGGCTGCGCTTAATGAAGCGCCGCTGAACGACGCTCCTTTGACGGCTGGTGGATCCGAGGGCGTTTCTGCTCCGGCTGCACCTGTCAACTCGCGCGCTGCACGGAAAGCTCGCAAGGATGATCCGACGCGCCTTGGTCGGGATTCGATCGGTAAACTGCTTGTTGAGTTTTCCATTCCAGGCGTCATCAGCATGGTGTTCAGCTCGCTGTACAACCTGATCGATACCGCCTTTCTCGGTCAAGCGCTTCCCGATGGATCGGGCGTTGCGGTTACCACCCTTGCACTTCCAGTGATGACCGTTCTCATCGCGTGCTCGATGATTGCCGGTCAAGGTGGCAATTCCCTTGCTGCCATTCAGCTTGGGCAGGGTGATAGGGAGGAAGTTGAACGCACGCTTGGCAATTCGGCCGTGCTTCTTTTTGCTATCTCGGCCGTTATCGCTGTTATGGCCATCGTGTTCATCGATCCAGTGCTGACGATCATCGGCACTCCTGACATCCTCTGGGACAAGACGAAGGTCTTCGTTCAGGTTTCCTGCATCTTCTTCGCCTTCCAATCGGTAGGTTGGGGTTTGAGCCACTTCATCAGGACTGCAGGACGCCCAGTTTTCTCGCTGATGACCTCGGTAGTCGGCACAATCATGTGCATTGTGTTCAACTACTGGTTCGTGCTGGTCCTGGATTGGGGCGTTGCAGGAAGCGCATGGGCTAACATTTGCGGGCAAGCCATCGGCATGGTGCCCGTCATCTGGTTCTTCACAGCCAACAAGAACACGCCCTTCAAATTGCGTTGGCGTTGCTGCAAACCGAACCTGCGCCTCATGCTCAAAATACTCACTTTGGGTCTTGCGCCGTTCTGCATGCAAGTTGCCTCGACGGTCGTCAACATCGTTTTCAATCAAGTTGCCGGCTACTATGGAGCGTTAAGTCCCATTGGCGTGCAGGGTGCGCTCGCATCGCTCGGTGTGGCGCAGAAAGTATCATGGTTCGCATTCTCCCCGTTCATCGGCCTGACGATGGGTGCGCAACCGCTGTTCGGTTTCAACTACGGTGCATCGAATTGGAATCGCGTACTGAGGACTTATAAGATCACGGTCATCACTGCAGTGATCATGGGCGCGTTCTGGCTGCTCATAACGCGTCTTTTCTCGAATCCTATCGTGGTGCTGTTCGGTGTTACGGGTGAGCTGGAGGAGTTTTCCAACATCGCCTTGCTCATCTACACCGTGATGTTTCCGCTGGTTGGTTTCCAAGCGGTTGGTTCGAATTATTTCCAAGCAAGCGGTCAGCCGTTGAAGTCGGCGATCCTGGTGTTGACCCGCCAGGTCATCTTCTTGATCCCGTTCTATTTCATCATTCCGAATCTTGCCATCGAGCTGTTCGGCGTGGACGGATTGTATGGCGTTGCCGCATGCGTTCCCGCTGCCGATTTATGTTCCGTGATCGTCACTGCGGTCTTCGTGGTTATCGAGCTGCGCAAGCTTCTCCGCTGGCGCAAAGAGGGTTACATCCTTCCGAAGATCATGCAGAGCTCAGAATCCAAGCAGGAGATGGCTCAGTCCTAACGTCCGCTTGAGGCACAGCATTTTAGATGAGGCAAGCGCGGCCCAACCGCAACAGCCCCCTACTTTTTCACGGAATCGATGCCCGCGAAGTCCTTCGCCCAGAGTTTCTTGAAAATCAAGGACACGATAAACACGCATCCGAGGTTGATTGCCGCGATGACGAAGAACTCGAAGCGCGCATCGGGGCCGAGGATGCTTGAAACCACGATGTTGATCAGCGCGGCAGGTAAAACGCAGAAATTGACGATCGCCAGGTTAATGGGATAGCGCTTCGCTCCGAAACGCAGGCGAACGAATGCCGACGAGAGTACTGGGTTGTAGATGACGATGGATGAGAGTGCGCCAATCACATACAGCGTAGGAAGGCCGAAGATGAACGAAGCGAGGATGCACAGCATGCCGAGCAGGGTGACTATTGCCTCGAGGATGTAGGTGAACGGAACGCCCTTGCGGTCGATGATAGCTCCTAAGACAATGCGGATCAGCCCATTGCTCAGGGCAACGAGACCGACGAGCGTGGAGGAGAACAGTTCGCTTAGGCCGAGCATCATGCCATCGCTGGCAATCGAGCCGATGACGCCAAGGCCCATGACGGAAGCAAGGGTATATGCCACGAAGTAGATTAAGAAGATAGGCGTCTTTAGAACGTTGTCGTTCTCGAAACGGACCGAAGGATCGTAGCGCTCCTCATCACTGGCGATGTTCGCAGTCGATCCGTTCGCCTCCGAAGGAGAAGCGATGGATGGTTCGGGTCCATCGGCTGAGCCTGTCGCCATGATTTGCGCGATGTTCTTTGGCGGATGCGTAAGCAGTGTTGATAGCAAGAACGAAAGCACAGCGCCTGCAATGCCAACACCGACGAACACAGTGCCGATGTTGCCCGTAATGGAACGCATGAAGAGGACGATGTTACCGAGCAAAAGGCTTGAAATGCCGAATCCGAGCAGCAAAAGGCCCGATGCGAGACCTGTTCTATCAGGAAACCATGGAACGATGGTGCCGACAACGGCGGTGTATCCTGCTCCTGATGCAAGCCCGCCGAGAACGGCATAGCTCACATATAATACGGAAACACCCACGCGCTCCCCGAGTAATCCTGTCGTGCAGAAAGCGATAGCGAACAGGATGGCTGCAACGATCATCATGATTCGAGGCGCAAAGCGCTTGAGCATAAATGAACAGCTTAAGGTGCCGATGCAGAACGCAACCATCATTATGTAGAAGACAGGTCCGATGTCATCAAGCCCGAAGTCTTCTCTCATGGGCAAGACGAACATCGAATAGCCGTAAATCAGGCCGATGAACAACAGGCAGATCATGCCCAGCACTAAAAGAACCAGGCGCTTTCGAGAAAGCGCCTGGCGAGTTAGCGTGTTGGTTGATGCTGTCATTCGCAATTCTTATTCGCTAGTTCTTCATGATGTACGTATCGGTGGTGGCGTTGGTCAATGATTGATAGTAGCTCTTGACCGAAAGCTGGAATGAGGAGCTCGCCGAGTTCCCCAACGCGCCGCTTGCGTCGGAGGTTGTCAAAAGACCGGAAACCACGATGCCGGAGTTGTTCCCGTACTTGCTGTCAACAGGAAGCTCGAACGTGAACGCATCGTCCGCAAAGGTGCCTTCGACGTTGGTGAACTCGAGGACGACATCATCGGAAGAGGAGTCCATATCGCCTTTCAGCTTGCTGCGTTCGTGGCCGTGGTATACAACGGACAGGTCGGCAAGGATTGTGCCCTTTGTCGAATCGATTTCCTTGATGTTGATGCGCACCGAAGCCTGCTTGGCCTTTCCGCCGTAGCACGCCGGATTCATGGTGGTGTTCTCGAAGCTATCAACCTTCCATGAACCGATCAGCGGGTTGGTCGTATCGGTATTGGAGGGCGTAACGTTATTGCCCTTCTCGTATTCTGCGATCTTATTGGAAAGCTCTTTGTTTTCCGTGGTGAGTTTCTCAACCTGCGCTTGGAGCTCCTTGTTCTCATTGGTAAGGTTCTCGACCTTCGGATTGAGGTAAAACCAAGCAGCGACTGCACCGCCTACTGCAAGCGCAAGGGCGAGAATGACGCAAAGCACGACCAACGGGACGCGCGATTTGCCCGCGGCTTTGCGCGCAGCCTTGTACGCCGCCTTCGCATCTTTGTATTGGGCCTTGCTGAGCTTAGAATAGTTGATGGTTGCTTGGCTGCTCGTGCTCTTTGCCGGAGCAGGTTCTTCGACTACGGCCGAGACCGTTGCGATGGGGTCGCTTCCGCAGTTCGGGCACAAGATTGATTCGTCGGGAATCTCTGTTCCGCAATTTGCGCAAATCATAGCGTCTCCTTTCCCCGCGTATCCGAAAACGTGTTCTCGTGCATATCATAGCCAATTTGCAGGATGCGCACAGACCGATTCAGTTAATTACGCGAAAAAAGCGTAGAGCTCCCGACCTGCGCAAGCGTGCTATGCTGCGAAATTGTGGAAAAACGCATAAAAACGCAACGCAGGAAAAACCAGATCGACATGCTCCAGGGCAACATCTGGAAGGGTTTGCTGCGCTTTGCCTTGCCTTTGGCGGCAACGAACCTCCTTCAGCAGCTGTTCAATGCTGCTGACATGGCGGTAGTTGGGCATTTTGCAAGCAGTGAAGCCCTATCAGCTGTTGGGGTGAACGCACCGTTGACCAATTTGGTCGTCAATATCTTCGTTGGGCTTTCGGTAGGTACGAACGTTGTGGTTGCCAACTTGCTCGGCAAGAAAGATGCGCAAGGCGTTAGCCGCGCTGTACATACATCCATTGTCGTAGCGCTCATTAGCGGTATTCTCGTCGGAGTGCTCGGACCCTTGCTCGTCGATATGATGCTTGGTTGGATGCAAACCCCCGAGAACATCTTCGAGATGGCGCACACCTATCTGACGATCTATCTGCTCGGCGCGCCGTTCATCATGCTTTTGAACTTCACGTCGGCGATTCTGCGTAGCAAAGGGGATACGCGCCGGCCGTTCATCGTGCTCGTTATCGCTGGCGTGATCAACGTTGTTTTAAATATCGTGTTCGTCGTTGGCTGTGGCATGGATGCGGACGGCGTAGCATTGGCCACGGTTATCGCGAATGCAATAAGCTCCATCACATTGCTCGTGATTCTCTTCCGCGAGACCGACGAAGTACGCGTTGAGTTAAAGAAGCTTTGCTTCGATTGGCCCCTGTTCGTCAGGATTTTCGCGCTGGGTGTTCCTGCGGGCATCCAAGGTTTGATGTTCTCCCTTTCGAACGTGATCATCCAGGTCGGGCTCAACGAGCTCGGCTCTCAAGTCGTCGCGGGTAGCACTGCCGGGCTTAACATGGAGATCATGTGCTATATGATCTCCGCTGCATTCGGTCAGGGTGCAATGACCTTTGTCAGCCAGAACCATGGTGCGGAAAACTATCCACGTTGTCGCAGCATTGTTCGATGGGCAGCTCTTTTACTGATAATCATCGTCGGTGTGGTGAGCGTGCTCATCGTCGTGTTCGCATCGTTCTTCTCCGGATTGTTCTCGGCAGACCCTGAAGTCATTGGTTTTTCGAACATCCGAATCTACTATGTCACTTCATTCGAGATCATTTGCGGCCTTATCGAGGTCTATTCGGGAGCCTTGCGCGGCCACGGGAAATCGATGACCCCCGCCGTCATCTGCATCGCGGGAATCTGCGTCCTGCGTATCGCATGGGTATACACCGCATTCGCCGTTTGGCACACGTACGAATGCCTGCTTATCGCGTACGCGCTAAGCTGGATAGTCGCTCTCGCCGGCATGGTCGTCGCTTATCTTCTGTGCGTGCGCAAACTTGAAAGCAAAGTGCCTTCGGCCCCGAACTCCTCTTGCTGACAATGCGTTTCTATGGATGCCGTGGAGCTGCTTGAACGTGCTTGTGCGCATGCGGTATCCTAGCAGGCAACTTCATACCCACAAGCTCTGTCAGAAGGAACCCGATGGCACACGCACGGGGGCACATACCTAAAAACTGCAGCATGCCCGCCGAACGAACAAGCAGTCTATATTCTAAGATCCGCGTTGCGGCGGTCTGTCTTGTCGCGTCTTTGAGCCTCATCGTTTCCATGATGCCGATTGCTCCCGTTGCTGATTCAGCTTATGCGGATACGGAAAGCGAGTTGAATGCCGCGAAAGAGCGGTTCGATGAGGTTCAGGCACAACTCGATAGCCTGATTGCCGAATGCTCTGCAATCAGTGCGCAGCAAGCTGAAACGCAGGAGAAGATCGATGCCACTCGCGAAAGCATTCGCGAGGCAGAGGAACTCATCGCCCAAAAGGAGAAGGAGCTCGCAGTTCACCAACAGCAACTCTCCGATTTCGCAGTAGAGAGCTATAAGTCCGATTCCGTCGGCTTCCTCGATGTGCTCATGTCGTCGCAATCGTTCGAGTCCTTTATCTCGATGTGGCGATATGTCGAGCGTATCAACGCACAGAAAATGTCTTTGATAGAGCAGGTTCGCACTATCAAAGAAGAGCTCAGCCAACGCAAGGCGCAGCTCGAAAGCGACATGGCAGAGCTGGAAACGCTCAGCGCGCAACTCGAAGAGCAGATGCAGAGTCTGACCGCGAAGCAAGCGGAAACGCAAGCGCTCCTCGATGGCCTCGATGAGGAAGTCAAGAAGCTGACCGAGCAGTATGACCGCGAGCTCGCAGCTCGTGCGGCTGCCGAGGCGGCGGCTCGCAATGCGTGGGCGAATAACATGTCATATGCCGAGCTTGGCTACGAAGCGCCCGATCTTGTTGTCACCGGCGAAGGCTCGCTGTCGGACGTCATCGCCGCATGCTATGCCACGGGAAGCCCTGGTTATAACCTGTGTGCAGCATGGGTAACCTACGTTTTCAACAACGCGGGCGTCGGACGTTTCAACGGTAACGCGAACGATATGTATGCCAATTGGTGCTATAGCTCCGATCTCTCGGAACTGCAACCGGGCATGATCGTCGCGGTCGGCACGAACCCAAAGGGTGGATGGGCAGGTTTGGTCTATGGCCATGTCGGCATCTACATCGGTGACGGTATCGTGATGGAGAACATCGGATATATCGCGAGAACCCCGATTTCGGAATGGATAAGCTGGTATAACGTTTCGCCCCGTTGGGGATGGCTCGGTGGCGTGGTCCTCTATTAGAATCGGCTTGAAGAATAGATTACCAGCTAGAAGCCTGTGTGACGCGATTATGGATGCGACAAGATTTCCTATGTCGCATCCTTTTTCTTTCAGTCATAATGGCGAGGTGCGATAATCTCAGCACATGTTGGGCCCGAGCCAAAGGAAGCGCGTAAGGGCTGAAAAGCCAAGGAGGTCGTCATGGCGAATCGTAGTCTTGCGAAAGCTGCCGAAGATTGCTGCATCCTGGTGACCGGTGGAGCCGGTTTCATCGGCAGTCATACGGTCGTGGAGCTGCTTGAACGCGGCTATCGCGTTGTGGTCGTTGACGATTTGAGCAATTCGAGCAGCGTGGCTCTCGATCGTGTCCGTCAGATCACGGGAGCGGGCGAAGACCAGTTGCGCTTTGTGAAAGCGAGCATTCTTGACAGGGATGCTCTCGAGACCGTTTTCAGCGAAAACCCCATCGACGCCATCATCCATTTCGCAGGGTTCAAGGCGGTTGGCGAAAGCGTTCGCAAGCCGCTTGAATACTATTGGAACAATATCGCCGGCACGCTTATTTTGTGCGACGTCTCTCGTAATCACGATGTGAAGAACATCGTGTTCAGCTCGAGCGCTACCGTATACGGCGAGCCGGAGTTCGTGCCCATTACCGAAAGCTGCCCGAAACATACGCCAACCAATCCGTATGGGCAGACCAAGAGCATGCTCGAGCAGATCTTAAGCGATCTGTATGGTGGCGATCCCGAATGGAATGTAGTGCTTTTGCGATACTTCAACCCGATCGGGGCGCATGAAAGCGGTCTTATCGGCGAGGACCCGAAGGGCATTCCCAACAATCTTCTTCCGTATGTTGCACAGGTCGCAGTTGGCAAGCTTGAGTGCGTCGGCGTGTTCGGCAACGATTATCCGACACCTGATGGCACGGGTGTGCGCGACTACATCCACGTAGTCGATCTAGCGCGCGGTCATGTCGCTGCGCTTGACTGGATGGCAGGACGTGTTGGTACGGGCGAGGCGATAGGCATAGGCTCCGTCCAAGGAGCTCAGGCAGAAGACGGAATGCGCAGCGGTGTGGGTATCTTCAATCTTGGTACTGGTCGCGGATCGAGCGTGCTCGATGTAATCCATGCGTTCGAGCAGGCATGTGGGCACGAGTTGCCGTACAAGATCATGCCGCGCCGTGCCGGCGACATCGCGGAGAATTATGCGGCGTGCGATAAAGCACGCGACGAGTTGGGCTGGGTTGCAGAGTACGACTTGGCGCGCATGTGCCAAGATAGTTGGCGTTGGCAATCGATGAATCCGAACGGATACGCTTCGGCGTAAGGTTCTTTCGAGAGGAGAATCCTACAGATGTATGTCGTAATCGTTGGTGGAGGCAAGGTTGGAGAATACCTTGCATCGGTGCTCCTGAAAAGCGGAAACGAAGTTGTCGTCATCGAGAAAGACAGGCGGACGGCCGATCGCCTTTCCATCGTGCTTGAAGGACGTTACATGGTCATTCAAGGCGATGGGTGCGACTCACGTTATCAAGAGGACGCGGGTGTCCGTCGAGCCGAGGTTTTCGTTGCGACCACAGGCCAGGATGAAAGCAATCTGGTTGCGTGCCAAATCGCGCAGCGCGTGTTCGACGTGCCCCGTTGCGTGGCACGCGTGAACAGTCCGCAGAACATGCGCATCTTCCGTTCGGTCGGCATCGAAAGCGTTTCGTCAACGGTGCTAATCGCGAACCTGATCGAGGAGGAAGCTCTTTTGGGCTCCATGAGCGCGGTGAATTCACTTTCGCATGGCAATGTGCTGCTATCGGAAGTTGCCATTCCACGATTCCGCCAGCATTCCGAGAAGGAAGGCGTGCTTGCCTCGAGTGTCCCACTGCCTTCTGGTTGCCTGATCGTGGCCATCTCGACGAAGGACGATACCGAACTGTACACACCGGAATCGGTCATCTTCCCGGGGGATAAAGTCATTATCGCGACAAACAGCGACGAGCTCGACGCTGCCCGTACGGCGTTGCGATCGCTGTAGAGAAAAACGAGAAACAAACATGATGGGAATCGGTATCGACACGGGTGGAACGTATACGGATGCTGTTGCATACGATATGGACACGAAAGAGGTTATCGCTAAAGGCAAAGCTCGAACAACGAAAGAGGATCTTTCCGTTGGAATCTGCGCGGCGCTTGACTCCCTGCCCGTTGAATTGCTGACAGAGGCCCGCCAGGTTGTTCTTTCGACGACGCTTGCAACCAATGCGTGCGTCGAGGGGAAAGGCGGTCGCGCACGGCTTGTGCTCGTGGGAACGAATGAATCGGTGCTCCATCGCATCGAGGCTCCCGTACGATATGGCTTCTCATATGACGATGTGCTTTGCATCGATGTGACAGGCGAGTTCGACGGAAGCTCGGTCGTCCAACCTGATTGGGATGCGTTCCTTGAAGAATACGATGAATGGCTTAAGCAGGCGCAAGCCTTCGGCATCGTCGAGATGAACGCGGCGCGCAACGGTGCGGTTGTGGAGCGTGCTGGCAAAAAAGCGCTCGCTGAGAGATATCACGTACCCGTCATCATGGCGAGCGAACTCGTGAACAAGCTCAACATGATGGAACGAGGCGCAACGGCGATCTTGAATGCGCGCCTTCTGCCCATCATCGAAGACTTCCTCGATTCTGTAAAGCGTGCGCTGCGTGACCGCGGTGTGACGGCTTCCGTGTCTATCGTTCGAAGTGATGGATCGCTTATGGGCGAGGAGCAAACACGTCAAACACCAGTCGAGACAATGGTGAGTGGTCCTGCGGCAAGCGTGCAGGGCTGCTGTCATTTGGTAGGCTGCGATACGGCGCTCATCGTGGATATGGGCGGCACGACGACTGATATCTCCCTTATCGAGCAGGGAGCGCCGATAAAGACGAAAGGCATCCGCATCGGGAACTGGCGCACGCAGATTCCAGGTGTGTATATCGATACATTCGGTCTTGGCGGAGACAGCGCGGTTAAAATCGGAAGCGACGAACTGTATTTGAGCGAACGTCGCGTCGAACCGATTTGCATGGCTGCATCACGTTGGCCCGAGCTGTGCGATTCGTTCAAGAAGATACTCGACGATGCAGCAATGTGGGTGCGGCGCGAACTGTACGAAGTGCTGTATCTTGCTCGTGACCCGCAATGTCTCGATAACTATTCGCAAAACGAGAAACGCCTTATCGAAGTGCTCCGAGGCGGCCCGATGGTTATCGGCGACCAGCACTACTTCGAGCCTTACGATCTTGGTGTCGGCCGTATTGCTGAGCGCCTCGAAGTGGAAGGCATCGTCATGAGGTGCGGGTTGACTCCTACGGATATCATGCATATCCGCGGAGACTTCGATGCTTTCGATACGCATGCAAGCGAGCTCGCTGCAACTTACGTATGCAAGGTCATCGAGCGTTATTCTACGTGGCAGCGGAGCGCTGATGGCAAGGCCGATCAGAAGGTGTTCCATCTTTCGGCATTATGCGATGACGTGTATGACCTCGTGAAGCGCAAGCTCTATTTGAACATCGTACGCATCCTACTCGAACGGCAATTCCCCCGTGCGTTCGCAAATGGCGTGCCTGCCGAGGTCTTGAAGGCGTTTGACACGCAGTGGGATTATGTGAAGAAAAGCGGGCGTGTTCCCTTCAATACGAAAAAGCCCCTGATCGGCCTCGATTTCCTCGCAACCGCTCCGCTTATCGGCGTCGGAGCGCCGACGCACATCTTCCTTCCTGATGTGGCAGCTGCTTTGGGGACCGAATGCATCATTCCCGAACATGCTGAAGTAGCGAATGCCATAGGCGCGATTTCGGCACGTATCCTTGCCCAATCTACGGTAATCGTTGCAGCTGACTGGGGCCCCAACGGCATCAAGGGCTATGCGGTGTTGCTTGGTGACGAGCGGGTGTACATCAAAGATCGCCAAGAGGCGGAGAACCTTGCCTGCCTGCATGCGCAGAAGGATGCCGAACGCAAGGCGCGGCAACGTGGAGCTACGGGAGATATTGAGATCACGTATACGTGGGACGAAGAGAATTCATCTGCGTCCGGAGTATCGCTTCTGTTCAAATCGATTGTAACGGCGACTGCGGCCCCTAAATAGTGGGAGGAAAGCGCTTTTCGCTATCCTTCTCGATCTGCATAGTGAGCATGGCTCCGAGATCGTACGCGTCTCCTCCGCGCTCATCATGGTCGCATGCGATATTGAACCCTACGAGATATCGATTTCCTTGGCCGTCCTCTTCGATGACGGTCATGATGAGCATATCGTCGATTTCTCGTGATTCGGTATGGCGTTTTTCGTTGAGTTCAAGCGTTCCAGCGGAGATGAACAGCGTATCGCGGATGACGATCGTGTTCGTTGCTACCGCACCAGGATATATCGCGGCCTCATGGATGCCTTTGCCTGCAAGTTCTGCCGCAATCGCTTCTCCCGCGCATGCACCTTGCAAAGCAGCGCTTTTCCAGATGCCGACGATGCGTTTTTCCCCACTTGTGAGCTCGAACGCCTGGGCGACATCTCCTGCGGCGTAGATGTCGGGGTCGCTCGTGCGCATATGCTCATCGACGACAAGGGCCCTGTCGAGCTCAAGAGCATCTTTCTCTAGAAACGCGAGACTCGAGCGAACGCCATGCGCAACGATGATGTTATCGAAGAAGTCGACATCTCCGTTCGAAAACGTCACCTCTAAGCGACCCTTCTTTGCATCGGCATCGTCAGCGAATCTCACTTTTTTGATGACCATGCCCAGCCGTAAGGTCATGCCATAGTCGCGCAAAGCCGCCTCGACGCGCATCGCCGTTTCGGGGAATGCATTGAAGTCGAGTACATGGGGATTCATGCCTACAAGCGTGGTGTCGATGTCGCGATTCAGGCATGCTTCGGCGGCCTTGAGGGCGATCATAGAGGCGCCGCTTATGAGGATGCGCTTGCAAGCGGGGTCGAGCAGCGCCTGCTTGAGGCGTTCCGCTTCGTCTAAAGTGCGCAGAACAAGTGGCGAGAAGCCTTCGAATTGAGGGAATCCGGCGCAATGCGCTTTGGCTCCCGATGCGATGATGCACTTGGTATAGGCAAAATCACCTTCGGGGGTGCTGATGGTATGCGCTTCTGGGTCGAGTTTGGTGACCGGACAATCAAGGTGAACTTCGGCTTTAAGGGAATCGAGTTCTTCTGGGCTCCAGGGGAAGACCGCTTCATACGGTTTCATGCCGCCTGCATAGTATGAAGTCAGGATGGGGCTGTAGGGAAGCGTATCGGTGTCGGAGAAGACGATGATATGTCCCTCGTATCCGTGCGTACGGAGCGCGATCAATGCGTTCACGCCTGCGGTACCATACCCGATGATGGCAACGGTCGGGTCGGACGACAAGGATGCGTGCTCGTTGTTCTTGAAATCCAATTGTCTCACCTAACCTGTCCGCTATCTCGATGCTTGCTTCATCTCGGGCGCATAACGGAACGTCATCGCGAGCCAAACGGCATATTCGCCCGTCCACATGCCATCCACTTGGTCTTTGACGGTTTTCAGTCGAATTGATTCTCGAAGAGCAGCTCCGCATAGTGCTTGTTATTGATGGGTCGAGGCTTTTCAAGCAGATAGCTACCATATGTATAGGTGCATGTGGGGCACATCGAGACGACAGTTGAATCGTCAGTTGCGAACGAAAGCTTCTTTTCGGTACGCTTCTGCTGTCGTTCGGGGTCATAGGAGCTCACCGCGCCACCTGCTCCGCAGCAACCATGATAGATTGCAGCTTCGTCCATATCGATGCCGAGCAGCTTGCTCGTTTCCTCAAGATAGCTGCCATCACGATCCTGGCATGCTTTCGAAAGGAAGATCTTGCCGTCGGGCAGTTTTTGTTTCGGCTCAAAGCCGTGATCGTTGAGGAATTTCGGCAGGCTTATGATCTCGACATCGGTTATGCCGTTTCGCTTGAAAGTGGTGCGCATGGCGTTTGCACAACCGGGACATACGCACACAAGCTGCTTGGCGCCTGAGAAAGTGATTTCTTCGGCAATCAAATCACACAACGCGATTGCACGGTCGTAGAAACCGTTGCTTTTGAGCGGTGACCCGCAGCAGTGGTCTATAAGCGTCGTTTTGCCACCTAGTTCCTGGATAGCATCGAAGATCTCAACGGTTAGCTCAGACCCGTATGCCGTAAGTGCACATCCGGGGAAAAACGCGATATCGCAATCGGACTCAGGTTCGTGCGTGGTTGTCAGGACGTGCCGTATCTGGTCAGGATAGCCAATGCCGTAAATGGCGCGATATGCGGTGAACGTATCCCATTCCTTGTCGACTTGCACGCCAATCCAGGAATCAGGTTCTATGAGACCGAGGTTCTGGAAATCGGCACGTGCGCTGTAAATCAAATCGCATACATCGTTGTGCGCGAAGCAGGTGTTCTTGCAGGTAGTGCAGAAGAAGCAGCCGCGAACAGCTTTGACAAGGCGTTCGTTTGCGCGGATGGCGGCAGCTAGCTCCTCTTTGGTCGATGAGGCGCGTTCGGCGGCGAGCATCATCTGTGCGATCTGCCCGAGGGTCACGTCGTTATTCGTTAGCGAGGAACACGCTTTCGTGCATGAGCCGCACTGGGCGCATTGTCCCGCGAATTTCCAGTATGCCGATGAACGTTCGAGCAAACTCATGACGTTGTTCCTTTCGGGGTTTGCTTAATAGGGTGCATAGACCTTGACGAGCGTGCAGTACATGCGGTCGCCATCGATGGGTCTATCGTCGATGTTCGTGTAAGTGACGATGTAATCGCTTATACCCGTGGTTGCCAGGTAATCGCCGTAGTCGGGCGATCCGCTGTGCGTGTCGAGCGTGAAGTACTGCTTGTTCTCCATGTTGACGCCGCATACGACGTGCGTCGATTTGATCATGAACAGATTTCCGCACCAGCAGGCTGGCGCACTCGGAGTACGGTTCAGAGCGAACCATGGGGAGTCGCTGTAGGATTTCGGAGTGAATTCCTTGGAAGCCAGTGGCGATGCGGTCGTTTCCTCGATTGAGCGCGAAGATGATTCTTGCTGATTGGAAGGCGCTTCGACAGCGGGTTCTTTGAGTACGCGCTTTTCAAGTGGTGTGTATGTGCCGAGATTCGAGATGCCGTCTCCATAGTTATAGATAGCATCGAATGAGAAGTTGAAGCCATTCGTGCCGTACCCGATTTCCAGAGGCCTCATTGATTGGGGAAGGACCATGGTGTCGAGGACGGCGTCATCTTTTGCCCGCAGGTTCGTGAGTTGGTAATACATGCCTTCTGCATTGGCGCGCGGCGAGATGATGACGCTTTCGGCGGTCGTGGTCGGAGGGGTAGCCATACGACCTGTCGATTGGTAAACGACCGAAGAGATCGTCGTGCCAATTTGGGCCTTTTTGAGCAACGACTGCTCTGTGGTGTGCGTTCCCGAAAGACTCGGCAGCAACTGCCAATAGACATAGCGGCCTACCGCAGCAAGCGTCGGAGTCTCCCATTCGCGATCTCCCTCTTCGAGCAGCACAGGTTCGCCAAGCACGTCATCATCAAGAACGGCAGCGTATACGCGCCATGTTCCTTCCATGATATTGACCTCGGTCCAGATGAGACCGTTTTCGCTTCCGCGCGCATCGAAGATCTCGAATCCATCGGAAGACCCAACTGCCTGGTTGAGTACGACGGGACAGTAGCCAGACGAGAGGAACAGGACGCCAAGGTGGTTTAAGGGGCTGCCGGAATCACCGGGGATCAGACAAGCGGCCATTGACCCGTTTGCCCACAAAAGCGTTCCATAGGGGAGCTCATACTCGGCATCTAAATACATGTACTCTTCAGCATCGACCTGTTCGAAGTCGGCCATGGACGTCACCGATGCGTTGGGAACGGATAAGATGTCGAGGCTGGCTTCATCGCCGAATTGCTTGGAGATAACCGAGCTTCCAACGCCTATGCCTGCGACAGCTACGACACCAGCGGCGCCGATAAGCAGATGGCGTCTCGTCAGCACCACGTCACCCAGTTT
Source organism: Eggerthellaceae bacterium (assembly GCA_017431165.1). GTDB lineage: Bacteria > Actinomycetota > Coriobacteriia > Coriobacteriales > Eggerthellaceae > SIG42. The sequence continues at coordinate 44,185 of JAFRLO010000018.1, forward strand.
TGTCGGAACGTTAACGGCGACTTGGTCAAGCGAGCTCTCTTGCGCTTTGACGGCTGCACGCAGACGCGCGGTGCGACGTTTTCTACCTGATATGAAGCTGGTATGTTTGCTTTTTTTCGATGCCATAGGGGAATATTGTGTCATTTCAGGTGCAAAAAAAGGGCGAGCACTTTGATTTGATACAATAAACGCAGAATACGGTCCCAAAGCAAGACACTTTGCATTTATGGGTAATGGTAAGGAGAAGCACATGAGCAACGAACACGCAGGATTCTGTTGGTCGAAGACGAGAAAGCCATCCGCGATGCGGTTGCAGCCTATCTTGAGCGCGAGAACTATTGGGTCACCGGTGTGGGCGATGGCCAGGAAGCACTCGAGGAGTTTGGCAAGCATCATTTCGATCTGGTGATTCTCGACTTGATGCTCCCACGCGTTCCAGGCGAGCGCGTTTGCCGTGCTATCCGCGATAATTCCGATGTTCCGATAATCATGCTAACCGCGAAGGGCGAAGTGGAAGATCGCATTATCGGCCTTGAACTTGGTGCAGATGACTATCTGATTAAACCGTTCAGCCCGCGTGAGCTTGTCGCACGTGTCCGTGCGCTGCTCCGTCGCGTGCATGCTGATTCGGAGCCTCAGCGCGAAGTCCTTGAGTTCGGCGAGCTGACCATCGATGTTTCTGGTCATAAGGTCATGGTGAGCGGCAAGGAAGTCGATTTGACTGCAAGCGAGTTCAAACTGTTGACCACGCTTTCGCGTTATCCCGGACGTGTCTATTCCCGTATGGAGTTAGTCGAAAAGGTGCTCGGGTACGATTTCGAAGGATACGAGCGCACAATCGACTCTCACGTGAAGAACCTGCGCGCGAAAATTGGCGACAATCCGCGTAATCCTCGTTGGTTGCATACGGTCCATGGTGTAGGCTATCGTTTCGAGGATCCCTCGAAAACCGCCTAGCATCCATTACGTGCGGGTGACCTGAAAAACGCCGCTGGATAAGCGTAAGCCATCGCACATGATGAAACGAAAGAAATCCGACAATTCCGCGTCGAGCCAGCACGGCAAAATGAAGTCGTGGTGGGGCAACTTGTCGTACACCACGCGAATGACGTGCTCATTCGCGCTTATCGCTTTGATGACTGCACTTGTGGCGGCAGGATTTCTGGCGTTCGTGTGGGAACAGCATTTCCAAACATACACGCGTGAGAATATGCAAATAACCGCCGATTCGACAGCTGCTCGCATCGCGGAGCGCTATGTCGAAGAAGGCGGATGGACGACGGAAACGGTTTCAGCTGCCGCTTACGTGGGCGTGACGTATCCAGGCGTCGGCATTGTCGTTGCCGACAGTTCGGGTACTACCCGTTACGACTCCACGAACGTCGTTAACCCAGAGCAAGGAAGTTCGGCCCGATCCCTCGCGCCGCCTGATCCTGACAGCGTTGCGACGGCTGACATCATGGTAAACGGCGAATCGGTCGGCCTCGTGCGGGTTTGGGTATATGGTTCGGATGGTCTGCTGCGTCAGACCGATCTTGCATTCCGAGAGAACTCCTATCAAGCCATGGCTATCGCATCGGTGTTAGCCATCGTGCTTGCATCGGGAATCGGTTTTCTGTTCGCGCGCAGTCTAGTGCGACCGATCAAGCGCATGACGCAAACTGCAAAAGCCATAGGAAGCGGTGATTTGACTGCTCGAACGGGTTTGCAGGGCGATGATGAGATCTCGCAGTTGGGAGAGACTTTCGATGCCATGGCCGAATCGGTCGAGAAGGACAGGAAGCTCGAACGTCGTCTCACCACTGACGTTGCCCATGAGTTGCGCACGCCCCTCATGGCGATCCGCTCGACCGTCGAAGCTATGATCGATGGCGTATTCGTGCCAGACGAGGAGAGGCTTGCCACAGTTAATTCGGAAGTCGAGCGCTTAAGCAGGCTTGTCGATGCGCTTTTGAAACTCTCGCGTTTGGAGAACCGTTCGACGCCCATGAAGAACGAGCTCGTCAATGTCGGCGATCTGGTCTCGAGCATCATCGGCGCACACGAGGCATTTGTAGTGGATTCGGGACTTGAGATGGTCTACGAAGCAGAAAGCGACGTACTCGTGCGCGGCGATGCCGATATGATCAGGCAGGCGACAGCGAATCTGATTTCGAATGCGGTTCGCTATACGCCTGAAGGCGGCATGATCACCGTCAAGGTATACAAGGGCGAGATTATGGCGTCGATCATGGTACAGGATACCGGCATCGGTCTGACGCCCGAAGAGGCCAAGATGGTGTTCTCTCGTTTCTGGCGTGCCGAAGCGGGACGCAATCGCGAAAGCGGTGGCTTGGGAATCGGCCTTTCGGTGGTCAAGGAGATTGTCGATCGACACGGTGGTTGGGTTGAAGTGCAGGGCAAGAAGGATGAGGGCGCACGCTTCATCATCCATCTGCCGCTTTACAGCAAGGAGCGCGAGTTAGCACAGCAGCGTGAGGCAGCGCGTCAACAGCGGAGGCTGGGAAAACGCGCCAACCGATAGTTTTCCGATTCTCGTATTCACAGCTGACATTGTCGTGCGCTTGCGCTACAATTTTCGGACGCACTCATTACATACAAGAGCGCATGGGCGCTGCACATAAGGAGAATCATACATGGGCATTCGTGAAAAACTCGATCTAGAGCCGATCGAAGATTCGTCTGAAAAGGACAAGAGCACGTATTACCGCAAGAGCGCGGCATCGCTGAAACCGAAGAGCAAAGCCGCTTCTTCGGTTGTGCTGGAATCTGAGCGTAAGCCGAAGACGCGCGCTGAGAAGAAGGCAGCAAAGGCCGAAGAGAAAAAGAAGAAGGAATCGAACCCGCAAAACAGCTATCGCTACGAGAAACCGACATCGGAGCGCTATAAGAACCTGCGTAAGCTCTGGTGGGTTCTCATCGGCATCGCGGTAGTCCTCATGGTGATTGTCGCCGTTGGGCAAGCGTGGTTCACCGAAACGTCGAATGAGCCCCTCTTCTACGCCATCCTGTTTGCAGGTTGGGGTTTCCTGATTGCTGCCCTGATCGTCGATTTCGGCCCTGTGCGCAAGGAGCGCAAGCGTTGGGAGGCCGAGCATGGCATCGGTGCTGTGAAGACCAAGGCCGAGCGTAGGCTCGAAAAGACGAAGAAGGCCGAGGAGAACGCCCGTCGCGCCAAGGAGCGTGAGGCTGTCGCTCGCGGCGAGGAGATTGCTCCTGTGGAAGAAGAGCCTGCCAAGAAGAGCCGGCGATTCTGGAAGTAGGGCTTGCCGGCACTCCGCCAACGAAACAACAGCGAAAGATACCGAGGGCGCACTGCGGTGCGCCCCTTTTCGTGATAGGGTGTGAATAGACATTTTTTGCGGCTTGCGATGCATCGCACGATAGTATTTCGTGGGTCCATCGCTGACCGGGGCGTTTCGTATAGCGACAAGCGAAAGGGAAGAGTGCACGATGGTTTCGCGGATCTATGTGGAGAAAAGGCCAGGCTTCGATGTGGCAGCGCAAGGTCTCGCTGGCGAATTGCATGACATAGTCGGCATCGCAAGCCTTACAGGTGTGAGGCTCATCAATCGCTATGACGTCGAGGGTATCTCGAGTGAGTTGTTCGAGCAGTGCATCGATACCGTGTTCAGCGAACCGCAAAGCGACGTTTCTATGCGCGAACTACCCGAGTTAACCGATGAGGCGGTTTTCGCGGTGGAGTATCTGCCAGGTCAGTTCGATCAACGCGCAGACTCAGCAAGCGAGTGCATTCAATTGATTTCTTGCGGCGAGCGCCCGCTGGTACGAAGTGCGACCGTGTACGTGCTTTCGGGTGAGCTTTCTGCGCAGGATGTGGATGCAGTGAAGTCGTATGTCATCAATCCGGTCGAAGCACTAGAGGCAAGCCTTGATCTTCCCGATACGCTTGCCATGGAATATGTCGTTCCCGACAAAGTCGAGATCCTCGATGGCTTTTGCGAGATGACCAGCGAGGAGCTCTCCGCGTTCATCGATGCGCGCGGGCTCGCGATGGATTTGGCTGACATCACGTTCTGCCAAGAATATTTCACGGAAGAGAAACGCGACCCTACCATCACAGAGATCAAGATGATCGACACGTACTGGTCCGATCATTGCCGTCACACTACGTTCAATACCGAACTTGAGGATATCGCCATCGAGGACGAGCAGGTGTGCGCTGCGTTTGTGCGTTACCTCGAATTACGCAAAGAGCTCGGCCGTGAGGAGAAACCCGTGTGCCTGATGGACATGGGCACTATCGGTGCGAAATATCTGAAAGCAAAGGGCATTTTGAAGAACCTCGACGAGTCCGACGAGATCAATGCTTGCACTGTGAAGGTCAAGTGCGATGTCGATGGAGAAGAGCAGGATTGGTTGTATCTGTTCAAAAACGAGACGCATAACCATCCGACGGAGATCGAACCATTTGGTGGTGCGGCAACCTGCGTCGGCGGCGCGATCCGCGATCCGCTTTCGGGACGCAGCTATGTGTATCAGGCGATGCGCGTGACCGGCGCTGCCGATCCTCTCGTACCGGTAGACCAGACGATTCCCGGTAAGCTTCCGCAGCGCAAACTGGTCATGACGGCAGCTGCGGGCTATTCATCCTACGGCAATCAGATCGGTCTTGCTACGGGACAGGTCAACGAGCTGTACCATCCAGGCTATGCGGCGAAGCGCATGGAAATCGGTGCCGTGGTAGGCGCAACGCCTGCAAGCCATGTACGTCGCGAAGAACCTGCACCAGGTGATGTGGTCGTGCTTTTGGGTGGACGTACCGGCCGTGACGGCATCGGCGGCGCGACGGGATCCTCGAAGGCCCATAAAAAGACGAGCCTTGCTACGTGCGGTGCCGAGGTGCAGAAGGGCAATCCTCCCGTAGAGCGCAAACTACAGCGTCTGTTCCGCCGCGAAGACGCATGCAAGTTGATAAAGCGTTGCAATGATTTCGGTGCGGGTGGCGTATCGGTCGCCATCGGCGAGCTTGCGAACGGCCTCTCGATCGAGCTCGATCGCGTTCCCAAGAAATACGAGGGTCTCGATGGTACCGAGCTTGCGATTTCCGAGAGCCAAGAGCGCATGGCAGTTGCTTTAGCGGCACAAGATGTCGACGCCTTCATCGCTATGGCGCATGAGGAAAACCTCGAAGCGACGCCTGTTGCCGTAGTAACCGATGATGAGCGCGTGCGGATGCAATGGGCTGGTGATACCATCGTTGATGTGAGCCGTGCATTCCTTGGCAGCAATGGTGCACCGAAGCACATGACCGTGAAGGTCGGCGAGCAGGGCACGTATGAGCGTTCGTGGGAAGGCGATACGCTGACCGAGCGTTTGGAAGCGGTGCTCAGTGATCTGAACGTATGCTCGAACAAAGGCCTTTCGGAGCGTTTCGACTCTACCATCGGCGCGGCAACTGTGCTCATGCCCTTTGGCGGCAAGCGTCAGCTCACACCATCCATGGCGATGGTCGCGAAGCTTCCCGTCGATGGGGAGACGACCACGTGCAGTGGCATGGCTTGGGGCTTCAACCCTTACCTTTCATCGGCGAACCAGTATCAGGGCGCGTATCTCGCCGTGGTCGAAAGCGTTGCCAAGCTTGTAGCAGCTGGCTTTGACCATCACGAGGCTTACCTAACCTTCCAAGAATACTTCGAGAAGCTCGGTGCCGATCCTGCTCGCTGGGGCAAGCCTACAGCCGCGCTGCTCGGTTCCCTGATGGCGCAAGTCGATTTGGGCGTGGGTTCCATCGGCGGTAAGGATTCTATGAGCGGAAGCTTCGAGGATTTGGATGTTCCGCCAACTTTGGTGAGCTTTGCCACAGCAGTCGGATCGATTCATCGCGTGATGTCGCCCGAATTCAAGTGTGCAGGAAGCCGCATCGTGGCGCTGAAACCTGTCTACGATGGCTTGATTCCGCGCAAGGACGGTCTGCTCGATGCGATTAGTGTTGTTGAGGAGCTTACGGCTGCAGCTGGCGAGGCGGAAGAAGCTGGCAAGGATGCGCCGGTTCGCGCCATTGCAACGATCGGCTACGGTTGTGCGGCTGAGACGCTGTTCAAGATGTGCGTCGGCAACGGTCTTGGTATCGCGTTCGATGAGACATTCGACCCCGAGCGCCTGTTCTGCCCAGCGTACGGTAGCTTCATCGTGGAGCTTCCCGAGGATGCTTTGTCTGTGACAGGCACTGCGAACATGCAAGTCATCGAGTTGGGAAGCGTGACAGAAGCATATCAATGGTCCATTGCTGGTGAGGCTATCGAGCTTGCAGCGCTGCAGGAGGCATGGGAAAGCAAGCTCGAGCCCGTGTTCCCGTATCGCGGCTCGGGCGACGAGGTCAAGCAGCAAACATACGATTCACAGCCTCCGCTCGTCTTCAGCGAGAACTTCGCGAAGCCGCGTGTCATCATTCCCGTGTTCCCGGGAACCAATTGCGAATACGACACCGCGCGTGCGTTCCGTCGTGCAGGCGCACTGCCGACAACGCTCGTCATCAATAACCTATCGCCTGAAGCGGTTGCGGAAAGCACGCAAGCGCTTGCCGATGCCATTAAGCAGAGCCAGATCATCATGATCCCCGGCGGCTTCAGCGGCGGCGATGAACCCGATGGTTCCGCCAAGCTGATCACGGCGTTCTTCCGTTCTCCATGGGTGACAGATGCTGTGCGTGATTTACTGCATGAGCGGGAGGGTCTGATGCTGGGCATCTGCAACGGATTCCAAGCGCTGGTCAAGCTCGGCTTGGTTCCCTTCGGCGATGTCGTCGACATGGAGCCCAACTATCCAACCTTGACGTTCAACAGCATCGGTCGTCATCAAAGCCGCCTTGTGCGTACGCGCATCGCCAGCTCGGTGTCTCCGTGGCTGAGCTTGTGCAACGTGGGCGATATCCATACGGTTGCCATCAGCCATGGCGAAGGCCGTTTCACCGCACCGGAAGGCTTGTTACGGCAGCTGTCCTATGCGGGCCAGATAGCGACGCAATACGTTGACGAGTACGGTCAGCCGTCCATGGATTTGGATGTGAATCCCAACGGTTCGGATTGGGCAATCGAAGGCATAACGAGCCTTGATGGCCGTGTTCTGGGCAAGATGGGTCACTCCGAGCGTGCTGCTGACGGGTTGTATAAGAACGTTGCGGGGAATACGTTCCAGCCAATCTTCGAAGGCGGTGTCGCGTACTTTGCCTAGAGCGTAACGGCATTCTTGCAAGTATCGAGGTGCTCTCTGATTTTGTTAGGAGATTTCTCATGCGCGTCAAGTTCGTTGCAACATACCGGCAGATCACCGGATGCAAATCCTGTGAAATGCCTGCCCCAGACGATGTTTTGTCGCTTCTGAAAGCGTTGAAGGATCGCTGGCCTGAGTTTCGGTATCTCCTCAACGAGGACGGTACGGATGCAAGCGACTACGTAAGCATTGTGGTAAGCGGCCGCTATATTGAGCATCTCGACGGTGTGGCAACCAAACTTGCCGAACAAGACGAAGTCGTCATCACCCCCGTGGTTTCAGGCGGCTAGGAAACCGATTCGTCCGGAAAGCTGTTTTCGGGAAAAGCCATTTGCCATTGTCGCGGCTTGGAAAAACGCAATTATCGCGACTGCAAACGAATACCATTCAGTGAGTCAAAATGCTATGATGAAATGTAGCGTTTAGAAGGCTATTTTTCGGTCATTAATCTATGGTCAATTGGGATAAGGAGGTAGAACCGCATATGTTCGACAATCTTTTCAAGCCGATAAAAATCGGTAGCTTGGAGGTAAAAAACAGGATTGTGAATGAGCCCATGGGCCTTTCGTATTGCGATGAGAACGGCAAATGCACCGACCGTGAGAGCGCATTTTATGCCGAGCGCGCCAAAGGCGGAATCGGCTTAGTTCTCACCGAATGCATGCCGGTCGTGCCCGGCGGTCCGATTGGCGTGCGCGGTGGTGGTAACTCCCGCCAGTTCCTCGTCACCACCGATGATGCGATTCCCGAACTCAAGAAGCTTGCCGATGCGGTTCACGCAGAGGGCGGCGCGGTCATGATCGAGATCTATCATTCCGGCAACCAGGGCGAGTATTACTCTGAGGCTGATGGGCTTACCTTGTCCCCGTCCGGCCAGGAGTCTGCTCTCACCCATGCGCCTACGCGCGCGATGACAGTTGATGAGATCCACGAAGTCATCCAGTGCTTCGTCGACGCAACGGTTCGCGCACAGAAGGCTGGCATCGACGGTGTCGAGCTCCATGGCGCACACGGTTATCTAATCAACGAGTTTTTAAGCCCATACAGCAATCATCGCACCGACGAATACGGCGGAAACACGGAGAACCGCTGCCGCATCGTCAAGGAGATCATGGAAGGCATCCGTGCAGTGCTTCCGGATTATCCTGTGATTATCCGCTACAGCGCAGACGAGTATCTGCGTTGCACGCCTGCTGGCGATGTGGGCATCACGCTCGAAGAGGGCGTGAAGATCGCCAAGGAATTCGAGAAATACGGCATCGATGCCATCGATGTTTCCGCCGGTACCTACGAGACCATGAACTGGGCATGGGAGCCGGTCGGTTTCGAGCAAGGCTGGAAGATCGGCAATGCAAAGGCCGTCAAAGAAGCAGTGAACATTCCAGTCATCGCCTGCTCCGTACTGCGTGATCCTGCATATTGCGATAAGATCATCGCTGAGGGCTACGTCGACATGGTCGGCTCTGCCCGCCAGTTCCTCGCAGACCCTTATTGGCCCACCAAGGCGAAGGAAGGTCGCATCAACGAGATTCGTCGTTGCATCTCCTGCCTTAACTGCATGGAGACCCTTATGGGCGACGGCGTCGGTTGCTCGATTAACCCGCGTGCGGGTCACGAGGCCGAACTTGGGAAGCCTGCCAAGGACGGCGACGGACGTAAGGTCGTCATTGTCGGCGCAGGTCCTTCGGGCATGGAGGCGGCGCACGTTCTTGCGGAGCGCGGCTTTAAGCCTGTCATCCTCGAGGCGAAGGCCCAGACGGGCGGTCAACTCAACTATGCTGACAAGGCACCGTTCAAGTATCGCATCGATTGGCTCATGGGCTTCCAGCGCACTTTCTGCGAAAAACATGGCGTGCAGATCAAGCTCGATACTCCCGGTACGGTCGAGAACATCCAAGCTGAAGAGCCCTACGCGGTCATCTGGGCAGCTGGTGCTGCTCCTGTCAAGCCCGGCTCCATCCCTGGCGTGAACCTCGATTGCGTCGTAACGCCGCCGCAGGTTCTTTCGGGTGACGTTATGCTTCTGGGCAAGAAGATATGCGTTGTCGGCTCCGGCATGACGGGCATCGAGACCGCCGAGTTCCTTGCCGAGAAGGATAAGGGCAACACGGTCGATGTGTACGAGATGGCCGAAAAGATCGGTCCTGGCATGCATTTCCAGACTCTCATCGACGTCATGGGACGTCTCGTGCCCACGGGCGCGGGTCTGTTCCCGGGTCACAAGCTCATCGAGATCCGCGAGGGCGAAGCCGACTTCGAGAAGGTCGACACAGGTGAAAAGGTGACGGCCACGTTCGATGTCCTCGTTCTCTCGCTCGGCACGCGTGGCCTCCCGGTTCCCGAGGACGTCAAGGCTGCGTTCCCTGACATCATCGTGGCTGGCGATGCCGAACATGCTGGTCGTATCGCCCATGCAACCTCAACAGGCTACATGGCTGCCTACAACCTCAAGTAAAACATTTCGATTATGCGGAGTGGCTGAAAGGCCGCTCCGCTTCAGTTAAAGCTATAAAGTGCAAACGAAAGGAGCACGCAACATGAAGATTAAAGCAGCGGTAGTCGAGGAGCACGGTGCTCCGTTCACTTTCAAAGAGCTTGAGATTGCCGATCCGCGCGAGGACGAGATTCTCGTTCGCGTCGTGTCCTCCGGCTTGTGCGGCACCGACGAGCATGCACGTCTCGGCCACATCCCTGTCCGTACGCCCATCGTGCTCGGTCATGAGGGCGCCGGCATCGTCGAGAAGGTCGGCTCGGCCGTCACGGATATCGCCGTCGGCGACCATGTCGTCATGTCTTTCGGCGCTTGCTTCGAGTGCAAGCACTGCGAGGAGATGGGCCCCTATGCGTGCGACGATTGGAAGAAGGTCAACTTCGGCGGTCGTATGCTTGACGGCTATACGCCTCTTAAGACCGAGGATGGCGAGGAAGTGAACGACTTTTTCGCACAGAGCTCGTGCGCGACATATGCGGTCTGCAAGGCGAATCAGGCTGCGGTCATCGATCCCGACTTCGATCTCGAGATCGCCGGTCCGCTCGCATGCGGCATCCAGACTGGTTGCGGCATCGTCATGAACACTCTCAAGATGCAGGAGAATCCTTCTCCTCAGAGCTTTGCCGTTTACGGCTGCGGTTCCGTTGGCATGGCCGCCCTCATGGCAGCCAAGATCTGCGGCGCTGACCCCATCATCGCAATCGGTGGTAGCGAGAAGAAGCTTGCGCTTGCTAAGGAGCTCGGTGCCACGCATGTCATCAATCGCAAGGAAGTCGACAACCTCGAGGAAGCCGTCCGCGCAATCTGCCCGCAGGGCGTCGAGAATGCGGTCGAGACCTCTGGCAACGCCACCATGGCCCTGACGATGCTGCACACGGGCAGCTTCCTGGGCAAGTGCGTCAATGCTGGCGCATCCAGGCTCGACTCGTGGCATTTCCCGTCCGAGCTGGGCTCGAAGTCCCTGTACGGCGTGAGCATGGGCTGGTCCAATCCCAAGACGTTCATCCCGTATCTTGCCGAGCTTTACAAGGAAGGCAAGCTTCCGTATGACAAGATCATCACGAAGTTCCCGTTCTCCGAGATCAATGAGGTTGCCAAGGCCTCTGCCGCCGGCGAGATCATCAAGGGCGTCATCATCATGGACAAGTAGCGTCCATCCGGAACGGAACGCATTCAACAAGGAGCGGCGTCGCGCGTGCGGCGCCG